>JAHIVO010000065.1 GCA_018816445.1 Patescibacteria group bacterium
CCAGGCTTGTTTGACAATTTGGTTAAAATGTGATATTATTACAATATAGATGTATAGTTCTTTAATGTTTTATTATTAATTTTAGGAGCAGGAATAGTTACTAAATCTAGGTAAATATGTAAGTACATTACGGGTCAGGCGGATCCGTGATCTGTGAATATTTACATAATTTTCCAAATAAAGGTAGATATTCCGCCCTTATATTGGAAGGGGGTGAATTCATGAAAAAGAAAGGTTTTACACTTATTGAGTTATTGGTGGTTATCGCCATTATTGGTATTTTAGCCACTATTGGTTTGGTGGCTTTAAACGGTGCCCGTGAAAAGGCCCGTGACGCTACGCGTAAGTCTGATCTCTCTCAGGTAAAGACAGCTTTAGTGCTGTATTCTGATGATAATAAAGATTCATATCCAGCAGCTTCTGTGCCTAATTATTCTCAGGACGGTGACGGTATTTTTGATGCCACGCCTGCCACTAACCCTGTCCTGCCTGAATATATCAGCAAAGCCGTTTCAGACCCAACCAACAGCGGTATATTCAATTACGTATATAATGTGTGTCCTGATGCCGGAGGCACTCCTAATGGCGGATTTATACTGTATGCTGGTTTGGAAGCGCCTGGTACAGGAACATTTTTCTGGATAGCTGGTGATGGTACTTCAGGCGACGGCGATTCAGCACCTGGTGCTTGTGCGTAACCTACTGATTTCAAAGAGACTTAAAATAAAACAAAAAGTGTCCATAATATTCGGGCACTTTTTGTATTTGAAAAGGATTGGTATAATGAATTGTAAGTTTCCTGCTTTTTTAATTTCCCAGCCACTTTGCTCTTTCTCTTCTTAGCCACTTCTCTCCCTACGGGAGATCACCCGAAGGGTGAAGTGGCGTAGGGTTATAAAGCCTAACCTGACTAAAGTCAGTATGAAAAAATGAAAAAAAAATAAAGTATGAAATTATCTATTCCATTAAATAAGATAAAATGAGCCAAGTAGATACATGCGTGATAATTTTAAACTGGAACGGGCAGGAGCATTTAGCTACTTGCCTTGATTCTGTTTTGGGCCAGTCTTATGACAAGTACGAAGTGATTCTTATTGACAATGGGTCAAAAGACGATTCTGTTGAATTTATCAGTAAAAATTATCCCCAAGTTAAAATTATTCAGAATAAAAAAAATTACGGTTTTGCCGAAGGCAATAATATCGCTATCCGCGAAGTATTGAAAAATAAAAATATCAAATATATAGCCACTTTAAATAACGATACAGAAGTAGATCGGGAATGGCTGGCAGAACTTGTGCGGGCCGTTGAAGCTGACCAGAAAATCGGCGCGGTCAGCAGTAAATTTTTATTTTTTAATGAAAGGAATATGATTGATTCAGCTGGCGACTTTTTATATCCCGGCAGTTTAAAAGTCGTAACACGGGGGTACAAGGAGCAGGATAAAGGCCAGTATGATAAGTTGGAACAGTGCTTTAGTGCCAGGGCCGGAGCGGCGCTTTACCGGAGAGAAATGCTGGAAGATATTCGTCAGGATAATGACTTTTTTGACCACCATTTTTTTACTTATATTGAAGACACTGATTTATCTGTTCGTGCCCTGCTTAAGGGATGGAAAATATTATATGCGCCTAAAGCCAGGGTATTCCATAAGGTAGCTGCTACAACCAGCAAGATATCTTATGCTTTCAGGCGTTATCATTCAGGGCGGAACAGGGTTTATCTGGCCATAAAGAATTTCCCGGTAAAGCTGTGGCTGCCATCTTTAAGGGAAAAATCTTCTGTAGATTCTGATTATAAATTGTCTGTATTAAACAGCGCTTTAGTGTATATAAAGATACTAAGCATGGTGCTGATTTCATTCCCCAGATTATTAAAGCAAAGGAGCTATATAAATAAAAGTCGCATTATTAAACAAAGTGAAATATTTAATTGGCTGAATGAGTATGCCATAAAAAAGTAGAATTATCATATTACACTTTAATTCCCTTTTTTGATATAATAGGGGCATGATATTAGAAAAACTATCGTTAAATATCTCAAAATTCCGCCAGAATGTCCTGCTGGGGATTTTTTTGTTTTTAATAGTTGCTACGTCATTTTTTTCCGGCGAGTGGAATAACTGGCTGGTAAGTATTTTTTTGATTTTAGTATTTCCATTAATTTTTTATTCTCTATTATTACTTAAGGATAGTAAGCAGGAAGTAGCCAATGAAAAAATTTATAAATCACCCCAATTATACTTATTGCTGTTTATAATTATTGGGCTGATTAGTTCCTTGTTTTTTTCATTTGTAAAATATGAAAGCCTGCATTACTTTTCTCTGCTGGCCAGTTATGCGGTAATTTTCTGGGTAGCCAGCAAGACTTTTAGGAATTTTTTTCGGGTCAAGACGGTTACCTTTGTTATGGTAGCTACCGCTGTTACTGCCTCATTAATTAATATTTGGATGTTTATGAGTGATTCCTCTGACAGGGCTGGTGGATTGTTCTTTAATGCCAATGCTTTGGGCAGTTATTTATTATTTGGGATTGTTATTAGCCTGGTTCTTGTTTTTAGCGAACAAAATAGAAAATTAAAAATATTTTATGGCTTTGCTTCATTTTTAATTGCCATTAGTTTTTTCTTGAGCTTATCTTATTCCGGATGGCTCAGCTTAATCATTCCCCTGATAATAATGTTAGTTGTTTTACGCCGGCAGATTTTCAACAAGAAAAGCTTAGTTAAAATTTTAATTATATTCATTTTACTTTTAACGGCAGCTTTTTTGTTCCGTTATATCAGCTTAGGCGATGCAAGCCAGGCTTTAAAAATTTATGAAACCATAACGCCCCAAAACGTTGAGTTTAGCTTTAGCCAGCGTTTAAATTTTATGCAGTCTGCTTTTGATATTTTTAGGGATAATATATTAATTGGTACTGGCCTAGCCACTTATCAGGATATATATCCGCAGTACGCCCAGAATATTCTTGAACAGCCTAAGTATGTTCATAATTATTACTTACAAACAGCGGCTGAGTTGGGATTGTTTGGAATTTTAAGCCTATTGGGCTTTGTTATCGCTTTATTAATTAAAATTTACAGAATAATTAGAAATAACTTTAACGATCAAATACAAAAGCCGTATTTTTTAAGTTTAGGCTTAGGTGTGCTGGCTTTGGTTATCCATGCCTTATTTGATTTTGGCTGGCAATTTCCGGCGGTTTTTTTACTTTTTTGGATAACAGGCGGATTACTGGTGGCCCAGGATTCAGGTCACGAGTCAGAAAAGCAGAGCGTTAAAAACAAGCGCCATTTATTGGACATATCATTTAAAGCGTTATTAATAATTATTAGCCTGGGCTTACTGGCGCGCGGCATTACACTGTTTATGTCACAATCAGATTTTGACAGGGGGCTGGCTAAGCAGGAAACCGGCCAAACATTAGCCGCAGCTGAGTTATATGAACGGGCCATTAGCTATGACCCATCACCGTATAAAATCCGCACGTACTCACAATCCGTTATAAACTTGGCCAGAGAAACAAAGAAGACTGATAGTTTTGACTTTACTAATACCGAAAAGATTCTGCTTAATTCCATTAAATATAATAAGCTAGATTATTATTTATATAATCAATTAGGGACTTTGTATTATATCCAAGGAAAGGTAGATGAAGCGCAGGAGCAATATAAAACAGCAATAATTTATGATCCGATATTTCATCCTAATTTTTATTATGATTTAGCCTGGCTTAATTTTGAAGCAGGAGATTATGGCCAGTCAATGAATATAATTACCCAGATATTAAATGAATACGGCAGTACTAGTGTAACCACCAATCCTAATTTGGCAACGCAGTTGGCATTTCTTCATTTACTATTAGGCAAGAATTATTCAGTTACCGGCGATAATAAAGCAGCTCGTGAACAATATTTATTAGCCCTTGAATTAAGACCTAATTTTGAATTAGCTATTGAAGAAATAGAAAAATTATACTAACCAATTAATGAATTAATTGACGTGAATGTTCAGTAATATATAATGTAGATATAAATGGTAAAGTATAACAATAAAAATAATAATGGATTTACCCTGGTAGAAATGTTGGTTGTAATTGCGATAATCGGAATTATTTCGGTTATTGGTTTAGTTAGTTTAGAGGGGGCCAGAGCGTCTGCACGTAATGCCAGCCGGATGTCCGATTTAGCGCAATTAAGATTGGGACTGGCACTTTATTCGGATGATCATGACCAATATCCAGCACCTGTTACAGCCAGCGGAGCAGGACCTGATAGCAGTATCTTAGCAAGCGATGGAACGATTTTTTCTGATAATGGCAATCCGTTATTCCCCGGCTATTTAAGCCGTACCATGTCTGACCCTTTAAATAACCAAACTAGTGGATATTATTATACATACGATACGAATGAAAATATCGGCCATCGCGGATATGTGCTATGCTTCCAGGAAGAAGGTCAGACGGGAATTTGGTTTTATTTTTATTCAACCGGGATTTACGGGAAAGGTGACCATTGCCCAACCCTGCCCGGTACTTAAAGCATAAAGTAAAAAAATATGAATTACAGCAACCAAAAAGGCGTATCTATAGTACAAATTCTAATTTTTGTAATAATTTTTGGGATTCTCATTGGAGGCGGATTTTTATTATTAAATAATGAAAAAGCCAAGACCAGGGATGCCAAGCGCTTATCGGACATTACCCGCATACAAGCGGCTTTTGAATTTTTAATTAATGACAGATCAAATTATTTAGGCGCAGCGGAGAATGGATGTAATCAGACCGGAATGCTGGTCAGCCAGTGCAACTTGGGTACATACTTGCCATCCATTGCCCAGTTTAAGGATCCTGGCAGCCATCAGTATTTAGTTGTTAAACCGCCAACTGAGAATAACTATGAAATCAGCTTTGAATTAGAAAAAGATTATTATGGCCTGAAAGCTGGTACTCATTATTTAGATCAGGCCGGGATCCGCTAGATTAACTGAAATAATTACTGATAAATTCAGAGGTGTAGCTTTTCCCTTTTTGGGCTTTTTTTGGTATAATTATAGTATAATATGATAATTTTTCTAGTCATTATTTTAGGGTTGGTAGTGGGCAGTTTTCTCAACGCCGTAATTTACAGACTTCATGCGAGCGTTAGTTTTATTCGGGGCCGTTCTTATTGCCCTGCCTGCAAGCATGATCTTGGATGGTGGGATTTAGTGCCAGTTGCCAGCTTTATTTTTTTAAAAGGTAAGTGCCGGTACTGCAAAAAAAATATTTCTTGGCAGTACCCGTTGGTTGAAATTGGCACTACCATAGCTTTTTTGCTCCTTTTATTGAATTTTGGTCTGGGGGCGACTTTTTTTGTTTATCTTTTTTATGCCAGCATATTGATTCTGGTTTTTACGTATGATTTTCGTTATTACTTAATTCTGGATAGAGTAACCTTGCCAGCCATCCTGATAGCCTTTCCTTTATCATTTTTTGTGCTTAAAATTGGCATTTTGGAATTGTTAATAGGCATATTAATCGGCGGCGGTTTCTTTCTGCTCCAGTTCGTGGTTTCTAAGGGAAAATGGATAGGCGGCGGTGATATTCGGCTTGGAATCCTGATGGGAATGATGCTCGGTTATAAAGTTTTACTGGTTGGCTTATTTTTATCATACGTTTTTGGTTCAATAGTTGGAATTGGCTTAATTATTGGCAGTAAAAAGAAATGGAAAAGCCAGGTTCCATTCGGCACGTTTTTAAGCCTGGGGACGTTTATAGCCTTTATTCTGGGCGATAAAATAATTTCATTTTATCAGGATATTTTTTTATTATGAAGAAAGTTAATAGCCGGGGATTTACATTGGCAGAATTATTAATTGTTATTAGCATTCTTGGCGTGTTAACTTTGATTATTATGGTAAATTTCCGGTCCGGCACCCGTTCCAATGAATTGCGCCAGGCAGGCCTTGAGTTTTCACAAAACCTGCGCCTGGCCCAAAGCTATACCATAGGAGGAAACAGTTTGATGTTTTGCGATGAATCCTCGCCGGAGATTGTACGATATAACGAATGTATTGTTCCGGATGATACTCCTTGCGATACTGGTATTTGCGTAAATACCGTTCCTAGGGGCGGTTATGGCATTAGTATTGCCAGTACAGAAAATTATTGGATTTTTGGGGATAAAAAAAATAATAATTATTTTGATGGTGATATTTATGATTTTGGCGTAGTTTATAAAGATTTGTCATATAAGAGTTTGCACATTAAAGAAATTAAGCTTGGCGAAGAGGATGCTATAATACCAAATGATACTGACAACAGAATTGATGTAACTTTTGAACCGCCAACCGGCATTATACATTTTTTTGTCGGCGGGGCTGGCGGGCAGGAGGCCGAGGACAGCAGCGGGGATTTAATTAATAAGTTGGAAATTCTGATCACCAGTGATTATGTAACAAGTTATTGCCGTAAAATATCAATTAACAGGATTTCAGGCCAGATCAGTGAAGTTCAGAGTGAGTGTAGTTTATAATTACCATATGAATATAATTAGAAATAATAAAGGGCAGAGTTTACTGGAGGTGATTTTTGCTCTTTTTATTTTGATAACCGGGCTGGTAGCCACAATCGCTTTGATTGTGACCAGTATAAATGCAGGACGTGAAAGCATCAATAAATTAGTTGGCGCCAGTTTGTCTAGGGAGGGGATTGAAATCGTAAGGAATATCCGAGACAGCAATTGGATTGATCCTGATTCAGGGGTCAGTTGGGATGATGGCTTGACAGGCGATAATACAGCTATTCCAGTTATTGATGGCTCCAGTGATATCATTTTAGATTTTGCAGTTAATGATTTTACAGATTTTACAAAAATTTTTCTTAATAATGGGCAATATGTTCAGGGAGGGACGGCTAGTGGCGAACAAACTCGTTTTTACAGGTTAATTTACATAAATGAATTATGCCAGGACGACACTGGAGCAGAAGAAATTGTGCCTTTAAGCAGCAGTAATGATTGTCTTACAGAATTTGGCGGTACTTACAGCCAGGTGGGCATTAGGGTTGTTTCAGAAGTCAGATGGCCGTCTGCCATGTCCAATAAAAAATTAATTATTGAAGACAGATTTTATAACTGGCAGATATTGTAAGTTTACAAATTAAAGCCATGAAAAATAAATTAATGATTAGGGGAAATAAAAAAGGTTTTACGTTAATTGAGACAATAATTGCCTTGTCAATTTTTGTGATGACGCTTTTAATTACGGTAAATATTTACCTGGTTGTTCATAATGCCCAGCGGAAAGTTGTTGCCCTGCAGCGGGTTCAGGATGATGTGAGGTATTTATTTGAAGCCATTGCCCAGGAAGTTCGTTTAGGAGATATTAATTATGAATTTTATAATGATCCGATCCAGAATATGGATTTATATCCTGGAGCACAAAATATTACCTACTTGGCAGTTTTGAACCAGTTGCACGAGGAAATATATTTCCGTTTGCTGCCGTCCACTTCGGATAAAGCGCAGTATTGCGCTGTAAATGAAAGCAATGACTGCGATCCGGCAGTTGACGAGAACTGGGAGAACATCACGCCGGACTCAGTAGAAATTACAAAATTAGATTTCCTGATTACCCCTAGCGCAAATCCTTATGTGGATGTAACAGTGGAAAGTTGTGCCTTAACTGGTGATCAAGAATGTGTGGATGCTGGTTTGATATCCTACCGCTGTGACGTTGGCGTTACTAATACTTGCCTATACTACAGTGATGGTCAGAATTTCCAGCCAAAAGTACGCATATTATTAACGGCTAATGCCCTGGACAGCACCATTCCAGAGCAATCCAGGACCATAAATATGCAGACAATTATTTCTTCCCGTCTTTATTCGGGTAAAGTGCAAAACTTAAATTATGAATAGCCTTAAGCAAAATCAAGGTTCTGTTTTATTATATACACTATTAATTATTAGTTTAATTACGGCTATTTCCATTAGCGTATCAGTTTTGGTCATAAATGAATTGAAATTAAGCAGTTCGGCAGCTAATGCCGGTATGGCCTATTACGCGGCTGAGTCTGGCATTGAAAAAGGCCTGTACGCACTTAAAATATTTCGTGCTGACCCCTCGGTGAATTTAGATGACGCGGTAACAATTATCAGCGGGTACTCAGATGATACTTTTATTAATGATGCGGATTTTGATAATGATCAGACATCAACTGAAACTTCAAAAATTGAAAATGAGGAAATATTGGTAAATGAATATGAACAAGCGGATTATTTTGATGTCAATAATGCATTAAATCCAGATCCAAATATGATAGTAGAATCAATTGTAGTTCAGAATGAGGGTGGTGATAATGATGCCTGGGCAGAAGTATGGTGGACAGCCTGGGATGATACTGGAGCCATTGGTACGTCTAATAAAGCCAAGAAAGTAATTGGCTTTACGGATTTGAGCGGTCCGGGCTGGCCGATTGATTTATCTGAAGCTTATGCCGGATCAGGATTTATTCCTGTTGGTTATCGTATAAGAATAAAAGCTTTATTTGGCGATTTAGCCAGTGTAACCATAACTCCTTTTAATAGTACGGGAAACGAGGTAACTGATTTACCTTCCCATTTAAAAATTAAATCTATAGGCACGCGCAGTAGATTCAAGCAGTCATTAACTGCCACTGTGCCTTGGAAAGTGCCGTTATTCGGCTTATATGATTATGTGCTGTTCAGTGAAGGCGAGATTTATAAAACAATAATTTTAGGCCAGCCCATTTACAGCTCTGGTACTATCCAGGTTGAGGAGGCTATATCAAGCGTGTCTTGCGGCGACTGCCCTACTTGTATGGCTTTACCTGTGTGGTTGGCTATAGATTGTACTGATACAGTAGCCTGTTTTGGAATGGGGGGTTGTCTCTTACAAAATAATAATGCTTCATTTACTTTGCCGATTCCTGATACAATACCTGCCAGTTCAAAGTACTACGTCAGCCTCAGGGTTTTAACGCCGGCTAGTTCACCCTTGGAAGTGCTGATTGATGATCCCCAGGCAGGCGAGATCGGTTTAGTAACCAGCTTCCCAGCTGATGTAAATTATCAGACCTGTACAATCCCTGAATCTTTTAGTTTGGGCAGTGATCCCGGACGGACAATCAGGTTTACTGACCAGAGCGCGAACTCTATTCGAATGGACTGGTACCAGATAAGCAGTTATCAGATTTTTGATGATTGTCCGTAGTTTTTTTAAATGTATAATTAGTAATTTATAATTGATAATTTATTAACTATTAATAGCGTATATTTACTGATGGACAAAAAGAACGCTAGGATTCGCATTGATAAATTAAAGAGAGAGATAAGCCATCACCGCTATCTCTACCATGTTTTGGATAAGCAGGAAATTTCTGATGCAGCCTTGGATTCGCTTAAGCACGAGCTGGATGAGTTAGAAAAAAAATATCCTGAACTGGTAGCTCCGGATTCACCCACTCAACGCGTTGGCGGCCAGCCGTTGGATGAGTTTACCAAGTTCAGTCATACTGTGCCGATGATGTCATTAAATGATGCTTTTTCTAATGATGAGCTGAATGACTGGGAAACAAGATTGAAAAAACTAATACCATCCAATATTAAGCTGGATTATTATGCTGAGCTGAAAATGGACGGACTGGCTACCACTTTAATTTATAAAAAAGGGATATTGTGGCAAGGAGCCACCAGAGGAGATGGAAAAGTTGGTGAGGAGGTAACTAATAATTTAAAAACCATCGAAGCTATACCTCTACGCTTACAAATTGAAGATTTGTCAACTAGCATGCAGTTAAAGGCAAATAAAGAGATTGAAGTGCGCGGCGAAGTATTTATGATGAAAAAAATTTTTGATAATCTGAATAAACAGCAGGTAAAAGATAAGCTGCCGGTTTTTGCCAATCCACGAAACGCCGCCGCCGGGTCAGTCCGCCAACTAGATTCAAAAATTACAGCCTCCAGAAATTTAAGCTTTATGGCTTATGATTTAGTGACTGACTTGGGACAGAAGACCCACCAAGAGTCGCACGAGATTATGAAAAAAATTGGGTTTCGGGCCGGTGAGCATAATAAGAAGTGCCAGGGCATTGAAGAAGTTGAAAAGTACCATGCTTCTATTGGAAAAATTCGGGAAAAATTGCCCTACTGGTCAGACGGAATCGTGGTTACGGTAAATGATCGCAGTGTCTTTCAAAGGCTGGGGGTAGTTGGCAAAGCGCCACGCGGTTCTTTAGCTTATAAATATCCGGCGGAACAAGCCACTACCATAGTTGAAGATATTCAAGTACAGGTAGGCAGGACAGGCGCCCTGACGCCAGTGGCTCATTTAAAGCCGGTTCAGGTAGCCGGCAGTACAGTGGCCCGGGCAACATTGCACAACCTGGATGAGATAAACCGTTTAGACCTAAGGATCGGTGATACGGTGATTGTGCAAAAAGCCGGTGATATTATCCCTGACGTAGTCAAGGTTCTGCCAAAACTGCGCACTGGCCAGGAAAAGAAATTTACTATGCCGGCCAAATGTCCGGTTTGCGGTTCACGCGTGGTAAAAAAAGCAGATGAGGTAGCCCATTATTGTGCCAATAAAAACTGCTTTGCCCAGCAGCACGAGGGTTTGCGCCATTTTATATCCAAAAAGGCGTTTGATATTGACGGATTAGGCCCTAAAATTTTAGAACATCTTTTTAAAGCGGACTTGGTTAAAAATCCAGCTGACTTATTTGACCTGAAAGAATCGGATTTAGAGCCCTTAGAACGTTTTGCAGAAAAATCAGCGGATAATTTAGTTGAAGCTATTCAATCAGCTAAACAAGTTACTTTAGCGCGGTTTATATATGCCCTGGGTATCCGCCATGTGGGCGAAGAAACGGCAATTGATTTGGCGGCCAGGTTTGGAAATTTGGATAATATCATGAAAGCCTCATTAAAAAAGCTTGAAGGCATGCATGACGTTGGTTCGGTTGTAGCTAAAAGCATTTATGAATATTTCCAGGATAAGCAAAATAATAATTTATTAAAAAAATTATTATCCAAAGGCATTAAGATAAAAACAGAGCAAGTAGCATTTAAGAAAACTAGTTTGACAGATAAGAAAGTTATTGTTACTGGTTCTCTAGAGTCCATGTCGCGCGAAGAAGCTAAGGAAAAAATCCGGCAAGCCGGCGGCAAGTGGGTTTCATCAGTTTCTGCGAACACAGATTATGTAGTAGTTGGCGAGGAGCCAGGGTCAAAATTCAATAAGGCAAAAAAACTAGGCGTTAAAATAACTTCAGAAAATGAATTTTTGAATTTACTTAAATAAAAAACAAGGGTGCAGCGGAGGGGGGATGTCCGATTCTAACATCAGGTGGTTGGACATGGTCCAACACGCGCTACACCCTTGTTTGTGCTATCTTCTTAAGACAAAAGATCTATATTGAGATTCATACTATATTATTAGCGTATTGATTGTCAAGTAAAGAAAAAAACGTGCTATTTATTAAAATAAAAAATAAGCCGGCGCACATCTTTATGCCCCGGCTTCACGATTTGTGCTTAGTGACCTACTTACTTGGTTGGGTGGGGGGATTGTCGAGATCTCGAGCGATTCGACAAAACGCAATCCATTCCGCTAAAAGAGGGTCACTTTCACGACCTTTTTTGTTGGTCGTTTTCATGTCCATCCTTTCTGTTATACGGTTAGTACTACAGAAAGGAGGGGCAATAAGTAAATACCTGAAATACCCTAGAAAAAAAATCTCAAATCTCACGGGCAATTTAATTATTATTAATCAATAGTTTTTTGTCAAACATTATGATATAATTTTATTATGGGTTTCCAAGAGCAGGACATAGAAAAACTAGCCCACCTGGCTAGGATAGAATTAACAGGGGAAGAAAAAAAGAAGTTTGCCGAACAGATTTCTTCAATTTTGGATTATGTAAAGCAGATTCAGGAAGTGGACACTTCTGAAGTGAAGGATATTTCCCATCTTAAGGATTTAATAAATATTTGGCGCGAAGATGAAGTTAAGGAATGCCAAAATGTTAATGAGATAATTGACCAGTTTCCTGAGAAACATGGCAATTTTAATAAAGTTAAGCCGGTTTTAGAATGATGAAATTAAATCAGTTAACAATTAATGAGGCCCGTCAGGGTTTGGACAAGAAAGAATTCACCAGTCTTGAATTAACCCAAGCCTGCCTTAAAGCAGCTAAAGAAATTAATCCAAAAGTAAAAGCGTTGCTACAGATTACTGATGATTTAGCTATGCAACAGGCAAAAAAAGCTGATCAGGAAATCAAAAAAGGCCAAGTGGGCTTATTCACCGGATTGCCAATAGTTTTAAAAGATAACATGTTGCTTAAAAATACTATTACTACTGGTGGTTCAAAAATTTTAGAAAATTATAAAGCTACATATAACGCTACGGTAGTAGATAAATTGAATAATGCCGGAGTGATTTTTATTGGCAAGGCAAATCTGGATGAATTTGCTATGGGTTCGTCAACAGAAAATTCCGCTTTTGATAAGACCAGAAATCCCTGGGATTTGGACAGGGTGCCGGGCGGCTCGTCTGGCGGTTCAGCCGCAGCTGTGGCGGCTGATATGTGCATTGCTGCTTTGGGATCAGATACCGCCAGTTCAATCCGGCAGCCGGCTTCTTTTTGTGGAATAGTAGGATTAAAACCCACCTACGGACGGGTATCGCGCTATGGTTTAATAGCCATGACTTCTTCGCTAGACCAGATTGGGCCATTAACAAAAAATACTGAGGATACCTTAAGCCTGTTTAATTTAATTCAAGGGCAGGATAAAAAGGACGCTACTACCTATAAAACTAAACCTGTAGATATTAAATGCCTGATGAATGATATTAAGGGTGTAAAAATCGGCATGCCCAAGGAATATTTTATTGAGGGCATGGACGCAGAAGTACGGGAAATTGTTAAACAAGCCATTAAAAAACTGGAAGACTTGGGCGCTGAAGTTACAGAGATCAGCATGCCTCTAACAAAATATGCCCTGGCGGTTTACCAGATCATGGCTACTTCGGAAATTGCAACTAACCTGGCTCGCTATGATGGCATTAGATATGGCTTGTCAGCTAAAGAACCGACCCTGCAAAAAGTTTATGGGCAATCAAAAGCACAGGGTTTTGGCAATGAGGCTAAAAGGAGAATTATCCTAGGCACTTTTGCCTTGTCAGCCGGTTATTATGATCAGTATTACGTAAAAGCGCAAAAGTTAAGAGTGCTTATCAAAAAAGAATTTGAACAGGTTTTTAAAAAAGTCGACTGCTTGGTTACTCCAACTACGCCTTCAGTTGCATTTAAATTAGGGGAGAAGTATGAAGATCCTTTGACGATGTATTTGTCGGATATCTACACTGTGCCAGCTAATATTGGTGGTGTCTGTGCTATATCGATTCCATGCGGATTTGACCAGGGTTTGCCGGTTGGTTTACAAATAATTGCCAAGCCTTTTGACGAGCAGATGTTATTCCGGGTAGCCAATAACTATGAACAGGCCACGGATTGGCATAAGCAAAAACCGGAAATTTAATTGACAAAATTAAATATATTGTTATAATTAATACAAATAATTAATATCAAAATTTATGGCTGATGAAAAAAATAAGTTTAAATCAAAGATATTGCTGGTTGAGGATGATAAAATGCTGGCTGACATGTATATTACTAAATTTTCAAAGGAGGGGATGGAGGTGATTAGGGCGGAAGACGGTGAGAAAGGCTTAAAGATTGCTAAGGAAATTAAGCCGGATTTAATTTTATTGGATATAATAATGCCGAAGCTTGACGGTTTTGCCGTGCTCAAAGAGCTGAAAAAAGATCCAGGCATGGGCAATACCCATATTTTATTATTAACCAATTTGGGTCAGTCTGAAGATGTTGAAAAAGGCCAGGAATTAGGAGCTGATGATTATTTTATTAAAGCTAATCATACTCCAGCGGAGATTGTTGAGAAAGTCAAATATTTATTAACTAAAAAAGACAAAAAATAAAAATATGCTAACACAAGATCCGCGAAAAGAAAAGACGGTAGTTTTGTTGAAGCCAGACGCTGTAAAGCGCGGCTTGATTGGAGAGGTTCTCCACCGTTTTGAAAAAGCAGGCTTAAAAGTTATTGCCCTGAAGATGGTTTGGGTTGAAGAGAGCCTGGTAGCTAAGCATTATCCAGATGAAAAAAATTATTTAACACAAGTTGGGCAAAAAACCCTTAAAAGCTATGAAGAATACGGTCGTGATGCAAATGAGGAATTAGGCACCAAAGATCCATTTGAAATCGGCAAAATGGTGAGGAAGTGGAATATGGAGTTTTTAGCTTCTGGCCCGGTAGTAGCCATAATATTTCAAGGACTGCATGCGGTTGATGCAGTGCGCATGCTGGTAGGAAATACTTTGCCGCGTTTTGCTGAGCCGGGCACTATCAGGGGGGATTATTCATTAGATTCACCTATTTTAGCCAACTTACAGAAGCGTACGGTAAAAAATATAATTCACGCCTCTGGAACTGTTGAAGAAGCCAAGCTTGAAGAGGAATTATGGTTCCATAAAAATGAAATCCATGATTATAAGCGGGTGGACGAACAAATAATGTTTGAATAATAATATTTGACAGGTGTTCAGGCAATGATATAATGTGAATATTATGAAATACTTTAGGCAATATTTAAAACACGAAAATTACACTTTGTTAGGTGCGGGTATTATTATTGCCATTATTATTTTAATTAGCGGCTTGGTGGTTAGTTTTTAGTTAATTATAAATAGCAGGTAACTAGAGACTGGCCATCAGTAGGCCGGTTTTTTTGTTATATAAAATATATGGATATTGTACATTAATTAGCATAATGGAGGAAAAGATGAGCTCAACTGAGAAATTAGCGCAAGAGTTGACTCGCAGTCAGGCTAATGACAAGGTAGGCCAGGACTGTGATTGTGGCCGCGGTAAGCTTGAAATTCACCCTAGCCATGATGCAGTTGAGGGCAATGGAGTTGAGTTGCGCTGTGCCGCTGGATGCGGATTTCGCAGAGATATCTGTGCTGATAATTAACAAACGGAGGAATATTTTGTTCTTTTTTACCCTGTATCTTAATTCTCCTCCGCTATTATACTCCGTAGCTTGGCCATCTCCGCCGTAGCAGCACTGGCTGCGAAGGCCGGGCTGCGGAGAAACAGATGGGGAGAATCCCCCGTAGCGTTTAGCGAAGGGGGATAGGCAGCTACGGAGAATGA
>JAHIVO010000066.1 GCA_018816445.1 Patescibacteria group bacterium
TCAGAGAAGTATATACCAGCTCTCCTGGCTCGCCATCTTTAACCCGCTGGCCGTCTTTATCCACTACTTCAAAATATTCAATATCAGGATACAAATGATAGCCTGATCGTTCATGGCACTGTATCCAAGCAGTTTTTCCTTCGGTAAAAGCGTAGGTTGATAAGAATCTAACATCCTTGGCACCTAAATCAGCTAAAATAGATTTAACCTTTTCTTTCAGACCGACGCTGGCTCTTTCGCCGCCGCTTATGATTGTCTTTACTCCTGAAAAGTCTTTTTTTTGCTTGGCGGCTTCACGCAGCATATGATAGCCATAGCCAGGGATAAACACCACAATGCCGGCTTTCATGCGTTCAATAGCGTCCATAATCTTTTGCGTGCCCATAATTTTACCGCCGCCTGTCTGGATTGAAGTGATGCCCAGCTTGATAAAGGCATTATAGGCCTGCCAAAAAGCCAGATGCGGAGCATAAGGAAAAGCGTTAATGGCGACTAAATCGCGGGAGACTTGAGCTACATTCAGCATGCGCTCTCCGCCTTCTTTGAGCATTTCTATATCACTGGCTGAATAGGTAAAGGCTACCGGCAGGGCAGACCGGCCAGTGGTAAAATGAATATGAATCGGCTTATAGTTCCATTCCAGTCGGCGCTTAACATCCTGCTTGGTTATCTTGCCCCAAATTATTTTCGCGAGTACTTTTTTACTGGCGTATTTTTTTATCAATTTTTCATCCGGCTGCAGAATAAAACCGCGGGACCTGGCAGGATCATCCTTTGTCGGAGCAATGTCATTTTTGTCGGAAAAAGGGACTTTTTGTAAGTCATCCGTTGTTTTAATATCACTAAACTTAATTTTGTGTTTGGTAAAAAGATCGCGGTAAAAAGGCGAGTAAGGCAGTTCATGTTGCATAAAATAAGAAATACGTTTGTTTTGGACCTGCCTAATCTCATCAATGGGCATGGTTGATATTTCTTGCCATTTCATATTATTATTGTTAATGATTTTACTTATAATTAATCTGCGTAATTTTTTCAATTTTATCCATTACCTTATTGGTCGCCTCAACCAACTTATCGTGGTCTATCTCAACATCATAATATTCATTCAGCTCAAAAGGCTCGCCAATATGAATTTCCATAGTATGAGGATTCAGCAATGTATTCTTAATCATCTGCCGGCGCCGATAAAGCCGCGGTAAATCATGGCGTACCGTAATGTCATTAACTAACCCTATTGGCAGGATAGGCACCCGAGTCCAGATTGCTAAGCGAGCAACGCCGGTTTTTGCCCGGTGCTTTTTTTCATCATAATCCTGTAAAATCCCCTCGGGAAATATCCCTACCACCTTCCCTTTTTTTAAATAATCCAAGGCAATATCCAGACACATTCTTGGATTATCTTTTTCAAAGGGGATACAGCCTCCCCAGCGTTTAGCCACTATTTCCTCCCAAAACCAGCCCCATTTAGAAATATTAGTAATAAAGTGTATTTTCTGATTAATCTTTGGAATGATAACCGAAGCAATAAAAAGCCCGTCTATTGCCCCCATATGTTTACAAGCGACAAGGTAAGGGCCTTTGTCAGGAATATTTTCAACACCAACTGTTTTTTTCACAAAAAAACGAACCATCCTAAATAATAGATTGCGGGACAGAGGATAAACCGTAAGTGTTTTTTTAACTTCCATCAATTTTCAATTTCAAATGGATATTTCTTGCCACATAACTGACTGATAGCCAACATAAGCTTATGTGTGGCAGCCTTTAATAGAAGCTTATCAATTTCTTTATTGGCAAACTCTGATAAGTCTAATGCTTGACCAAAAGTAATGTCTATATATTTATCTGACTGCCATAAACTACGAAATGCTTTGCCTATACGGTGACCAGTATTATTTTTAAAACCAACAGGGATTAATGGTGCTCCAGTGGCTAAGGCTAAACGGACTGCGCCAGTTTTACCCCTAAGTAAACTACGGGAATCAGGATTGCGAGTTCCCTCTGGAAAAATCCCTACAATATTTCCATTATTAATATTATTTATAGCTGCTTTTAACGAGTCTTTTCTATGACCATACTTAACATGAATCATTGCCAACCAATGGGTAGCCAAAGGTCCACCCCATATCCACCACATATAATGAATAGTTAAATAATAGGTGGGCAAATTATAGAGTTGCAAAATTAATATTACCAGTGCAATAGGATCAAGGTACCCAATATGATTAGCAGCTAAAATAAATGGTGGCTTAGTAGGTAAATTCTCCTTTCCACTGACTTGGCGAAACTTTTTCTTTATAAGGGGTTCAAATATCGGACGAACAACTTGATAAGGCATAAAAATTTAAAAACTACTTAGACTATAAACCCAATAATCAACAAAGCAACAATATTTAATATCTTAATCATGGGGTTTATTGCTGGACCGGCCGTATCTTTATACGGGTCTCCAACCGTATCCCCGGTTACCGCTGCTTGATGGGCGGCAGATCCTTTGCCGCCGTGAGCGCCTGTTTCAATATACTTTTTTGCATTATCCCAGGCAGCCCCGCCAGTGGTCATAGAAATTGCCACAAAGATGCCAGTCACAATGCTACCGACTAATAATCCACCTAGTGCAACCGGCCCCAGCAGCCAGCCGACTAAAATTGGCACCACCACCGGAATCAAGGCCGGCACAACCATTTGGCGAATAGCCCCCTTGGTAACAATATCAACTGTACGCGCGTAATCCGGCTTAACGGTGCCATCCATAATTCCTTTATTCTCCCTAAACTGGCGCCGTACCTCATTAACAACAAAACCGGCCACCTTGCCCACTGCCTGCATAGCCTGAGCGCCAAAGAAAAACGGCAGCATTCCGCCGAGGAATAAGCCCACCAGCACTTTAGGATCATCCAGCATGAACGAGATCAACTGTCCTTGTTCCATTAATTCTTGCGAGTAAGAGGCAAATAAAACGATAGCTGCCAGCCCAGCAGAACCAATTGCATATCCTTTGGTTACTGCCTTGGTAGTATTGCCAACTGCATCTAAAGCGTCCGTAGTTTTGCGCACCTCTTCTGGTAAGCCAGTCATTTCCGCTATACCA
>JAHIVO010000067.1 GCA_018816445.1 Patescibacteria group bacterium
AACTAGTTCATTCTAATGCTCCCCCCATCTGCGGTAGCCCCAGTACCAAAAACCGCCACTTGTATAAAAGCCAAAAGCGGTTTATTTTTTATTTGTTATTAAAAAACCGCCTCACTGTTCTTACAGATATTGGCGGTTAAAAATATTTGTATTCTAATATTTAATTATAATTGCTCTCTTATCGTTTTATATTCCTCAATATGTTCATACAATTCTGATATGATCTCTTCAGCCTGGTTATCAATTTCTTCAATATTTTCTTTTAACTGCTGGTCTTGATGCAGTATATCCTCATATTGATAAAAAACTTCAATATTACCTGTAGATAAAAAAGTATTGTAATATTCATCAAGCACAATCTTTAAATCTGTTTCCTCCTGCTTTAATACTTCAATCTTATTCATTAAATCATGAAGTAACTTATTTTTGGCATCACATTCTCTTTCTATTTCTTTCATAGCTGATAAAGCTGGCATATTATTAATAATCTCATTATATTCCTTACCTTTGGATACTTCATAAATAAAAATTTCTTGATATAAACTATCTTCTGATTCAATATCCCATGGTTTACTAATTAATGAACTTGCGCTCTTTTCGAGCGGCTGTTCAAAATTGTCAATACTGGACGGTAATTCACCAATTAAATAACCTGGGGAAGTTACTTCAATAAAGCAATAACCTGTACTAAATGTAGAATAATCTTCTGGACACTTTATCCCAGGAGCAGTATGTTCCCCTAAATCTATTAAAGCTATTCCATAATCCAGCTGCTGTAAAATTGCAATAGCTAAAAAAGTTTTATCAGTGCATACCCCTTTTTGTTCATATAATGTCTCATAAGGAAACTTCGGCCATGAAGACTCCACCTGTGAGAGAATTATACGGTCCTGTTCAGCAAAATAATAATCAGGTGCTTTAAGGATTGCCTCTCTCTTCTCAACATCGTATGGAATTGACTGCACAAATGCCACTGCTAACTCAACAATTTCGTCACTGTTGAGTTGTTTATTATTCCCCTCCTCTTTTAATAATTTAACGATTTCTGTAATTGAATTATCCCCTTCTAGGACAATATTATTTATAAATTGTTCATAATATTTACTAATCTTTGTGCCATAGTTATAAAACTTTGCTGGATGATTTTTATATTTCACATATACTTCCTTATAAAAATTTTCCGAAATTGAGTATTCCTCTCCCTTATAATTCCAGTAAAACGTCGCCGGCCTAATAGTAACTCCAAAATTTATTGGAGAAGTAATTAAATATTCATTTACACGGGTTCCAAAATAATTACCAAATAATAAAATTAATGGACCAGTAATCAGTACTAAAAAGACTATCAACCTAATAATAACCTTTTTATAGCGTAAATAAATTCTCATACTTAATACAAATGGCGCGCTGACAACAGTTTTTTTGGCTATACCTTGATCATATTTTCTTAATAAAGTTGGCTGCAACGTTGAAATAATTTTCTTTACTATCTCCTGGGGTGTGTGATCTTTATGCTGCCAATAATCATCTAAGCCCAAATTTAATGCCCACCTTATTCCCACTGAATTATCAATATCTGACAAACCCAAAATTGGTATATGTTTAGTATCGTCATATTCTTTTAACATTTTTGAAGCAGCAAAACCGTCCATTTTGGGCATGCTGGTATCCATAATTATATAATCTGGCTTTTCTTTCCTAACAATTTTAATAAGATTAACTGGGGGATAAGTGAATTTTTTATAACCAAAACCGGCTTTAATAAAAGCCTCTCTGTAAATTTTTGTTATCTTGTGGCTATCTTCAAAATGTAATATTTTGAAGTATTTTTTTGGAATAGCACCTAGTTTAACCATAGTCAAACCATCCTCCGAAACTATTCAGTAATATAAATAAATTACATGCCTGGCAGATAATCCAGCGGATTGACCGGAATTCCGCCTGAACGCACTTCAAAGTGAAGATGGGGTCCGGTAGTTAAACGTCCTGCGCCGGGTGTGCCGGGTGTACCACCTACTAAACCGATTTGCTGTCCGCGCACTACGTAATCGTCTTCAGCTACATCGATCTGGGATACATGCCCATAAACCGTGGTCATCTCATTATTATGAACCAGCATAATATAACTGTAGCCTAAGCCGGCGTTTTTTGCTCGTACCACATAACCGTTATCCGCAGCGCGTATTGGAGTGCCTTGTGGCGCCGGGATATCAATGGCCGGATGTTCAAAATATTTTCTAAAAATATATTCAGGATCATGAAAATATGCTGATATACCTTTAACCGGACTGACCGGCCACATAAAGGCAGAAGATACATCCAGATCAATGCCCTCATCTGAAAGTTTTTCGCGGGCTTTGGATTCTAGAGTATAAATCTCTGATTCAACCGCGTCCATCTCACTTTTCGCATCATCGAGTAGCTCAGAGAATTTTTCTTCAGATTCTTTTGTTTCAACTAGTAAATCTGATTTGTAATCTTTTTGGTCTCCTAAGTCAACAATGCTAGAAGACAATTGTTTAGATAATTGTTTAAGTTCATCCTGCTTATCTTCACGCTCCTGCATTGTACTCTCTAATTCTGCCTTCACTTCTTTTAATTCAACTAACGATTTTTCTAAATCCCCTTCCAGTGTTTTGGTGTACTGCATTTGATCAAAAAATTCTGAAAAAGAATTATTAGACACAAATATTTCCAGATAAGTCTTCTGGTCATATAAATAAATCAAACGTAGGAATTCGGCTAGTAATTCCTTGTTATAGTCAACTTCAATACCTTTTTCTTCAATATTAATTTCCAGTTTCTGCATCTCCAGGGAAACTTTATCAATTTCTTCTTCAACTGTAACTATGTCATTTTCAGTGCTAACAATCTGTATATCAATTATTGATAATTGGTTTTGTAGCGAGATGGCCTCCGTTTGCTTGGATTTAATGTTTTCTTCATAGACTTCAGCTTTTTTCTTTAAATTATCAATAATTTCACGTTTGTCATCAATTTCTTCATTTAACTGTTCCAATGGGCTATCGGAGCTGTCACTGGATATTCCGTCTGTATCTGTAGACGAATTTGTATTAGTTTCTACTGTTTGATTCGTATTAGTTTGTTCGTTGGTATTGGCCTCCTCTTGAGCAATAATCTTATAACTAGGCAATAACAAAAAACTGGCTATGATGAATAGCAGTCCAATTAATTGAATATAATAGCTGATTTTATTTTTATTTGCTAGTTTGCCCATGATTTTAATTTTATTTAAAGCACGAGCATTATATCACATTATTAGCCAGTTTGTAAAGAGGTAATGGCTTTTTCTACGCGCTTAATGACTTTATCTTTGCCTAGAACTTCCATAACTTCAAAAACCCCAGGGCTCTTTTCCAATCCGGTTATGGCTACCCGTAAAGGCCAAAGTACGACCTTATTATTCAATGAATTGCTGGCAATAATCTGCTTAAACTTATCTTTTAAAGCGGTTTCAGTGAAATTTTTTTCTTCAATATTCTTAATAGTTACTTTTGATAATTCCAGTGATTTAATTGTTGATTCTCTTGTTTCCTGCTTGGGGATTAAAATCTTTGATTCATATTCAAGCTCTCCAGCAGTAAAAATTGCCGACTCCTGCACAAAATCATCCAAACGCGTCATGCGCTGAGCAGAAATTGCCAATACTTTATTAAACTGCTTTTCTGATTGGGGCCAATCATGGCCTGTAATTTTTTTATATTTTTCTTTAATAACTTGATCCAAATTTTCAATATTATTTCTGATATACTGTGCGTTAAGCCAGTCAAGCTTAGTAATATTAAAAACCGCGCTGGATTTATTAACTTTATTCAGATCAAATTCATTAATTAATTCTTCTCTGGTGAATATTTCTTTTTCTGTTTTTGGATTCCAGCCCAGCAAGGCAATAAAGTTTAAAATCACTTCAGGCAGATAACCAAGTTCTTTGTATTTTAAAGCTGCTACTGCGCCATGGCGTTTTGACAATTTGCTTTTATCAGGGCCCAGGACAATCGGCAGATGGGCAAACACCGGCTTGGACCAATTAAATGCTTCGTACAATAAAATGTGTTTTGGCGTTGAGGGCAGCCATTCCTCCGCCCTGATGACATGCGAAATTTTTTGTTCATAGTCATCAATCACATTAGCTAAATGGTAAGTGGGGTAACCGTCTGACTTTAATAAAATTTGATCGTCAATGTTTTTATTGTCTACAGATATGTGGCCATAAATTATATCATCAAACTCCGTAACTCCTGTTTGTGGAACCTTTAAACGAATTACATGCGGCTCATTATCCGATAATTTTTTCTTTATCTCCTCCTCAGTTAAGGATCTGCATTTACCATCATACTTAGAGGCCTGTTTATTAATAGTTTGCAGTTTGCGCAGTTCATCCAAACGCTCTTGTGAACAAAAACAATAATAAGCTTTTCCCGCCTCAATTAACTGTTGTAAAAAAAATTCATACTTGGATAATTGTTTTGATTGAAAAATTGGTTCTTCATCAAAATCCAAGCCATACCAGGCTAAGGCTTCCTTGATGTTATCAACCGCCCCCTCAACATAACGTGCTTGATCAGTATCCTCAATCCTTAATATAAACTTGCCATTGTGCTTTCGCGCCCAAAGCCAATTAAATAAAGCCGTGCGCAAACCGCCGATATGCAGAAATCCGGTTGGTGATGGCGCAAACCTTACTTTAACGTTCTTCATCTGCTAATAACCCTTAATAAAATAAAAAAATTCCAAAATTACGCCTAATGACAGTAAAATCATCAATAACGTACCTACTATTTTAAGCTTAATATAATTCCTGCTTTTATCCTGTTTCTTAATTTTTAAGAAAATAACAGTTACCAGCAAACCATCAAGGCCTAGCATGACAGCGCCGGTCAAACCGATAATTTCAATAAAATTTTGCAGACCAATAATAAACAGGAATAAAGGTATAAAACTGCCTATAAACCAGGCTATTCTCTTATTTAAGCCATAATCATACCATAATATTTTCTTTGTAGTTAAGCCCAGAGCAATAAAAGAAGTAAAAGTAGTGATAATACCAAAAACATATCCAATAGATAATACCCGCTGCCCTAGCCTGCCTTCTAATCCAGACAAGCCTTCTTGTGAAGTCTGCTCACCAGAAATGCCGATCACCAATAAGCTAAACAGCAATGAAACAAACGCAGCCAAGCAAATTCCCCAAATTATTACTTTTCGCAATAATTTCAGGTCGCCATCCAGCATTTCCTTAATCTCCGGGATAATTGAGGTACCCCACAATGAAAAAAGTATTACCCCATATGGAATGAAAAAATATCCCCAGCTTACCGACTTTAGATTTTCAGTATCAATATGACCAACTCCAAAAATAAATAAAAATATTATTATTACTAAAAATATTATTAACAGTACCAATTCAATAGGCCCAACTGACTTTTGATCCCGCCAGATTAATAACGCGCCCAGGATGAAAAAAATGAAAGTGTATATATAAACCGAACCGCCGAAAAGCGCAGCTAAAAATTGCCCACCCACAATTAGATAAGCCAGTAAAGCACCATATAAAGATAAAGTTTTTACTACAAAAGCCATTCTCTTGCCCCACTTGCCCAGGTATATTTCAGCGTAGCCAGGCAGTCTATGTAATATTTTAGTCCTGGCTGCAATTTCACCATAAAATAAATTTATCGTAATGGCTACCAATCCAAGGAAAATTAAAAAAATAAGCATGACCCAGAACCCTGCCTTAGCACCGACATAAGGTAAGCCGAATAAGCCCACCCCTATTATTGTACCAACATAGGTGGCCAGGGCATATATGAATTTCTTTTTATTTCTCATTTGAGTTACTTTTTATATTTTTTATATTCATTCTGGAACGTATTAAAAGCCTCCTCACTAAATAAAACAAAAATTATCATATCAAAATTATTAATGTTTTCATCGGCCAGCTGTAAACTGATCTGGGCACATTTATCTATTGGGAAACCAGCTATACCAGCACCAACTGCCGGAAAAGCAATTGACCTGACCATCGCTTCCCTAGCCCTTTTAAAACTGTTTGCTATTGATTTCCTGACATTTTCTTCTGTAGCTAATTCACCCAGCTTCATTGAAGCGGCATGGATAACATATTTTGCGGACAACTTGCCGCCTGAAATAACCGCAGCTTCTCCCAAAGGTATGGGTCCAATTTTATCAGATTCTTTCTGAATTTTCTTACCGCCACATTTAACAATCGCTCCGGCTACTCCGCCGCCATGCAATAAATCATTATTAGCCGCATTGACAATAGCCTCGGTTTTTTGTTTACAGATATCTCCTTGTACTATTACAATTTGTCCCATATGAAAGTAATTATATCATAAAATTGGACAAAAATAAATCAGCCAAATTTAGAAGCTACTATCCTAATAGCAGTGATTATTATGGCCTTGGTTCCTTGGCTGATAATTTCTTGCGTATCTTTTTCTGGATTTGATTTATTAAAAAAGCCAGGATAATTACAATTGAAACTATTACTAAATATTTTCCTACTAAAGGGTAGTGCGTAACCAAAAAAATTTCAGCTTCAGCAATGGTACGTAATAAAATCCAGCCCAGAAAAATCAAATAGGAAATAAAAATAGTTTTAGCAGCCACTCCCGGCTTCCTGCCTCTCAGTAATAAATAAACCAAAATACTTAAAAGTATGATAGGAACGGTAATATCAGCATGTAATATCAGCTTGGCTCTTTCATATTTTTCAACATCACAGATATCAGTATTAACCTGTCCCCTTTTAATAATTGTCGGGGACTTCAGGCTGACTGTTATTTCTACTGCACACTCTTCATAATATGGATTAAAAACCCTATTTACGTCACGAAAAGCAAACTCAGCCATGACAAACAAGCAAACCACCAGCAAAATAGACAAAAAAATTGTCATGCCTGAAACTTTTTCTTTGGCAGACTTGTCTGGCTTACTTGACTCTGGTTTACTTGATTGTTCAAAAACCGGAATGGGCATATATAATTTATTATTTAAAATATAACATATAAACCTATCTTATTTTGGATAAAATGTCAAATCCAGATGGAATGTAGTTAATTAGATCAGAAGCAATGACGGATTTTTCCCCTAAGTCCTTGGCTGCCAGACTACCGGTTAAACTGTGTAAATGCACTGCCACACAACATGCCTTAAAAGTTTCCTTGATATTCTGCACTACTAAAGTACCTAATATACCGCTCAGCACATCCCCACTTCCTGCTGTAGCTAAGACAGGCCCCCCATGCTGATCAATTTTTACCACTCCTTGGGGCGACCCAATAATTGTCCGGTATCCCTTTAAAACAATATGGGCATTCCACTCCCCGGAATATTTCTTTACAATCCTCTGCCTTTCATTTAAGTCATCAGGAATCTTTTTATTAATTAGGCGCTCCATTTCACCATGATGCGGCGTTAAAACCGTAGCGGCGGTTCGGTTTTTTAAAATTTTATCTGTCAGTTTCAGATCAGCCAGTGCGTTTAAGGCATCAGCGTCAATTACCATCGGTAAATCAACTCTACTGATTACACTTTTACAGAACACTTCAGTGCTTTTTGACCTGGATAGACCGGGTCCAATTATCATTAAATCATATTTTTTAAATTCCTTTTTTATATTTTTATAAGCTGATGAGGAAATACTCCCTTGACGATTTTCCGGCAAAGGCAGATGCATTGCTTCTAAAATTGTTTTGCGAAAAATTCTTTCCAGCCTTTCCGGATAAGACATAGTAATCAAGCCTACTCCACTGCGCAAGGCAGCTAAAGCCGTCAAACTAGCAGCCCCTGACATATGATAAGAACCTGCCACCACCAAAATATGGCCTAATTGTCTTTTATGTATTTTTTTAGGTCTTGGTTTTAAAATACTTTGGAAATCACTCACTGGCTTCATAATGATCTGAATATTTTCCCATTACCAAGCGGGTTGTATCCGTTAATAACTTCAGGTCCGTCATCAAAACCATCCCCGTCAGTATCTGCCTTATTCGGATCAGTACCAAAAACATTTTCCCACATTAGATACAAACCGTCATTATCCTTATCAGCAATCAATGGTTCAATTCTTATGCCTGACAAATATGCGTAAAGCGGCAAATCAATAAAATCAGATTTTTTGAAAAGATCCTGGGAAAAATTATCCATTACATAGCTTAAACCCGGCTCATCAATGGTAACGGTTTTATTGAAGCCAGTAACATTTACAGTATAGCTGACAATCAAATTATTACTTTCTAACTGAAGTTCCAACCTATTCAGGTTCTTTTCACTTTTACCGATCCAAAGATCAATATTTAAATTGCTTAATAGAGACAGGTCATAATCATTTTGTTTAGTGACTGATTCAGACAGGCTGGCCATTAAATCTTTTAAATTTTCCTGGTCAGCCTTTACAGAATAATGGTAAGTAAGTTGGTTGTTAAAAATCTCATCCGGTTTGCGTTCAACCAGCGCAAAAAATGAAGATGTCCGCATAGCCTCTTTTATCATAGTCGCCGACTCCCACCACGGTTCTAAAATCGCCAAACTTGAAAAGCTATACCATTTATCCTTTACTTCCTCCAGCTTAAAATATGGTATGGCCGGCACTTCAGTAATTCTGAAATATGTTTTATCTTCAGTAGCCCTGATCTCGCCATTGGCTAAAAAATTAAGATTATGGATCTGTATTTCATTCTGCATGGCTAAATTTCCCAGCAGCTGCTCTTTTATCCCTCCATCAAAAGAAATCTTATTACGAAGCACAAAAGGATCTTCATCAGTTAGCCAAACTACCTCGCCTTGCAGGTCATAATGTGCAGTATTCATGTTGGCCATCACTCTTTGCATCAGCTGCATAGTTTTAGCTGGCGGTTGCTCAATCATAGGAATAGTTATAACTTTATTGAAATAAGGAAAGTATATTCCCTGAAAATACAATAAAACGCTAACAGAAACTAGTATTAGTGCAATTAATATCACTATAAACCAAAATATTATTTTACTGGCTTTACCCATGTATGTATTTTAATATTTTCTAAGGAAAACAACAACCTTTGTCTTGACTGTACATTACCTTGACAAAATATTAATAATCTGATAGTATTACTGGCTATTTAACTGTTCTTTGATAGCGAACAAGAAATGCCGGTGGTCTGTTTATTTTTTTAAACAGATTTACATCGGGAAACCGCCTACCAATCACGCAAGGAGGATGAGATGTCATCCGTATCGAATCAACAGTATCACGGACGTGTAAAAAAAATCAGACCGCATTGGGAGCCCCATTGGGAAGAATACCTGGCCATTATTTTGGCTAGAATATTCGGCGAAAAAATCTGGCCAGGCATAAGTACTGCGCCAATCGTTCCATTGGACGGCAGTGAAACCCTCAAACGTACGCCTCTCCAATATCTCAGAATGACTTCTGGTTGGTGGCTGATCGGCACCGGGAAAAGCCCATTGGATGAGCACGGCCTGGATGACGAAGACGCAACTGCCGCTTTACTAACAGTTGCCATGCTCGGCCTTGAGCACGATCCTAAGGTGCAACTATTGCTTAAATTTGCGGCACTGGCTGATAATCAAGCCCAAGCCAATGTGCTTGATATCAGTCGTTGTGTCACTTTTCTGACGCATGTGGGTTGGCAGCCGGATAAAATTGAAGCCTGGCTCACCCAATACCTTGACCTGTTTCTACAGGACTCTGCCCAGTTAAGGCGACCTGGCAAAATTGATCGCGAACTGGATGATCCGGCGTATCCCATACGCAACCGTGAACACAGGAATCTGAAAAGCCTATTCAATCGCTGGCTGAACGGCCTATTACACAGACCGTCAAACAATGTGATTGGACGTCTTGTAGGATGGATAAATGTCCTTGATAAGGCAAATCCATCAAGGGTATTCAATCTGGCTGAAGGCGTTGCCCTTATGAACGCTATGGGAACTGACCCTGAAGCCGTTTACCAGTGGGTAACGGTTGTGTTTGAAGCAGTCCTGCAGTACCAGAAAGATTTTCTGGCAGCAGTTGACATCGTTCGTGAGGTACGTCCTATTGCCATGGCCTGTCATGCCGACTACGACACAAGCAGGGCCGTGGACAGTTTTGCTGACTACGAGCCAGGCAAGTTCAACGTACTGTATATTAACCAGCATCGCAATGTCGACAACAACCGCTTGCTGCCTGCTGCAGCCAGATTTGTTTACAGACAATTGGATCTTGATTTGGTTATTGTCCAACGGCCGCCAGGCAATGTCTGTATCTTCCGAATTAATGACATCGATCCCAGATTCATGGAAATGACCACTCGGGCAATCCGTTTGGAAGAGATGATTATAACCGGCACATCACCTGATGATCTGATAACAGATTTTGATCTTCTGGTTAGCCCTGAAGCGATACCTGCCGTACCGATCTGGTATTTCTTTCTGAAAGGTACTAGCCAGATGTTATTTGACGGATCATTTACCCAACCAGGTATCCCGCCAACTGCGATTCTGTTGACCAGAATCGTTGAGGTAATCCGCGAAATCATCAGATACGAGCCAAGCCAGAACGGCTTAGACAGATGGCTTAAGAAAAGGCTTAGCCATTCCGACTCAAGAAACGGATCTGATTCCGGTTCTAATGGTAAACCCCGAAGAGGTTTCAGCCTATCGGATCTTGCCGGCGACAGTCTTGCTCATTTTTCACGCTAATTCACAAATGCACATAAACTATTCACCCCCTGGGTCAAACTTGACTCAGGGGTTCTTTATTAT
>JAHIVO010000010.1 GCA_018816445.1 Patescibacteria group bacterium
CATCGGTCTTTATTGCCAGTCCATTTTTAGTCGTTTGGCATAAATTTTCTAATAAATAGCAGATTACTTACAATATGCATTAGAATTTAATGCTTGTCTTTTATTTGCCAAACAAATTAGAATTTGGTTTAATATATAAATACTCTTGACTTATTTAATAAAGTATGCTATACTAAACATATCTTAATTCATAATATTAATATGGATAACCAGTTTAACCAATCAAATTCAATATTAGATAAAATTATTACCAGTAAAAAAACGACTGAAATAGAGCAATTTAATCCTTCAGAAGTCGTAACTGCATTGTTTAAAACCCTATCTTCCCGTGAGGAAGATGTTTTGCGTAGACGTTATGGATTGCTTGGTAAGGATAAAGAAACTTTAGAAAATATTGGGACTTCATATAAAGTAACCAGAGAGAGAATTAGACAAATTGAAAATACGGCCATACATAAAATCAAGAAGCATAAGAATTTTTATAATATTATCAGCCCCATTGAAAGCACAATTTTTTCAGTTTTGGAACAACACGGAGGCATAATGTCAGAAGATTCTTTGTTAAAAACCCTTTTACAGGCTATCGGCGATAATAAAATAAATAGACAAAATATATTATTTATTATTTCAGAATTACTAAATCATAAATTTAAAGAATTACGTCCTTCAAATGATTTTAGACAGTCCTGGCAAATAATGCATGCCCCAATTAGACTTTTAAGAGATAGCATCACTGAACTGATAAAAATAATTAGTGAAAAAAACCAGCCACTTACAATAAATGAAATCATTGATTTATTTAAAGGAACTGAATTATTTACAAAGAATCAATCACAAATATCCGAAGATATAATAATTTCTTATCTTGAAATCAGCCCAGGAATCTCAAAAAATCCTTTTGATGAGTATGGTTTGACTGAATGGGGAAGTATTGTCCCTAAAAGAATGAATGATAAAATCTATTTAATTTTAAAAAGACATAAAGAACCGCTTCATTTTACTGAAATTGCACAAAAAATTAACGAAGCAAAATTCGATAATCGCAAGTCTTATCCGCCTACTGTACATAATGAATTAATATTAAATGATAAATACATATTGGTTGGCCGCGGTATCTATGCGCTGAAGGAGTGGGGCTATAAACCTGGAGTTGTATCGAACGTATTGATAGATATTTTAAAGAAAGAAAATAGGCCAATGAGCCGTGATGAACTCGTTAACCAAGTTTTGCAACAGCGAATCGTAAAAAAGAACACAATTCATTTAGCTTTAACAGAAAAAACTAAGTTTAAAAAGCTGACTGATGGTACTTATCAATTAACTGAACAAATATAGTTCTTTATTGTTCATAGTACAATTACTATGGATTTCATAATTTTTGATCCAAATAGTTTTATATCAAATTTACCAAGTGCTAACAATCCGTTTAGCGCTATGTTTTATATTATTGTTAGCGGTGGATGGATTTTATTCATTCCTGTGTTTATTTGGGGGTTTTGGACAGGCTGGGTTGAATATATTAGAAATAAATATGATGAAAAATTAGAATTTATAGTACTAGCCATAGACATCCCAAAGGATAATGAGCAAACACCTAAAGCTGTTGAACATATTTTTTCTCATATTTATGGCATAAAAAAGACAGGAACACTAGTGCAGAGATACATTAACGGATATAACCAGCCGGGCATCAGCCTGGAAATTGTAAGCATTGAAGGATATATTCAATTTTTAATTAGAACGCCCGTTAAATTCAGGGATTTAATTGAAGCTGCTATTTATGCGCAATATCCAGAAGCAGAAATTACTGAAGTTGAGGATTACGTTGATGGTATACCAAAGCCTTTAGAATATCCTCATGAAGAATGGGATTTTTATGGCACTGAATACAGATTAGTTAAGGATGAACTTTATCCGATTAAAACTTATCCGTCTTTTGAACATAGTCTTTCACAAAAATTATTAGACCCCATGGCTTCGCTACTGGAAATTCTAAGTCGCATGGGTCCCGGCGAACAGTTATGGCTACAATTAGTAATTGCCCCGGTTAGCGGAAAATGGCGTGAAAATGGCATTAAGCTTATCAATAAATTAATCGGAAAAAAAGGTGATAAGAAAAAGGGAGGAGATTTATCTTATTTCCCCAGAGAAATTAGTAGGGGAATAGTTGAGTCATTTACAGCTTCAATTGTACCTTCATCCGAAATGGGTTCTGAGAAGCAAAAAACTGAACGTGAATGGCCAAGCATGATGCAGCATTTATCGCCTGATGAAAAAGACATCATTGAGGCCATTGGTATGAAAATGTCAAAGCTTGGATATAAATCAAAGATTAGAATGATTTATGCTTCTAAAAAAGATGCTTTTAACAAGGGTAAGGGCATTTCAGCTATACATGGGGCATTTCAGCAATTTTCCACTATGAATTTTAATGGAATTAGAGAGAACAAAAAAACTAGAACTAAAGTATATTACATGTTCAAAAAATATAGATTATTAGCAAGAAAACGCCGCATACTATGGGCATTCCGATATCGCAGTATGAAAAGAGGAAGGAAGGGATTTATCTTGAATACCGAGGAACTTGCCACTCTTTGGCATTTTCCGACTATGGATGTAAAAGCACCTTCTATACAAATGGTCGACGCCAAGAAGTCGCAACCTCCTTCTGAACTGCCCCTGGAATCATCTGTACCAATACCTGCAAGACACAAAGCAATAACTCAAAAGGGAGCAGCTCCGCCTAATTTACCAACAGGATAATTTTTATTATATGACTAACGTAGATGATAAAAATGTAACTGCCTTTGCCAGAACAAATTTCCGCAATCAGGAAGCGAAATTTGGTATTAAACTTGATGACAGAAGACGCCATATGTATTTGATTGGAAAAACAGGTATGGGTAAAACTACCGTACTTGAAAATATGGTAATTGCCGATATCCGTTCAGGCAATGGCTTAGCTTTAGTGGATCCGCATGGTGATTTAGTTGATAAGGTTTTAGATTATATACCTTCTTATAGAATTAATGATGTTGTATATTTTAATCCTGCAGATACTGACTTTCCTTTAGGTTTTAATGTATTGGAAAGTGTTGATGCTACTCAAAGACACCTTGTAGCCTCCGGTCTGATGGGTGTATTTACAAAAATTTGGGAAGGCGTTTGGAGCGCTAGAATGGAATACATTCTTAATAATTCAATTCTTGCCTTGTTAGAATATCCCGGTTCTACAATGATGGGAATTTCAAAAATTTTAGTTGACAAAAAATTTCGACAAAAAGTCCTGACCAAGGTAACTGATCCTGTCGTGAAATCATTCTGGCAAGACGAATATGCACTTTATAATGAAAGGTTTCGTAATGAAGCCATTGCTCCGATTCAAAATAAAGTTGGCCAATTTTTATCTAGTTCAATAATCAGAAATATCGTAGGCCAGCCCAAAAGCACTATTGATTTAAGGGATCTAATGGATAGAAAAAAGATTTTACTTTTTAACTTAGCTAAAGGCAGGATTGGTGAAGATAATTCAGCTCTTTTGGGAGCTATGATGATTACGCGTATTCAGTTAGCAGCCATGAGTAGGGTTGATATTCTTGAAGAAGATCGTGAGGATTTTTATCTATATGTAGATGAGTTCCAAAATTTTGCTACAGAAAGTTTTGCTAGTATTCTGTCGGAAGCCAGGAAGTACAGATTAAATCTGATTATTGCGCATCAATATATAGAACAATTGGATGAAACAGTCAGGGCAGCTGTTTTTGGCAACGTTGGAACAATAATGTGCTTTAGAATCGGAGCGGCTGATGCAGAATTCCTAGCTAAGGAATTTTTACCAATTTTTGATGAAGATGATTTATTGAATCTTACTAAATATAATGTTTATTTAAAACTGATGATAGACGGAGTTGCCTCAGAGCCTTTTTCAGCGATAACGCTGCCGCCGCTTGAGGGGATTACTAATAACAAAGGCAAAGTGATCAATGTATCAAGGGAGAGATATAGCAAACCAAGGAAAGTTGTTGAGGATAAAATTATTCGTTGGACTGGAGTTAATGAAATACATTTTAATGAATCAGACGAAAAACCCAGAAAAAGAATCCAAAACAATTTTAGAAGAAATGAAGATAAAAATTTTAATATTCCAAGTAATCTCAAAAAAAATAATAGGATTGCTTTTAATAAGCTAGAATCAGTTCCATTGAATGAAAGTCAGGAGGGGATCTCATTACAAGAAGCTTTACAAAGAAGACCAGAAACTTTCCATAGGAAAAGAAGAGACAATAATAACCAGTCAAAGGATAATAGTAGTCCACAACCGCAATTTCCAAGAAATCCACATATTAACAAATCTAATCCAATTAAGCCCGGACAAATAGTTAGGATGTAATAAATATTATTAAACGTCAATATTTATTGTAGTTTTTTAGTTTTATGATATAATATTATTAATCTTAAAATAAATAAATTAGTATGAACTATGTCAAAAGCTAGATTATTTGGGGGATCATGTATAATTTTATTTGGAGTTCTACTATTATTGAGTCAATTTGGTATAAATATTAATTTTGGAAATATTTGGCCTATTGCCATATTAATTCCTGGTTTATTTTTTTGGATTTTATTTTTGTCTAAAAAAGATAAATCAGGAGGTGTATTGATACCAGGCACGATATTAGTTGTTTATAGCTTGTATTTTTTCTTTAATCAGGTGACAGATTATGAATTTGCAGGTCAAACATCATTCGTCTTTATAATAGGAGTTTCTTTAGGCTTTTTTGCTGCATATTTTTTACCTCAAAAAAAGGAACCGATTTTTCTGGTGCCTGCCTGGATATTGCTGGCAATTTCAATCTTTATTCTATTGATCACAGTTTTTAACGGAAGCTGGTGGCCAATTTTAATAATCATTTTAGGAATATGGTTATTATTTAAAAACTATAAAAAAGATCATCTTGATAATAATGAAAAATAATTTAAAATTATGAATGAAAAAAATATAAGCAATAAAACTAGCAATAATCCAGAAAAAAAAGATAGTTTTGAAATAAAAAAAGGTCCCTTATTAATCATCCTTATAGGTATATTTTGGTTACTCGGAAATTTAGGAATAGACTGGATAGGAAAAATTTGGTTGCCTATTGTAATTATTTTAATTGGTATATACGCATTATATAAGAGTAAAGAATCTAATTTAAAATAAATTTATAAAATATGATAGAATCTAATTCGCAAAATGAAAACAATAAAAAAGAACCTATATTGCTAAAAGATGAAATGGCAACAGAGAAACATATCCATCATTATCCTAAAAAAAGATCGCATGTTGGGCCGGTAATTTTAATATTATTGGGTGTAATATTACTCCTAAGCAATTTAGGAATTGATTTTAACTGGAACATACTATGGCCCAGTATTATTATCATTATTGGATTAATTTTACTTATAGGTCGTGATACAGTGGGCGGATGGGTTATAGCTGTGTTGATAATCGCCATTGCTGGTGGTCTCATTTATACTCTTTCAACAACAGATTGGGGAAAAGATATTGGAATCAATTTTGGAGATTTTAGGTTCGATTTTAGTTTTGATAAAATTGATGTAAAGACTAAACAAATTAATATTGAACAAAATGATTATCCTGATGCAAAAAAAATAAACCTGTCAGTTGACTTGGGAATAGGAACATACACATTATCCAACAATGATGATGATAAAAATATATTCTGGTCCGAATCAGCATATAACTATAGTAATTTGGAACCAATCCTTAATCAATCATATGAAGATAATATTCTAAATCTACAGTTTACTACCATCGAAGATAGATCATTTAATTTATTTGGTTATACGGATTTAAAGGCTGACTATAATTTAAAGCTTGGCCAGTCAGATATTATAACTGATTTTGATCTAAATATTGGAACTGGTACGGCAATTATTGATTTAAATAATCAAAATTATTCCAAACTAGATACGCATATTGGAACTGGAAATATTACTGTAAATTTAGCAGGAACAAATGAATCGGTTTCTATGATAAAATTTGACGTTGGTACTGGAAAACTAAATTTTAATGGCTTGGGAAGCGCCAATACTGATGAATTACTTGGTGAATTTGGTACAGGTACCGTTACCCTAAACTTTGATGGTGAATATTCACTGAAAAAAATGCAAGCAGAGATTGATGGAGGTACCGGTAAATTAATAATTACCATTCCAAAAAAGATTGGATTTAAAATAATCCCATCTGTTGGCACAGGTTCTATTTCTATCAATGGTAAAAAAATTAACAAAGATGATGATTTTATTTCTGATAATTATGAAAAAGCTCAGAATCTAATTGATTTTAAATTAGAAATTGGCACAGGTTCTATCGAAATTGCTATCCCAGAGTAATGAAAAAAAATATTGGCAGTAAAAGTCATAAAATAAAGCATCTTGAATATAGTCAAGTAGATAAATATATTTATATCGGTACTACGATTTGTTGCCGCGTTCATTTCAATAAGCTCATTGAAATGGGTATAATGGCCGATATTGATCTGCAGGAAGAGAAAATGGACAGACCTTCTGGAGTAACTGCATTTCTATGGTTACCTACGATTGATTTTACGTCACCTTCACAAGCTCAACTAATCATTGGTTCCCATTTTATAGAGGATTTAGTAAAAAGTAATATGAAGTGTTATGTGCATTGTAATGCCGGTCATGGACGTGCGCCAATCTTAGTGGCAGCTTATTATATATTAAATAAAAAAATGGGAGTTATGGAGGCTATAAATGAAATTAAAAAAAAGAGATCATTAGTACATCCTACAAACATACAGATAAAAGCACTAAAAGTCTTTAAAAAACACTTAAATACATCATGAAAATTTCTGAAATAACAATCAATAAATACAAAAGTATTAAAAAAACTTTTAACTTGACTAGGCTTGGAAAGATTCATATTTTTATTGGTTCTAATAATGTTGGCAAAACTAATATATTAAATGCTATTGAACAGTTGTATAATAGCCAAAATAACAAAATTATCGATAAAGCAGCGGATATTAAAATATCTTTTGAAGTAAAAAGTAAATATGGAAAAATACTAGCTATCCAGCAAAAATTAAATAAACAAATCTTAAAACTTGATGGGAAAAATGTGTTGAAAGGTAAGGCTGCGGATATACTGAATAAGCATATTATAAGGTTATGCGCTTCAAAAAAAATTAACATGAAAAAATTCTATAAAGATTATCAAAATTTTAAAACTAATTTTCCTGAAATATTTAATAACTTTTATAAAACACTAGGAAGATATATACCAAAAATTAAACTCAATAAATCTGATCAAAACAGAGATGCTATGGGCAAAATTAATGTTTCGTTTGAAAAGTTAGGTGATGGATTCCAGCAAGTGTTTATAATCTTGTTGTACCTCTATCATCCCCAATATACAATATTACTATTAGAAGAGCCTGAAATTCATTTACATCCTGCTTTGCAAAAAAAGTTGCTTAAAATCCTAGAAACTGAAAACACTTACAATCAAGTTTTTATTACTACACATTCACCAATTTTTATTCATACACAGAATCTGCATAGATTATTCAGGGTTACCAAGGAAGATAACTCAACAATAGTATATTCTCCAAGACTCACTGGACATAGAATTAATTATGCACGCTTAAAACAAGAGCTTAACTCTGACAATTGTGAAATGTTTTTTGCAGACAAAGTCTTATTAGTTGAAGGTCCCTCCGACCATATTTTGATGCGAAGTTTGATTGATAGATTTTATAAAGGTGAAAATAATATAAAAGTAATCCAGACATACGGGAAAAGCAACATTGATATATACACTGATTTATTAGATGTTTTTAATATTCCGTATGTTGTTTTATTAGATAGAGATGCACTATATGATACCAGCATTAAATTACTCCAAAGCAAAATAAGAGAAAAATTTACCGAACCAGAAAGTACCTTAATTGAAGTTTTGAAAAGATATTATATTTATATATTTCCTAATGGTAGTATAGAAAGAAATTATCCGAAGAAATACCAAGGAAAAAGAAAACATAAACCTCAAAATGCGATGTATGCTGCAAGCCATATAACTGAAGCTGAATTTAATTCAAAACTTATGAGCAATATTAAGGAAGTAGTAGATAATCTATAATTTGGACATAATATCATAATTTTTTCATTAGTCAGTTATTCTGACTATTTTTATTTGTCATAAAAAAGGTTATTGCCTATAATCAAGTCATGGTTCAAAATATGAAAAAAGTATTTGTAGCTATGTCAGGAGGGGTCGATTCCTCTGTAGCTGCTTATTTACTAAAAAAACAAGGTTATCAGGTAACAGGTGTATTTATGAGAAATTGGTCTGATCCATTATCTAATTATTGCCCATGGAAGAAAGATATAAAAGATTTCAAGCAGGTATGCAAAGTATTAAAAATTCCAACAAGGATTGAGATATTTGAAGAAGAATACAGAAAAAAAGTTGTCCATTACTTAATATCCGGATATAAAAGAGGAATTACACCCAATCCTGATATGTTATGTAATAGTGAAATTAAATTTAAAGTATTTTTAAATAAAGCTCGGGGGTTAGGCGCTGATTATATCGCCACTGGGCATTATGTTGTAAATAAAATTAACAAGCAGGGAATATATAATTTATATATATCAAAGGATAAGAATAAAGACCAGTCTTATTTTCTTGCTCTGCTTAATCAAAAACAACTTAAATGTTCATTATTTCCAGTAGGAATTTATACAAAAGCGCAGGTAAGAAAAATCGCAGAAAAAGCACAATTATCTGTTTATAATAAAAAAGATAGCCAGGGAATTTGCTTTATTGGAAAGATAAAATTTAAAGATTTTATTCGTCAATTCATAAAAGGAAAACAGGGGTTGATTATGGATAGTTCAAAAAGAGTTATCGGCCACCATGATGGTCTTGCTTTTTATACCATTGGCCAAAGACACGGATTGGGTATCGGTGGAGGAGCGCCTTATTATGTAGCTGATAAAGACTATAATAAGAATATTTTAATTGTTGCAAAAGGCAGAATGAATAAATTATTATATTGTAAAAAAATAAATATAAAAAAGATCTCCTGGATTTCAGGAAGAATTAATAAATTACCATTAACATGCAGGGCTAGAATACGCTATAGGCAGAAATTAAATAATTGCATTATTAAAAAAGCTAAAAAAGGCTACCTTGTTGAATTCAATAAGGGCGTAAAGGCAGTAACTCCCGGGCAATTTATTGTTTTCTATAATAAAGACGTATTATTGGGTGGAGGAGTGATAGAGTAGTTTATTTTATGACACTTTTTAATATTTTTATAATTTGATATAATAACACAATGAATTCAAATAAAATAAGGGAACAATTTATAAATTATTTCAAAAAAAACAAGCACAAGGTGTTTGAATCATCTTCGCTTTGGCCTCAAGATGACCCATCAGTTTTACTAACTATTGCAGGAATGCAGCAATTCAAGCCTTTTTTTATGGGCATATTAAATCCCGAGAAGGAATTGCAGAGTACATCTATAGCATCAGTCCAAAGATGCTTCAGAACTTCTGATATTGAGGAAGTTGGTGATAAAATACACAATACTTTTTTTGAAATGCTGGGTAATTTTTCTTTTGGACAATATTTTAAAGATGAAGCCATTAAATTGGCCTGGAACTTTTTAATTAAAAAATTAAAAATTAATAAAAAATTTCTTTGGACTACATACTTTAAAGGCGAAAAAGGATTAAAAAAAGATATTGAGACCTTTGAAGTATGGCAAAAATATATCGATGGAGAAAAAATTATCGGTTTTGGAAAAAAAGAAAATTGGTGGGGCCCACCAGGCAAGACCGGTCCTTGCGGACCCAGCTCAGAAATCCATTATGATTTGACCGGCCAACCATGCCAAAAGGGAAATTTATGTAAGCCAAATTGTCAATGCGGGAGGTTTATTGAACTTTGGAACCTAGTATTTATGCAATATCACATTAATTCCAAGGGAACACTTAATAAGCTACCAAAAAATAACATTGATACAGGCCTTGGACTTGAAAGACTGGCCATGATATTGCAAAAAAAGGATAATATTTTTGCCACTGATCTATTTAATGATTTAGTAAATACAATAATAATTGATAAAAGCTTCGGTAATTCTAATGATTATGAGGATGTAATCAGAAGCAGAATCGCAGCTGATCATATGAAGGGCAGCGTCTTTTTATTGGCAGATAATGTATATTTCAGTAATAAGGAACAGGGTTATGTCTTAAGAAAAATTTTTAGAAGGGCATTAGATCAATATCTGCACTCAAACGTTAATTTAGAAAATATAGTTGATAGTGTTTGTGAAACATATAAAAAAACATATCCGCATCTGATCAAAAAAAAGCAGAATATTTTATCCAGCTTGCAAAAAGAGTTAAACGCTTATAAAAAAGTACTTGAGATTGATGTGAATGAAATTGTCAGTAAAATTAATAAGTTAAAGCATCAAACTAAAAGGTTGGCTCTTAAAGGCCCATCTTCAAGAAAATTAACAGCCCAAGAAGCTTTTGTAATTTATTCTACTTACGGCTTATCACCAGAAAGACTTAAGCGTAAAGGCTTTACTTTTGATGATGAATCATTTAAGAAATTAATTATTAAACATCAGCAACTTTCACGGGATAATACAAATAATAAATTCGGTGGACACGGATTAAACAGTAAAGAATGGTCAAATGAAGATCGGCAAAAAATTATTAGGCTACATACAGCTACGCATTTACTGCACCAGGCTTTAAGGGATGTATTAGGTTTGAATGTAAAACAGCAGGGCTCTGATATCAATCCCGAAAGACTTAGATTTGATTTTGAGCATTCAGAAAAATTAACGGATGACGAAAAGCAAAAAATCGAAAACATTGTTAATGAAAAAATAAAGCAAAACCTACCAGTTACAAAAAAAGAAATGAAATATTTGGATGCAATCAAAGACGGGGCTTTGGCATTTTTTAAAGAAAAATATCCTGAAATTGTAAATGTTTATTCAGTAGGTCAATATTCAAAAGAATTATGTGGCGGACCCCATGTAAAAAATTCTGGTGAAATAGGTAGTTTTAAAATAATATCAGAGAAATCTTCCTCATCCGGAATTAGGAGAATTAAATCAATCGTAAAATAATTTTTTTGCTAATATTAGCATAAAATATTAAAATGAATAATAATATTTTTTAATTTCTTGACATTTGTTTTTATATTGATATACTGAAATAAATAATTTGTAAGTTAAAACCTCAAAGAATTCAAGCATTTGGCAAGAACCAGGACTAAATAAATTTTTAGTAGTTCAAATTCTTGCTTTAAGACAAGAATTTTTTATTTACTTATAATGGCTGTCCAAAAAAAACAAATAAATATACCTTCGGATACACAAAGAAATTTCAATAAAAATAAAAAAGGTTTTATTGAAATTGATGGTATTGTAGAGGAATTGCTGCCAGCAGCAAATTTTAAAGTTAAGTTAGAAAATGGTCATTTAATACATGCTCATTTATCAGGAAAAATGAGAATGCATAAAATCCGAATTCTCCCTGGCGACAGAGTAACGATAGAAATGACGCCATATGATCTTACTAAAGGCAGAGTAATATATAGGCACTAATTAATCTTAAATGAAAGTAAAATCATCAGTAAAAGCAATATGTCCAAAATGCCGCGTTATTAGACGAAAAAAACGTGTTTATGTAATTTGTGATAATCCCAAACATAAGCAAAGACAAGGATAATAATATGATAGCAAGAATTGCCGGTGTAACATTACCACCAAACAAAAGAATTGAAATAGCTTTAACAAATGTTTTTGGAATTGGCTTGACACTAGCAAGAAAGATTCTACATAAATCAAATGTAGATCCAAATAAACGTACTAGAGATCTTAGTGAAGAAGAAATAAACAAACTAAGAGATATTATTGAAAATCAAATTAAAGTAGAAGGTGAATTAAAGCGTGAAATATTGATGAATATAAAAAGACTAAAAGAAATAAACACTTACCGTGGATCAAGGCATGCAAAAAATCTACCTTTAAGAGGACAGCGAACAAAAACTAATTCTAGAACTACTAGGGGTAATATTAGAAGAACTATGGGCTCAGGACGCCAAAATTCTGCTGATAAAAAATAATTAATATATTATGGAAGAAGGTAAAAAACCTGTTACAAAAAAGAAGCCTGCCAGCCCTAAGAAAAAGAAATTTATTACTCATGGTAATGCATATATACAGGCTACTTATAATAATACAATTATTACCATAGCTGATCCGGAAGGAAATACTATTGCCTGGTCATCAGCCGGTCATGTCGGGTTCAAAGGACCCAAAAAAGCGACCCCTTATGCTGCTAGTATCATTGTTAAGGATGTTGTTGAAAAAGCAAAAAATATTGGATTAAAATCAGTTGATGTTTTCATAAAGGGTGTTGGTGCAGGACGTGAATCAGCTATCAGAGCATTAAACGCAAATAATATAAACGTAATATCAATTAAAGATATCACTCCAATTCCGCATAACGGTTGTCGTCCTCCAAAAATAAGAAGGATATAAATTAATAATATGGCAAGAAAATTAGATCCAAAATGTAAACAATGCAGAAGAATTGGGGAAAAGCTATTTCTTAAGGGAGAAAGATGTTTTTCTCCGAAATGTGCAATGGTTAAGAGAAATTATACCCCAGGCATGCACGGAGTTAAGCGCAATGCAAGATTATCAGAATATGGCATCCAATTAAAAGAAAAACAAAAAGCCGCCAGAACATACCAAATTTTAGAAAAACAATTTGTAAATTATTATTTTAAAGCTATAAAAATGAAAGGAGAGACTGGTGAAAATATGATGCGTCTACTGGAAACACGCTTGGATAATACAATATATCGTATTGGTATTGCCCAATCTCGCAGTGGAGCTAGACAGTTAGTAAATCACGGCCATTTTTTAGTTAATGGAAAAAAAGTTGATATCCCGTCTTACCAGGTTAAAATTGGCAATATCATAAGTATAAAAGATAAAAGTGAAAATAAAACATTATTTAAAGATCATATTAAAAAAATTAATAAAAAGAATTTACCCTCTTGGTTAACTTTTACAGAAGACAAGTATCCTACGGTAAAAGTAGTTGCTATGCCCTCTAAGAATGACATTATGGAAGGCATAAATACTGCTATGATTGTTGAATTTTATTCAAGATAAAATAATTAATAAAAATATGGAAAAATTACCTTTACCAGAAAAACATAAAGTAATCAAAATAGGGGATAACCAGGCTGATATAATAATTGAGCCATGCTATCCTGGCTACGGAACCACTCTGGGTAATGCATTAAGACGAGTTTTACTGTCTTCATTATCAGGAGCAGCCATAACAACTGTTAAAATTAAAGGGGTTACGCATGAATTTTCTACTTTGCCGGGTATCAAGGAAGACATTGTTGAAATTTTATTAAATCTCAAGAGGATTCGTTTCAAATTACATGCTACCGATGAAACTAAAGTAACTCTTAAGGTTAAGGGAGAAAAAAATGTAAAAGCTAAAGACATTAAATTAACTAGCGAAGTTGAAGTAATAAACTCCGACGCAGAAATTGCAACTCTATCTGATAAAAACGCTGAACTTGAAATGGAATTTACAATAAAATCAGGCAGAGGTTATTTACCTGTTGAAAATATTGAAAAGAAAAAATTAATTCTTGGTAATATTGCAATTGATGCAATATTTACGCCAGTTAAAAATGTTAATTTTCATATACAAAATGTACGAGTCGGACAAATGACAAACTATGATAAATTAACACTTAGCATTACCACAGACGGATCAATTACACCGGAAGAATCATTAAAACAAGCAGCTCAGATTTTGCTTGATCACTTTCAGCAATTATCAATATTAGAAGAAGAAAATAAAGAAATGCCAAGCGAGATAGCTACAAAAAAGGAAAAAGATGAGAAAAAGGATGAAAATAAAAATGATATCAAGGAAGAAGCTCCAAAAATCAAGAAAAAAAGAGGACGTCCAAAAAAACAATAATATTTTATGCGACACCATAAAAAAAAGCTAAAAATCAACAGAGATAAAGCTCATCGTAAAGCGCTCATACGAAATCTAGTAATTTCATTTTTTAAGTATGGGAAGATTTCTACAACAGAAACCAAGGCAAAAAGAGTCAAGCCTTATATTGAAAAACTAATTACCCTGGGGAAAAAGAATAATCTGCATGCCCGGCGTTTAATAATAAAAAAAATTAATAATATCGGTACTGCTGAAAAAATCATTAAAGATGTCTCACCGATGTTTAAGGATATAAATGGGGGGTACCTGAAAATAATTAAAATAAATACCCGTAAAGGTGATGGAGCGACAAACGTTATGATAAAATATGTAATTAATAATGATTCAGAAAAAAAGAAGACAATTTAAAGTTGATGCAGCCAATAGGTCAATTGGAAGAGTTGCCAGTGAAGTGGCTAACTTAGTAATTGGCAAAAAAGAACCGGATTATGCACCAAATATATTGCCCAATATATATGTTACAGTTTTAAATATTGAAAAAGTGAAAATATCTGAAAAAAAGTTAAATTCAAAAATATATTATCATCACAGTGGATACCCAGGGGGTTTAAAAGAAACCTTATGGAGAGATATATTTAAAAAAAGTCCAAAAAATTTATTTTTGCTGGTGATTAAAAATATGCTACCGAATAATAAATTAAGAAGGGAAATATTAAAACATATTAATTTTTAATAATTTATGCCTCAAATCACTAAATTAAAGAAAACTATTAAGCCAAAAAAGAAGACTGCTACACCAAAAAAGAAAAAAGTTAAGATTGTAAAAACTGAAACAGTAGAAAAAAAGAAGAATGAAGTAAGAAAAAGAAAAGATTTTATTTCTGCTATTGGCAGAAGAAAACGCGCCATAGCTCGCGTTCGTTATTATCAAAAAGGAGAGAATGAAATCATAATTAATAGCCAACCATTGGATAAATACTTTCCTCATTTTGAGCTTAATAAAATTGTTAAAGAACCCATAAATCTTACAAAAGTAGCCAATACTGGCAAGTTTAGTATAAAAGTATTAGGTGGCGGTAAACGTGGTCAGGCTGAAAGTATACGACTAGGAATAAGTAGAATAATTCTTTTAATTGATAATTCAATAAAACCTTTATTAAAGTCTAAAAAACTATTAGTCCGAGATTCAAGAGTTAAAGAACGAAAAAAATACGGTTTAAGAAAAGCACGACGTGCACCGCAGTGGCAAAAACGATAATAAGATGCAAAGTACGTCGCCAACTAATAATGCTAATAACCACGCGCAAGAAAGAATTCTGAAAAATACTAGCTATCTAACAATAGCATTTATACTACAAAAAATTCTTTCTTTTTTGTATTTTATATATATTGCCAGAAGCCTAGGCCCAGTGGACTTAGGCCTTTATGATCCAATAAAATCATTAATCCCAATATTATTAATACTAATTGATTTTTCGTTAAGCGTTGTCCTGGTCAGAGAAATTGCACGAACTCCCAGTAAAACAGAGGATTATTTAAGTGCAGTACTAGGTATAAAAGTAATTTTTGCATTTGCTGTAATTCTATCAATGGGTTTATTTACAAATTTTTCTGAATATTCATCACTTATTAAAACTATATTGTATCTAGACGCCATTATTGTGATTCTTGATACGTTTACTTTAACTTTTTTTGCAGTTTTTCGTGGTATGCAGAACATGAAATACGAATCTTTGGGTATAATTGGCACTCAGGTTTTAACCATTATTTTTGGAGTAACAAGTCTTATATTAAACTGGGGCTTACAGACTTTATTTATTGCTGTTTTAGTTGGCAGTATTTTTAATTTTTGTTTTTCATATTTAATGCTAAAAAAGAAATTGAAAATTAAAATTAAACTTGGATGGAATAATGAAATAATAAAGAAATTTTTACGCATTGCTTTACCATTTGCAATGGCAGCCATTTTAGTTAAGATTTATACATATACAGATAGGTTCATGCTTTTGACGCTAGCTGGTCAAGGATATGTAGGCTGGTACATTACTGCACATAAATTAACTTATGCCTTAGAATTCATACCTTCAGCTTTTGCAGTCAGTATTTTTCCAGCCATGAGTGCCTTTTTTATATATTCCCGAAAAAGTCTAGCTAAAACGTTTGAAAAAACGTTTAATTACCTGATGATATTAGCAATTCCAATTTCTTTTGGTATGATTGTACTGGCTGATAAATTAATTTTAACCATTTATGGCACCGCTTTTGAAACTTCAATTACTCCATTACGTATTTTGATGGTAGGTTTAGTCGTGGTATTCTTAAATTTTCCTGTCGGTGCTTTTTTAAATGCCTGCAACCGCCAAATTATTAATACAATGAATATGGCTATTACTGTAGGTTTTAATGTTATAATTAATTTATTTTTAATACCATATTTTACATTTAATGGCGCAGCTGTTGCTGCTTTGGTCAGTGGTTTTATTTTATTTTTTCTAGGTTTAAGGTGGGTTGGTAAAATCATAGATTATCAAAAAAAATTATTATTAAAATCACTCGGTAAAACATTTATATCCGGTATAACTATGGTTATCGTGCTTTTACTAACCCGAGATTATTTAATGATATATTTTTTAATTCCAATTGGCGCTATTACATATTTCATAGTATTATACTTATTGCGAGGAATCACCAAGCATGACCTGCAAATTTTTTATAAATCATTTATTAAAAAATTAGCATGAAAAAAACTTTATTAATTTCATTATTTTTTCCACCCCAAAGAGGTGGAATTTCAAATAGTTTGTGGAATACTTGCATCAATTTACCTCAAGATAAAATTGTAGTACTAACCAAACCATCAAAAGTAAAACCCAAAGCTGATTTTAAAATATACCGAAGAAAAATCTTAAGTAATTCAAAGTTTATCTGGCCGAGATGGATATGCTTATTTTGGTATACAAAAAAAATTATAAAAAAAGAGGAAATTGAGATAATTCAAGCTGGTCAAATATTACCAATCGGTACAGTTGCATTAATATTTAAAAAATTATTTAAAATTCCTTATCATGTTTACGTATATGGTCAAGATATATTAATAATGAGGCGATCAAAAAGAAAAATAAATCTTATTAAAATTATATTAAAAAATGCCAACATGATAATTACTAATAGTAACTATACTAAACAAAAAACTGTTGAATTGGGCGCTGCACCAGAAAAAATGATTGTTGTATATCCTTCACCTTTAGGCTTGATAAATAATAATATTGATCAGCAATATTTTGAATATTTCATTAACAAAAATGATTTAAAAAATAAAAAAATAATATTATCAGTTGGCAATATTGTTGAAAGAAAAGGACAGGATACAATGATTAAAGTCATGCCAAAACTTTTAAAGAGGTTTCCTGAAGCAATCTATTTAATTGTTGGACGTGGTCCATATAAGAAAAATTTGGAAAAAATAATTAAAGATTTAAATCTACAAAAGAATGTTAGAATTTTTGAAAATATCAGTGACGAAGAGCTGCCATATTTTTATCATGCTTGTGATGTATTTACCATGCTTTCCAGAGAATTAAAAAACAAGCAGGGTCAAGTGACTGACATTGAAGGTTTTGGTATCGTTTATTTAGAGGCTAATCTTTTCGGCAAACCTGTTATTGGAGGCAATTCAGGTGGTGTTGCAGAAGCAATAGAACATAATGTTTCAGGAATTCTGGTTGATCCAGTAAATATTAATGAAATTACTGAAAATTTTATTAAAATTCTCTCAGATAAGCAATTCAGGCAACAATTAGGCGAAAAAGGACGTGCGCGAGCACTAAATGAATTTCAATGGTTAAAAGAAGTTGATAAAATTAGACAGATCCTTAGATGAATTACTATCCTTTAATCAGCATAATAATCCCTTGCTTTAATGCTGAAAAAACATTAGCTAATACTTTAGCGCAAATTTATAACCAAACATATAGAAATATTGAAATTATAGCTGTAAATGACGGATCAATTGATACAACTTCGCACATACTGAATCAGCACAAGGATAAAATAAAAATATTCAAACAGGAACACAGAGGAGCGTCAGCTGCCCGAAATTTAGGATTTAAACATTCACATGGAGAATTTGTATTATTTTGCGATGCTGATGTGATTATGGATAAACAAATGATTAATAAAATGATTGATAAACTATTAAGAAATCCTGGCAAGGCATATTGTTACTCAAATTTTAAATTTGGGCTGCATTCATTTGATTTATTTCCTTTTGATGGAAAGAGATTAATTAAAGAAAACTATATCAGCACTATGTCGCTCATTCGTCGTAGTAAATTTATAGGATTTGATGAAAGTTTAAAACGTTTTCAAGACTGGGACTTATGGAAAAGGATGCTTGCAAAAGGAGATGAGGGAATCTGGTATCCAGAAAGATTATTTGAAGCACCTCTCAATAATAAAGGAATTTCTAAGTTTAATGTAAAAAACATCATTAAACTGATCAAAAGGCAGTTAAAATAAAATAATTAAAATTTTTTGAAAACACCCAATTTAACGTGTTTTTTTTAATATTTGCCAAGTTCATTCAAAATCATTACAATATATCCATATGGATGTATCAATAATTATTGTATCCTGGAATGTTAAGGACCATTTAACCCGTTGTTTAAGATCTATATTTAAACATACAGACAACCTCAATTATGAGGTTTTTGTAGTTGATAATAATTCTATTGATGGTAGCGCTGCTATGGTCAAATCATTATTTCCCGCCATAAATCTGATTATCAACAAAAAAAATATTGGTTTTGCAGCAGCCTGCAACCAAGCAATTAAAGAATCTAAAGGTAATAATATATTATTATTAAATCCCGATACTGAAATTACTGACAATGCAATTTATAAAACAAGCTTATATTTACGTAAAAATATAAAAATCGGCATAGTGGGTTGTAGAATATTAAATGAGGATGGAACCATTCAACCATCAGTAAGACGTTTTCCAGACTTGATCTCACATATATGCATTTTATTAAAACTACATAATTTTTTTCCAGAAATAAAATCTGTAAAAAAATATTACATGACAGATTTTAAGTATAATTCTAATACCCGGGTGGAACAGGTTATGGGAGCATTTTTTATGATAAAGCGGGAATTACTAAAATCTATTGGCCTGCTGGATAAACATTTCTACATTTGGTATGAGGAAGTAGATTTTTGTAAACGTGCTGTAAATAAGGGCTGGCAAGTATATTATTATCAAGATGCAAATGTAATTCATCATAAAGGAAAGAGTTTTGAACAAGTAAAACCCGTATTAAAACAATCAATATTCAACCGCAGTATGCTTTACTATTTTTTTAAACACCATTCAATTTTTGAATATTTAGTTTTATTAATATTATTTCCTACCAGTTTAATTTTAGCTTTGATTGTGCAGCTTTTAGGTATAAAAAGTGCTAATAGTCAATAAATATGGATAATAACAACTTTTTACTAGATTCATTAATTCAATGTCCAACCTGTGGACATGAATTGGTTTCATTAAACAATTCATTTACTTGTTCTGATTGTGGTAAAATTTATACCTCCAAAGAAATGGTATTAAATTTACTTCCTAAAAAAAACAATAAATTTCGGGATATTGAACAAGAATTCTGGAACTATACTTATGATAAGGAAGGATCAAGAGATATAGCTAATCGTAATTTTGCTTTTCACCATCATTTTAGGCAGCCGCTTATAGATTTACCAAGTGGATCAAAAGTTATTGAACTTGGCTGTGGTACCAGGGCGGATAGTATTGAAATAGCACTTTCCAACAAATATGTTGTAGCAACCGATATTTCAATGAAGGCAATACAGTTAGCGCGTTCGCTGGCAAAACAAATGAAAGCTAATTCAATGAAATTTATTTTAGCGGAAGCTGAGAATCTGCCATTTAAGAATGATAATTTTGACGGTGCCTTAATGGCTGCTTCATTCCACCATATTGAAAATCCTGAAGCTGGACTGCTGGAGATGAAACGAATAGTAAAAAAAGGTGGCTATATTATATTAGGTGTTGAGCCAAACAGTTGGCCTTATAAAACAATTTACATGCTTTTAAATCCATTAAAATCTTATATAAGAAAAACAAGGAAGAGGAATATAAATTCTATAGCTGATGATACAACGGAAGGTTTCAGCAAAAAATCATTAATTAAAATTCTAGAAAAAAATAATCTTGAAATAATTGAAATTAAACCAATAAAATTTACTCTGGAATTTTATGATTCATACTTAAGATTAAAGGAGCGGCTTGGATCAAGAAATATCAATGCTTCTAAAAATGTACAGCAATTCTTCAATTCAATTGATAAAATTATCGAAAAGATTCCTTTAATAAAAAATTATCCATGGCATTGGAATGTCATTGCAAGGGTTAAATAACTATGCAGACTTTATTTTTTTATGATAAGCCATTCAAAATAGCATTTTGGTTAATAGTTATTATTGAATCCTTGTCGTTTTTAAGTCATACATATAGTGTTGTTAACCAGGTGTTGTTTTTCACTATTATCGCCGCTACTCTAATTATTAGTTTTTGGAAGCTTGAATATGGATTTTGGATTATATGTACTGAATTATTTATTAGTTCATTTGGTTATTTATTCTATTTTGATGCTTTCGATTTCAGATTTTCAATTCGCTTAGGTATTTTTTTTGTTATTTTTTTAGCCTGGCTTATTAAAGCCGTTCATACGAAGCAATGGCAATTTTACAGATCTAGGTTAAGATGGCCATTTGTCGCCTTATTAGCTGTACTGGCGTGGGGGATTGTAAACGGGATAATTAATGGCAATCCTTTAAAAGACGTTTTTTTTGATGCTAATGCCTATTTATATTTTGGAATAATTTTTGTTGCTTTTTCAGTATTAAATACCTGGTCAAAAATCAACACTCTTATCCAGCTGCTGTTTGCTTCCATCACCGCTATGGCCATAAAAACTATATTTTTACTTTTTTATTTTGCACATCAAGCAGATATAAACTCAATACGATTACTTTATACCTGGGTTAGGGACACTAGAGTAGGGGAAATAGCCCCAGTAGCACAAAACTACTATCGGATCTTTTTTCAAGGGCATATATGGAGTTTATTTTCATTGATATTATTATTATTGTTTTTAATTTTAATAACAAAAAATGACTGGTTAAAAATTAACTATAAAATATCGTGGGTATTAACGATCCTCGCAAGCTTAACTTTAATAATAAGTTTTTCACGAAGTATATGGTTGTCACTAATAGTTACTATGTTTTTAATCCTTTTTTATTTAGTATTCAAAGAAAAAGTCAAGTGGAAAAGGATTTCAAAAATTTCAGTAATAATAATAGCAGTAGTAATTGCTGAATTAGCTTTAATTACCATATTAGTAAATTTGCCTCTACCTGGAGGAAGCAGTGATGGAATATCGGCCGGTACTTTAGTTAAGGAAAGGCTGACTACCACAGACGAAGCTGCCCTAGGCAGCCGGTTTCAATTATTTAAGCCGCTAATAACAAAATTTTTTGATAATCCAGTCATAGGTTCGGGCTTTGGCACAACCGTCACTTACCAAACACTAGATCCACGCACTAAGGATATTAATGGTGGGTGGTATACCAGCTATTCTTTTGAATGGGGCTATTTGGATATTGTTATTAAAATTGGTCTGATTGGACTGCTTGTATATCTTTACTTTATTTGGCTTATTATTAAAGATGGCATCAAATTACTCAAAATTACAAAAAACAAAGAAGAATACTTATTAATCCTGGGATTACTCTTCAGTTTGATAGCACTATTAATTACACATATTTCAACTCCTTATATTAACCATCCATTAGGCATCTTTTTGATAATTATTTCAGCTGCAATATTGAACACATTAAAAGTAAAAACACTTGAATAATCTATTTGAAATTGCTAGAATATAAGCTACAATCTAAAATTATTTTATACTAATGCTAGATTTATCAATAGTTATTGTAAATTACAATAGTAGGGGGTTACTTAGGCAGTGTTTAAAGTCACTCCTCAAAAACCTGGCTCAATCAGATTTGCAGTATAAGGTAGTTGTTGTAGATAACAGCTCCAGGGATGGAAGTGTGGAAATGGTCAGAGAATCATTCGCAAATGTGAGATTAATACCTCTGCAGGAAAATAAGGGATACGCAAAAGGAGTAAATATCGGCATAAAATCAATTGAGTGCAGATATTACCTAGTTTTAAACATGGATACAACCATTGTCCAGGATAGGGCTATTGAAAGGATGGTTGCCTTCATGGATACCCATAATAATGTTGGTTTAGCAGGCCCAAAATTAATTAACCCAAACGGTACGACTCAGGTATCATGCTGTACTTTCCCAAAATTTCAATTTCCCATGTACAGGCGTATGTTCATCAGAAATTTTTCTTTTGCAAAAAAATCCATGCGTGATTATTTAATGCTTGATTGGGACCATAAATCAACAATACCTGTAGATTGGGTCATTGGTACAGGCATGATTATCAGGAATGAAGCCATAAAACAGGTTGGATTGATGGATGAAAGATTCTTTATGTATTTTGAAGATGTGGATTGGTGCAGAAGATTTTGGGACAGTGATTGGCATGTTTATTATATTTCTGATATTGAAATTGTTCATTATTACAGCCGTGATTCAGCCAAAAGAATGGGTGTAATGAGCATTTTTAAAAAACAAACGAGGATACATATAATTTCATGGTTAAAATACTTTATTAAATATATTGGGAGAGAAAAAGTAAATGCCAAACAAAAAACAAAGTAATTTTACAGAATCCTATTCTGCAAATTCTAAAAAGAAAATAAAAATCCCTAAATATGCGGCTATTATTATTGTTATAATTGGCTCACTCATAATAATCAGCGGGGCTCTGTTTTTAATATATCGAGGTCCGGCTCAAAACGTTTATAACAAAAGTATTAGCGGAAAAGATGATTTTTACCTAGCTCAGGATCAGCTGCTGACACAAGACTTTACTGCAGCCAAGAAATCTTTAGAATCAGCTATAATTAATTTTCACGAAGCTGACAATGAATTTAATTCATTTAACTGGCTTAAAGTATTACCCTGGATTGGTAAGCAAATCTCAGCTGTTGATAATTTATTGGGTGCTGGCATAAGCACCGGCGAATCATTAGAAAGAATTAATGACATTGCAGATTTAATTCTTACTCCACTTCAAGAGAATGAGAATGTCAGCTTAAATAGTCTTTCAGATGAGGAAACTGAGCATTTATTAGCTAGCGTTTTTAATTCCAAACCTGATCTCGAATTAGCGAAAAGTGAAATTGATAATGCGGTTAACCTAATTAATAAAATCCCGGAAAAGGGATTAATAAATAAAATTTATGAAATTGTTGAGCCATTTGAAATCAAAGCTGAAGATTTGCAAATAGCTCTTGATCAGGCAATTTCAGCCAGTCAAATTATTCCATATATTTCAGGATACCCTGAACAACACACATACCTTTTTCTTTTGCAGAACAACACTGAAATAAGACCAACAGGCGGGTTTATTGGAACTTATGGAATATTAAAAATAAAAAATGGCGATATAGTCCATTTTAAAACAGACAATTCATATAATTTAGACAAGCCCGCCGAGGCTTGGCTATTTGAAGAACCACCCTGGCCGTTAACCCGCTATAACAATGTTCACCAATGGTTTTTCAGGGATTCTAACTGGTCACCTGATTTTCCCACTGCAGCGCAGGAAGCTGAACGTTTTTACCATGCAGAAAAAGGCCCTGAAAATGATATTAACGGATTAATTGCTGTAACCCCAACTTTTATTGAATCCTTAATGACCCTAACGGGGGATATAAGCGTAGATGGTACTATTTTTAATTCAGATAATTTAATTGAAACACTGCAATACCAGGTGGAGCAAGGTTTTCTGAGGCAGGGGATAGAGGAAAGTGAACGTAAGGAAATTATTGGCGTATTGTCAAATAAAATTCTGGAACAGATCTTAGAATTACCAACCAGTAAATGGCCCGACCTATGGCAGGTATTCTCGCAGGATATTAAGGAAAAACAAATACTGATTTATTCAAAAGATGACAGCATCCAGGATTATATCCAAAAAGAAAATTGGGGTGGACATATAGTACAAAGTTCATCTGATTATTTCTCAGTGATTGATGCAAATTTAGCTAGTCTAAAAACAGATCCAGTTGTACAGAGGACGATAAATTATACGCTCAGAGAAGATAGCGATAATATTATTGCTGATTTAGAAATCACCTATGCTAATGTAGGTACAATTACCTGGAAAACTACGCGCTACCGCACTTACACCAGGATACTAGTGCCAGCCGGATCTACATTATTAGGCGTAGAAGGTGCTATGGTAGACTGTAAGCTATCTGACGAAGGAAGTGTGGAGACCACTGAAGAATTAGGAAAAACCGTTTTTGGTACTTTTATTTGCATAGAGCCAAACGAAACAAAAACACTATCATTTAAATATAAATTACCGGACGAAATAACTGAACAGCTGAAAAAAAAGAAATATGAAATATATATCCAGAAACAGCCTGGCACGGCTAATCATAATATTAACCTCAGTATAAACTTAAATAAAAAACCAAAAGGTGTTTTTGGCATTGACAACTTCAGTATATCTGATAATAATGTAGTACTGATTAAAAACGACTTAAATAAAGATTTAAATACTTATATTGAATATTAGGCGATGTTTTCCAGAAGATTAGGCATTGATTTAGGAACGACATATTCGCTTGTCTTTATACCAGGACGCGGAATTGTTATTAATGAACCGTCAGTGGTAGCTATTTCTTTGATTGATAAGCAGGTTATGGCTGTAGGTAATGAAGCTAAGGAAATGCTTGGACGTACCCCTGATACAATTGTCGCTTCCAGACCTTTGAAGGACGGCGTAATTGCAGATTATAAAACTACAGAATCCATGCTTAAATATTTTATTAATAAAGCACTTGGGGGAGTCCGTTTTTTCAGACCAGAAGTGATGATTGCTGTTCCGGCAGGCATTACTTCTACGGAAAGAAGGGCTGTGATTGAAGCAACCCTCCAAGCTGGAGCAAAAGCAGCTTACATAATTAAAGAACCAGTTGCTGCAGCTATTGGAGCAAACATTCCTATTGGTTCAGCTTCCGGCCATATGATTGTAGACATGGGAGGGGGTACCTCGGAAGTAGCAATAATATCCTTAGGTGGAATTGTTGCAAATGCCTCTGTTAGAATTGGGGGGAATAAAATTGACGCCGCTATCCAGGAATTTATTAGAAAAAAGTATAATTTAAATATCGGCGAAAGATCCGCTGAAGATTTAAAAGTAAATATTGGATCCGCCTTACCTCTTGAAGAAAAATTATTTATGGAAATTAGAGGCCGTGATTCAATTCAGGGGTTGCCAAAAGTTGTGACTGTTGAAAGCGATGATATAACTGAGGCGATCCAGGATGAGCTGGCCGGAATTATTCAGGCTGTTAAATCGGTTTTACAAGAAACGCCTCCCGAACTATCAGCTGATATTATGGATAAAGGTATGATATTATCAGGCGGTACCGCACAGCTAAAAAATATGGACAAGATTCTTTCGCAAGCGACTGGAATTCCAGCCTTTTTAGCAGATGACGCCCAGCTTTGTGTTGCTAAAGGTACCGGTATAGCTTTAGAAAATTTGGAATCTTATAAAAAAAGTATATTATCCACAAAATAATGCTGATCGGCATTGATGCCTCAAGGGCAAATGTAGATAAAAAAACGGGCACTGAATGGTATGCTTATTATGTAATCCAAGAATTTAAAAAGATCGCTGATCCTAATGATCAGTTTATTTTATATTCCAAAGAAAAACTTCGAGGATCGTTATCTGAATTACCCGCGAATTTTAACAATAAGGTTCTTAATTGGCCCCCTAAATTCCTTTGGACGCAAATACGTTTAGCCTGGGAAATGCTGGTACATAAAACAGATGCCTTGTTTGTTCCTGCTCATACAATCCCATTAATTCACCCAAAAAATACTGTCACCACTTTACATGATATCGGTTTTGAGGAGTACCACCAATTATATTCGCCAAAAGATATTGGCCCTGAAAATACGGCCATAAAAAAAATCATTAAGATATTAGTAATAATTTTTACCTTTGGAAAATATTCAAGCAATGAACTTGATTATCACCGTTGGTCAGCCAGATTAGCATTAAAACATGCCAAACGGATAATTACTGTTTCAATATTTTCAAAGGAAAAAATACTTGAAAAATTCCCAATTAATGAAAGAAAGGTTTCTATAATTCCAAATGCTTATAGCCCTATTTACCGAGTCATCCACGATCAGGATAAAATTAATGCTATTAAAAACGAATACAATTTAACAGAGCCATTTTTTTTATATATCGGACGACAAGAAGAAAAAAAGAATGTATATAAGCTGATTCAGGCCTATTTAAACTTTAAAAAACAATCAACAAATAATTTTCAACTAGTATTAGTAGGTGATAAGGGATATGGTTATGAAAAAATTGCCAAATTAATTTCAAGTTCATCTCAGAAAAATAATATTAAAACTTTAGGCTGGGTGGACAGCAAGGAATTGCCATATCTTCTTAATGCGGCTGAAATATTTATATTCCCAACACTATATGAAGGATTCGGCATACCCATACTTGAAGCAATGGCATGTGGTACACCAGTCATCACCTCAAATTACGGTGCAATGAAGGAAATTTCAGGTCAAGCCGCTTATTTAGTTAATCCCAATAACTTATCTGAAATTTCATCGGCTCTGAATAGATTAATAACTGATCCAAACTTAAAAACAAATTTAATTACTAAGGGATTGCAGAGAGTCCGAGATTTTTCTTGGTCAAATACAGCTAAACAGACACTTACTCTGATAAAAGAATAATTAACCTGGAATATTTGTTATTATTTAATAATTACTTCATTTTTTTGGTATTTTATCCAACTTGCAAAATATAAGAAATTATGGTATGTTATGTTATACTTAGAATAGAAAACATATCTAGATCTAAAAATTGAGCATGACAACAGAATTAAAAGAAAAATTCCACTGGCCAATATTGGGTCACCAGCAGATTAAATACTATTTACAATTAAATATTGAGGATAAAGCTTTTTCGCATGCTTATTTATTTTATGGCCCAAATGATACAGGAAAATTTTCCATGGCTTACCATTTTACCGCTGCGCTGCTGTGTGAATCAAAAAATTCAAAAAAACCATGCAATAACTGCAATTCATGCGATCAAATTAAAAAAAATATTCATCCCGATGTCACTATAGTGCAGGTCCAAGAAAAAAAGCAAAAAATATCCATTAACCAAATAAGAGAATTACAGCATAAGCTTTCTATGAGATCTTTTCTTACGGATTACAAAGTTGCCATAATTAATAATGCAGAATTGATGACCGAAGAATCATCCAATGCTTTACTAAAAACTTTAGAAGAACCTACAAATAATACGATTTTTATTTTAATTTCAGAACATAAAGATTTATTGCCAGCAACCATACAATCTCGATGTCAATTATTTCAATTTCATTTAATACCAAATACTCAAATTGAAAATTGGTTAATTCTGCATGAAGCAACAAAAAAAGACGCAAAAATTATTGCACATTTTTCTGAGGGACGACCCATATTAGCACAAAAAGTAAAAGATAATAAATTTATTATTGAACAGCGAAATAGCCGACTGGTTCAATTAACTATAATTCTAAAATCAAACTTTAACGATAAATTTCAAATTATTAACCAACTAAACAAACAAGCATCAAGTGCAAACAAGCAATTTTACACTGAATTAATCAGAGATTGGATGACCTTCTTCAGGGATATGCTGCTTTTAAAAAACAATAATAAAAATATTTACAATATCACTGTAAAAGATCAGATTGTTAAAATAATGTATAAATTTTCAAATGCAGCAATAATTAATATTATAAATAAATTAAGAACTTCAAACCAAGCCTTAGATCAACAAGCCAATCCAAAATTAGTAATTGAGAATTTGGTACTTTCTATGTAATTAATATGAAGAAACTTTTAATTATTATTGTCCTTATTGCATCAGCGGTCATTGTTTCAGGCTGCGATAAAAAGACAGGTACGTCAAAAACTGACGGTGGGGTGTACAAATCATCTGATTTTGGTGAAAATTGGAATCAAAAAGTGTTCGTTAGCGAAGGCGAAAATGGTGCGCAAACAATTTCAAATGTCGACACCAACTTCATGGTATTCGACCCAAAAAATAAAAACATTATGTATCTAGTCACCCTAGGAGCGGGAATATTTAAATCTGATAATGCAGCTGAAAAATGGCAAGCCACCACACTGAATACGGGCACTTATAAAAGTTTAGCCATAGATTTATTAAATACAAATGTAATCTATGTCACTGAAGGTACAAAAATATCAAAGACTGTTGATGGTATGAAAACTTGGTTTGATACTTATATAGAAAAAAGACCCGGCCAAACATTGATATCTGTCTTAGTAGATCCTTTTAACTCAAATATAATATATGCCGCTACTAACACTGAAATAATTAAAAGTCAAGATTATGGAAATAGCTGGACATTATTGGACTGGACCGAGCCAACCATTTCACAAATTTACATCAGCAAAAAAAATAGTAGCGTACTTTTCGCACATACAAGTGCGGGAATACATAAATCAGTAAACGGGGGATTAGACTGGATACGTGTTAGTGATAAATTAAAGGAATTTGATGAAGGTTCATTAACATTTTTATGGGTAAATTTTGATCCCCATACTGAATATTTTATAATAGGGACAAGCGCTGGAATATTCAGATCTCTAGATGGTGGATCAAGCTGGAAGGAAATACCTACATTATTTGATTTTAAAAAAGTGCCAGTAAGAACCGTGGTATACAATCCAAAAAACTTAAATCAGATTATTTTCAGTATTGATAATATTTTATATAAAACACAAGATGATGGTAGAACTTGGACCACACTAAAAACTGTAGCAACAAGCAGGATTATAAATTATTTGCTAAGCGATCCTGAAGATGAAAATCTAATTTATTTAGGTACTTTTAAACAAACTAAATAACAATTAAAAAATATGAGTATTATTGACGAAAAAAAATTCCAATTTGATCAAGCCGTCAGCCATTTAAAATCAGAACTTAATAATATAAGAACAGGCCGGGCTAATCCAGTCTTAGTGGAAAACTTGCAGGTTGATTATTATGGCACTCGTACGCCGCTTATTCAATTAGCTTCTATCAGCGTTCCGGACGCAAAATCTATAGTAATTCAACCCTGGGATAAAAATACAGCAAAAGATATTGAAAAAGCAATACACAATTCACAACTTGGACTAAATCCGGTAAATGAGGGGAATATCATCAGACTGCCAATCCCTCCGTTAACCGAAGAAAGAAGGAAAGATCTATCCAAGATTGTCGGCCAAAAAGCAGAAGAAGCCAAAGTTAGTGTAAGAAATACCAGGGAAGAAATTTGGAAAATAATTAAAGATCAGAAGAATAAAAGTCTTATTACAGAGGATGATATGTTCACATACCAGAAAGAATTACAGGAAATTGTTGATGATTATAATAGCCAATTGCAAAAACTAGGGCAGGAAAAAGAAAAAGAAATTCTAACAATTTAATTTCCTATGTTTATTACCATAGTCTTATTAGTTGTAATATTAGGGCTACTGATTTTTGTGCATGAATTTGGGCATTTTGTCATGGCCAAAAGAACAGGCATGGGAATTGAAGAATTCGGATTTGGATATCCACCAAGAGTGATAGGTATTCAAAAAACCACAGAAAATGAAAAGAAATCGTGGCGAATCGTTTTTAAAAAAACACAAAAAGGTGAAAAATCAAATAAAAATACTATTTATTCACTTAACTGGATTCCCTTTGGTGGATTCGTGAAAATTAAAGGTGAGCAAGGAGATAAAATAGATGAAACAGATAGTTTTACTAGTAAAAAAATATGGCAAAGGGCAGTAGTACTTTCAGCAGGTGTTATAATGAATATCATGCTGGCTTTTGTACTTTTTTCTGCCGGCTTTATGATTGGCTTACCTGATGTTGTTGACGGTAATTTATCCGATCAAGCAAATATTGAAGAACGGTTCGTGCAAGTAGTCCAGGTTGAAAATGAATCACCGGCAGCTAACGCAGAAATGAAACCCGGAGATATCATTAAAAATGTGGAGGGCGAGGAGATTTTCTCGGTTGATCAATTCAAACAAAAAATAGAACCATCAATTGATCAATCATTAAACATAACATATATAAGAGCTGATGAAATCTTTAAAAAATCAGTTACTCCCGTAGATTTGAATAATACAGGTGATGGCAAGATAGGCGCTTATTTAACTGATACTGGGATCGTAAGCTACCCTTGGTATTATTCCATCTGGATGGGCGTTAAAACCACATTTTCATTAACTTGGCGTATTGTTGTTGCTTTTTATGAAATAATAAAAAATTTGATTGTTAGCCATCAGGTTAGCGAAGACATTGCTGGCCCGGTAGGAATTGCGGTCTTAACCGGCCAAATGGTTAAACTAGGTTTTATTTATGTTTTACAGTTTACTGCTATCCTGTCAATAAACTTAGCTATAATTAATTATGTTCCCTTTCCGGCATTAGATGGCGGACGGGTTCTATTTTTAATTATTGAAAAAATTAAAGGCAGCCCGATTAATCAGCGTATTGAAGGAATTATTCATAGTGCTGGTTTTTTTATACTAATTTCTGTTTTATTGTTTTTTACGTTTAAAGATGTCAGTCGCTTCAGTGAAAGTATTATGGGTTTTTTTAATAATATATTATAAAAAATATGTACCAATCACATTACTTCGTTAAAACACTTCGCGAACCTCCAAAAAATGAAGTATCAATTAATGCTAAATTATTAGAACAGGCTTGTTATATCCAGAAATTAATGGCTGGAGTTTATACTTATTTGCCTCTTGGTCTACGTGTCCTGAATAACATTAATGCAATAATACGCGAAGAAATAAATAATATTGGGGGGCAGGAAATTTATATGCCGGCTATGCAGCCTAAAGAATTATGGGATAAAACAAATCGCTGGGAAGAATTATCTAATATTATGTACCAATTCAAGGATAAATCTGACCACCTGATAGGTCTGGCTACTACCCATGAAGAGACTATTACATCAATTATAAAGGACAGAATTAACTCATATAAGGATTTACCGTTTTATCTTTATCAGATACAGGATAAATTCAGGAATGAACCACGAGCCAAATCCGGACTTATCAGAGGAAGGGAGTTTGCTATGAAGGATTTATACAGTTTTCATCAAGATGAAGAGGATCTTGATGAGTATTATAAAAAATCCATGAAAGCGTACTTTAATATTTTCAGCAGAGTTGGACTAAAATCAATTATGATTGAAGCTTCGGGCGGAGCATTTACCAAGCAATACTCACATGAATTCCAGGTTTTATCAGAGGCTGGCGAAGATAGGATAATTTATTGTCCTAAATATGATTTTGCACAAAATATTGAAATTTCAAAATTCAAGGAAGAAGATAAATGTCCTAAATGTGGAAGATTGTTAAAATTTAGTAAAGGAATTGAAGTCGGTAATATCTTTAAACTTGGTACAAGATTTAGCCAGGCTTTTGGCGCTTATTATTTGGACAAGACTGGCAAAAAGCAACCTATTGTTATGGCCTCTTATGGCATTGGCCCAGGCAGATTAATGGGTGCAATTATTGAAGTGCACCATGATAATAATGGCATTATTTGGCCACCCGGAGTCACCCCATTCAAAGTCCACTTAATTGACCTATGTAAACAAAAAAATAATCCATTAGCCAAGAAAACTTACCATGCTTGTCAAGAAAATAATTTTGATATACTATATGATGAACGAGATGTTTCTCCTGGAATTAAACTAAAAGATGCTGATTTAATAGGCATCTCCGTGAGATTGATTATCAGTGATAAAAATAAGGATAAAATTGAATTAACATATCGTGATACAAAAGAAACATCACATCATTCACTTGTTTCAGTATTAAAAGAACTAAAGAAGTATTATAAATGAAAATTTTCAATAATGCATTAGGCAGATTTTCAAAAGACATGGGCATTGATTTGGGCACGGCTAATACTTTAGTGTATTTAAAAGATAAAGGCATTGCCATAAATGAACCTTCCGTAGTAGCCATTAATATAAAAAATGATCAGATTTTAGCTGTGGGCGAAGAAGCTAGAAAAATGATAGGCAAGACACCGGCCCACATAGTAGCTTCACGGCCCTTGGTTGATGGAGTAATTTCTGATTTTGAAATAACTGAAAAAATGTTAAAATATTTTATTGATAAAGTTCATCGTGGAGGTTTTTCTATACTTCCCAGGCCAAGGATTGTGATTGGTCTTCCCCTTGGAGTAACTGAGGTAGAGAGAAAAGCTGTTGAAGACGCCTGTTTAAGTGCTGGGGCACGTGAGGCTTTCCTTATAGAAGAACCCATGGCAGCTGCTATTGGCGCCAGGCTACCAATTCAGGATGCCTCTGGTAATTTAATTGTTGATATTGGCGGTGGTACTACTGAAATCGCCGTAATTTCACTAGGTGGCGTAGTTACCTGGAAATCTATTAGAATCGCCGGCGATGAGCTAGACCAAAATATTATTCAATACGCCAGAGATCATTTCAACTTATTATTAGGCGAACGAACTGCTGAAGAAATAAAAATTAAAGTAGGATCAGCCATAGCCTCAGAAGAACCATTAGAAACATCCATGCGTGGACGAGACTTAATATCTGGCTTGCCTAAGGAAGTTATTATAAACAGCAACCAAGCCAGAGAGGCCATTGCCAGGTCATTACGAAGCATAGTAGATAATATTAAATCAACTATTGAAATTACTCCTCCTGAACTGGTAGCTGACATTTTTGAACGCGGAATAGTATTATCCGGCGGTGGGGCCTTGCTTAAAGGACTGGGTAAATTAATCAACCAGGAAACAAAAATACCTGTACATGTAACTGACGATCCTTTAACAGCCGTTGTTAGAGGCACAGGTATAGTTTTGGATGATTTAGAAAATTTGAAGCAGGTTTTATCTTCGTCAACTAACGAAGATTATATAAAAGATTAGGCCATGAAAAAATTGCTAAAATCACGTTGGGGGATAATTGTGATAATTATTGCTGGTATTTTGATTTTAGTGGTTTTATACAGAGCTAATGTATTAAATCCCGTTGAAAATAGCGTCACGTATATCTTAAAGCCAGTGCAGTCGTTTTTTTCAGAAACAGCCGGTAAAATTAAAAATTTATCAAATTATTTTCAGAATACTGAGGAGTTGAAAAAAGAAAATGACAAGCTTAAAAAACAAATTGACGAATTAACGATTAAAAATCTAGGCTTGGAACAAAAACTAGAAGATAGCCAAATTTTTTCTGAAGAGCTGGAATTTATCACTTCTCATCAGTATGATTCTGTTAGTGGAAAAATTATTGGATATAGTACAGCTGAAAATCTGCAAATTGTAATTTTAAACAAAGGACAAACTCATGGCATTAAAAAAGGATATCCAGTGATCGTAAATAATGGGATACTAATTGGTAAAATTCTGGAAACTAACAGTCAAATATCAAAAGTCTTACTTTTAAACGACAATCACAGCGAAATTAGTGCCATTATTCAGAATGAAGATAGATCCCCCGGAATTATTGAAGGACAATTTGGTTTATCTCTAATTATGGATTTTATTCCGCAGGATCAAAAAATTCAAAAGGGACAACTAGTTACTTCTTCAGGATTGGAAGAAAATATTCCAGCTGATATTGTGATCGGTGAAATTAATGAGGTCATAAAAATTGATGGACAATTATTTCAGCAAGCGATCATTAAACCTTCCTTTAATTATGAGTTATTGAATATTGTCACGGTAATCTTACCAATCAATGCCTAGAAATATACTATTTATAATCTTCATTATACTAATCACCGTATTCCAGATAAGTTTTTTATTTGAATTCAGTTTTCTTAGAAATTATGTGAATTTAATTTTAATTGCACTTGTTTTTATCACTGTAATGGTCAACAGTAAAGCTGGCTTAATATTTGCCATTATTAGTGGCCTAATTTTAGATTTTTATTCGCCGTTCAGCTTTGGAATTTACCTAACGGCTTTGATTATCCCAGTTTTTATAATAACTAATTTATTCAAAAAACTCTTAGCTCGAAAAACTATTTACACATTAATAGCAGCTGCCTTAACTAGCACTGTCATATTTCAAATTGCCGTTCTTCTGATTTCGAACTTATTATTCTGGTTTAATTGGAATGAAATTAATTATACTTTGAATATTGAATACTTATACACATTATTGCGGCAATTAATTACACATACTATTATTATTTCCATTCTATTCATTATTACCAATTTCTTGAGTGAAAAATTAAAATCAAAATTCCTAATAAGTGAACGGATTTAAATAATGTCTAATGATTTATTTGGTATCGGAACTGATGAAAAGAAGATATCCAAGCTGGAACGTAAAACTGAATGGGTTGGAGACGCAATACCAATACAAAATAATAATGAGGAATATTTAACTTCAAACTTTGACTTAAAAAAGCTGCGGTTATTATTTTATATAATATCATTGACTTTTATAATTATTTTATTTAGGGTTGGATATTTACAAATGGCTAAGGGAGTCGAGTATCGCTCCGCAGCCGAAGAAAATAGAATTAGGATAGTCGAAATTAAGGCTCCCCGCGGAATAATTTATGATAGGGATTTAACAGTTTTGGCATATAATATTCCAAATTTTTCTCTGTCTATTACACCAGCTGACTTTCCAGATGAAGAAAATAAAAAAATACAAATTATCGAAAAAATATCAGATATTTTAACCATTGATGCATCTGATTTATTGACGCAAATTAGTGAAATTCCTGATTATTCATATGAATCATTCATTTTAGCGGATCATATCCCGTACGAACAGGCAATGCTACTAAAAATTGCATCATCTGATTTACCGGGCATAACCTTAGATGCTTCTACTTTTAGGGAATACATCAATAATACATTATTTTCTCATACCTTGGGATATATGGGTAAAATATCACCTGATGAAATGGAAAAACATCCTGATTATTCTTTTGATGACTATATTGGAAAATCTGGCGTTGAGTTATTTTACGAGGATGTGCTCAGAGGAACTCACGGAAAAAAAGAAATTGAAGTAGATTCTCTAGGTAAAGAAAGCAAAATTATAACAGAATCAAAGCCAGAACAGGGTAAAAATATTATTTTAACTATTGATAGCGATATCCAGAATACTTTAGGTCAAGAATTAAATGCACTTGTTGAAAAATCACAAACCATAACCGGCGCTGCCGCTGCAGCCATTGATCCTCAGAACGGAGAAGTACTTGCCTTAGTATCTTCACCTACATTCGATAATAACAGCTTTACTGCCGGTCTTACGCCAGAACAATATGCAGATATAGCAAACAACCCGGATAAACCATTATACAATAGGGCAATAGCAGGGGAGTATCCTTCTGGATCAACAATAAAGCCGCTGATTGCCTTAGCTGGACTGCAAGATGGAATTATTAATGAGCATACTTCATTTTTAAGTACTGGGGGCATAAAAATTGATAAATGGTTTTTCCCAGACTGGAAGGCAGGTGGCCATGGCCAGACTGACGTAAAAAAGGCAATTTCTGAATCTGTAAATACATTCTTTTATCTTGTCGGCGGCGGTGATGAAAATATACAAGGTTTGGGTGTAAATAGGATTAGGTCATATTTAGAATTATTTGGATTAAATGATGCCTTGGGCATTGACATCCCAGGTGAGGCAACTGGATTTTTACCTACTAAAGAATGGAAACAGGAAGTTAAAAATGAACCTTGGTATATCGGTGACACTTATCATTTGAGTATTGGGCAAGGTGATATCCTGGTTACCCCCCTGCAAGTTGCAACTTATACAGCAATAGTAGCTAATAGTGGAACGTTTTATAAACCACATTTATTAAAGTCATATTCAGATGCCACTAACCAGAATGTTGAGGAAATTGATCCAACTATTATTAGAGATAACTTTATTAATGATTATTATTATAAAATTGTGCAGGATGGGCTGCGTGAAGCCGTATTATCCGGCAGTTCTAGTGCTTTAGGGGATTTGCCATTTTCTTCAGCTGGGAAAACCGGTACTGCCCAGTTCGGCAGTGAGGGCAAGACCCATGCCTGGTTTACCTGTTTTGCTCCATTTGAGGACCCCAATATTGCCATTACCGTAGTTGTAGAATCTGGAGGAGAAGGCCATGCCACCGCCTTGCCTGTAGCTAAAGAAGGGCTGAAAAAATGGTATGAAAAATACAAATAACATTGTGGATAACTCTCTTGACATTCGTCATATAAAGTAATACTACTTAATAAGTAATGCTACAAAAGATATAATATTAAGCATATAAATACTCTATTTAATAGTGGAGTTTTTATTTTGTTTCGTTTAAAGAAAATAAATTTATGGCTGAACAAAACACATTTATTACCAGTGATGGATTAAATAAATTAAAGAATGAACTGGATAAGCTGAAAACAAAAAAACGCAAGGAAATTGCAGAAAGAATTCAAGAAGCAAAAGAACTAGGTGATCTTTCCGAAAACGCAGAATATGTTGAAGCAAAAAATGAACAGGCTTTTGTAGAAGGGAGAATTCAGGAAATTGATTCACTGATTAAGCATGCAACTATCATAAAACAGACAAAAACAGGGGATACCGTTGAAGTTGGCTCAAAAATTAAAATTAAAGATGATAATGACACTAAGGAATACTATATTGTAGGTTCTAACGAAGCTGACCCATCAAAGGGAAAAATTTCAAATGAATCTCCAATTGGTAAAGCTTTTCTTGGTAAAAAAATCGGAGATACTATAGAAATTGACGTACCGCAGGGCAGTAAAAAATTTAAAATTATTGCCATTGCTTAGATAAAATTAATCATTACTATAGCCTTACATATTTAGGAAATTTTGTAATTGCAATATTGACAGTTTTTTGTTATTATTAATCAATAAATAAGGATATTATTACATGTCCCGTTTTGAGGAAGAATATAATATTAGGCTAAAAAAACTAAACAAGGCGCAGAAAAAAGGCATAAATCCCTATCCTGCGCGAGTCAACCGTAGCCATGAGATTAAAAATGTGCTGCATGATTTTAAGGCGCTAGTTAAAACAAATATTGAAATAAGTATCGTTGGTCGCACAAAATCCATTCGTTTACATGGCGGTTCGTGCTTTGCTAACATTGTGGACGGTACAGAACAAATACAAATATTTGTTAAAAAAGATAAGATCGGTCAGGAAAATTATAATAATTTCAAAGAATTGGTTGACATTGGAGATTTTATTCAAATTAAGGGGACCGCATTTAAAACTAAAAAAGGCGAGTCAACAATATTGGTTGACGACTTTAGACTTATTTCAAAATCTTTAATGCCATTACCTGAAAAATGGCATGGATTATCAGATGTAGAAATACGCTATCGCAAAAGATACTTAGATCTGATTTCAAACGACCAAGTAAAAAACATATTTAAAAAACGAGCTTTAATAATAAAGAATATCAGGGATTTCTTAGATGCAAATAACTTTTTGGAAGTTGAAACTCCTGTATTACAATCTATTCCGGGCGGGGCCAATGCTAAACCATTTGTTACTCACCATAATGCATTAAATATTAATTTGTTTTTACGGATCGCACCTGAATTATATTTAAAACAATTAATTACAGGCGGCTTTGAAAAGGTTTATGAAATTGCACGGTGTTTCAGGAATGAAGGCATAGATAAAAATCATAATCCTGAATTTACTCAAGTTGAATTTTATGCAGCTTACTGGGA
>JAHIVO010000011.1 GCA_018816445.1 Patescibacteria group bacterium
ATCAAAAACAGGCACAATGGCCGATTTAACCGCGGTTATCGCATAACTAATCGGAAAAAATTGGCCTACAATTTCCGCCCAATTAGGCAAGAGTGACGGATCAGCAATTAATCCTGATAAAAATGCCGGCAACACGACTACTAAAGGTATAAAAGGTATTACTTGCGCTTCCCGACGGGCAAAAGTAGAAATAAATATCCCCAGCAATACTGACACAATTGATAAAATAAATAGCGAACCAGCCAAAGCCGCAATCACCTGCCAATCATATGACAGCTCAAACAGCCAGAGTACCTCAGCCAAAACAAAAGCCGCCTGGATTACGGCTAAGGTCAAATAACCAAGCACATAGCCAAGGATAATATCTGTTCGGTGCAGGCCGTTAATCAGCATCCGGTGCAGTGTACCATGAATCCTTTCCTGGACTAGCAGCAGGGCGCTTAAAATAAAAGCGAGAAAATATATTATATAAGCGGTAAAAGGAATGGCATAGGCTTCATGCGAAACACCTGGCGGTAAAGTATTAAAAAATAATTTCAGAAAATATGCCATTAATAAAGGTATGGTAATTGAAAAAATCAGGAAACGCCGATCGTGCCCAAGCTGCTGTAAAACTCTTCTGGCCACTATTAATATATTCATTGATTTTTCTTATCCTGTTTATTTAAAATTTTAACCATCACGTCTTCTAAATTTTCAGCTTCAATCTCTAATTGACTAATATCCTGTGATAATCCGTGCTTATGCAAAACAGCCGCTAATGCGTTTCCTTCTGACCTAATATTTTCTGTGTATTCCTGGCCCTGTTTATGATAGCGCAAGACAGCCTGTCCGCTGGTTACCAGCTCTCGCGGTGCACCATAGGCAACTACCTGACCCAGTTGCAATAAAACTACTGAATCGCAAAGCATGGCTTCGTCCATTAAATGAGTGCTGATAATTAATGTCTTGCCCTGGCTGGTAAATTCTCTAAATTTATTCCATAACAGCCTTTTTAAAATAGGGTCCAGGGCTGCAGTTGGCTCATCTAAAATTAAAAGTTGAGGATTATGTACCAAGGCACAGGCTAAAGACACGCGCTTTTGCATGCCGCCTGACAGGTCATTGACTGGACTGTTTAGGCGACCGCCTAAATCAAGTTCACTTAATAACTTGGCTGCATGCTGGCGCGAATCAGCCACGCGGTGTAGCCGCGCATAAAAGGCCACATTTTCCCGGGCTGACAAATCCGTATACAACGCCGGTTCCTGTGGCATATAACCAAGTTTTTTTCTTAAACTCCAGCGCTGTTTTATTGGATCTAAATCAAGCACTTTAACATCTCCGGCTGTTGGCTGCAAGGCGCCAACTAGTGATTTTATTAAAGTAGACTTTCCAGCACCATTAGGACCAACCAAACCAGTTATCTTACCAGGCTGAATATCCAGGCTGACATTATTTAAGGCCTGAACTTTTTTATAATGCTTGGTTAAATTTTTGATTGTAATAGCTGAATGCATAAAGTTATTATACTAAAAAACGTTTATGATATAGCTTTTCAAAAAATATCCTATCTTATTTATAAACCAGCCTGCCTTCAACTTTTTTAGCGATATTCTGATGGTTGCTTAAATATTCCTCCAAAACACCCTGGGCTGAAGTTGACACGACTTTGGCTATGCCCGATGCCCTTAACTCCTGTTCACTTATATTCAAATAATCAGCGCTGCTGCTGGCGTGATAACCCTGGAGGCAAAGACTGTATTCTTTTGTATCATCAACCGGCTTTCCTTTGACTGTTAATGATTCTAATTGGTGCTTGGCGTCGTTATAAACAACCTGAACACCAGCGCTAACTTGGTAACACTCCCCCTCTCCGTCGCGGTTTTCCGGCCTCATAATATGGCTGAATATTTTTTTCAGCTGCGCACCCGTGATAGTGAACCGCGTCAGGCTATCATCATACGGAAAACAGGCTTTAACATCACCAAGAGTCACTAAAGGGCCAAGTTCTTTAACCCGGATAGAACCGGCTCCGACCAGCATGACATCACATTCTGCTGTCTCGGCAAAAATATCCGCCACTAGATTTCCCAGAGAAGTTTCAATCTCCCGTTGGGGGTGGGTCAATTTTTCCGAAAACTTGCAGACCAAGGTATTGTACTTCTGATCCACCACTTTTTTGTACGATTCAATATAGCTGGTTAACTTTTTATCCGGTTTAGCCAATTTATTGTTAATTGGAATTAATTGCCATTTGTGTTCAACAATACTGTTTGTATCATCATCAACCACAATATCAAAACGTCCGATCTGATTGGTGCCCACGCCGGCTTGGGCAATCAAAATATTATTTACTTTGGCTGGTTTTTCTAAAATGGTGTGCGAATGGCCGCCAATAATCATGTCCACTCCCCACTCCGGTTTGAGGAGCTTGGCCAGGGCAATGTCGGATTCATAACCTATATGCGTCAGCAAAATTGTTAAATCAATATCATCATTCTTATAAGCATCCGTGATTCTGCCGACCTCTTCGCTGGCTTCACTTAAAGTAACAAAACTGCCGATCAGCTTATCCTGATTAATTGAATCCATTATTTTTTCAGTGATGATGCCCGTAAACAAAATATCAAAACCGGCTTTATTAATAATATGATATGGCCGCATCAGCCGGCGGTGGTATTTTTTTATGTATAAATTTGCATTAACAATCGGGAAGTTAGCCATTTTTTCCAGGAACAAAAGGTGCGGCAAGCCATAATCAACTTCGTGGTTACCCAATGAAACCAGGTCCGGAGCCAGATAGTTCATAATTTCCATGGTTGAGATACCTTTGTATTCCGAATCAATAAGCGATCCTTGAACCATGTCGCCGGCAATGACATACAGAACATTCTCCTCTTCCTGCCGAACCTTGTTGATATAACCGGACAATAAAGCCAGCCCTCCGATTAGTTCCCCCTTTCCGCTTTGGACTTCAGCCAAGAAATCGCCGTGCATGTCATTGGAGTGTAGAATCGTAAATTTTTTTGTATTCATATCATTATGTAAATTACATAAACAAGTATACCAAAAAATACCCCCGTAAACCACTCCCGCCAGAGGCGGATTAGAAAAAAGGGTTCACGGCTTTGCATTATTTGTTCTGACTGGCGGGGCCACGAGGATTCGAACCTCGATCAACGGTTTTGGAGACCGTTATTCTAGCCATTGAACTATAGCCCCACAAAGGTGCGGGATTGTAGACCCTTTAGATAGCCATTTCACTATGCTCCCAAGTTGGCTAATAGCAAATAGCTAATAGCTTATAGTATTCACGCCAGAGTCTTTTTAAAGGTTGTGATCCGCTTTATCAAACGCTCCGCCTCAGAATACGCCTTTTTATATTGCTCTTCTGAAACATAACTTTGTTCTTTTGCAAACGCAAATTCAGAAATATTTTCAGCAAGTGAGCGGATACTATAGCTAAGGAACATCTGAAATTCTTTTGTAGTACTTGATGCTGCTCCCTCTGCAATATTTGCCGATACCGATACAGCCGATCGACGAAGCTGAGATACAAGTGAATACTGCTCTTCTTTTGGAAACGATGCTGTTAATGAATATACTTGCTTGGCGTATATAATGGCTTCTTGCCATATTTCTAAGTTTTCAAACCGAAACATAGATTTAACAATTAACTATTCGCTATTGGCCATATGCCATTAGCTATTTCGTTTCCTTATGCAGTGTGTGCTTCTTGCACCATTTACAGAATTTTTTCAATTCTAAACGGTTCTTAAGAAGTTTTTTATTTTTACGAGAGTGATAATTAATGCGTTTACATTCAGTACACTCAAGTTTTACAAGATTATCTTGTGACATGGGATTTGAGTTAATTAAGTTAATTTAGAATATTTAGTTGATTAAGTGGCTTGTTTTGATAAATAATCAATATATTTATTTAAACCTATTAATAATCCTTCAAAGTCTTTATCAATTTTATTAAATTCATTACTTGATATATATTTTAATCCTTCAGAAACCTTTAAGAAACTTCGCACCTCAAAGATTTCTCCCCTTGCTTGATATAAAACACGAATTTTATCTTTATAAGAAAATCTTCCTTGACTTTCCGCGATATTTGCTACAATTGAATTTGCTGCTCTTCTTAACTGACTTACCAATGAAAATTTTTCTGAATCGGGATAATCCTTAGTTAATTCATAAATAACTAATACTAACTCATATCCTTTTTTCCAGATATTCAAATTATAAAAAGAATCTACCATTATTTAAACTAAAAATTAACTTATCAACTAATAAACTTAACTAACTTGTCTTTGGAGCCGAGGAGAGGATTCGAACCTCCGACCTACTGTTTACAAAACAGTTGCTCTACCACTGAGCTACCTCGGCATATAGTGAGAGATTCTACCAACTGCTGTGCCCGCCGTAGTGAGTGAAATGAACGAAGGCGGAAGCTACGCTGGCAAAATTTTATAAGAACATCGAGGACTCTCGAAAATTAACAGAATAATAATTTTTAAATTTTCGGGGCCAAACCGTTGCGGCATTTATCCCGTCGGATGACGGGACCACTTAAGCTACCTCGGCTCAAGGTGTGAAGCTGGCACAAAGGAAACCATAGAAGTACGTGGTGGGCGGAGTAGGATTCGAACCTACGAAGGCCGGAGCCAGCAGATTTACAGTCTGCCCCGTTTGACCACTTCGGTATCCACCCGCCACGTACTTCTACATAAATAATTAATAGTAATTTTTAAAAAAACGCAATTGGATTCGCCAGGTCATTCGACCTGGCGCCCCGTCGCATGACGGGGCGAACCTACGAAAGCCGGAGCCAGCAGATTTACAGTCTGCCCCGGGAGCCTGCACCGGCGAATGCCGGGGGTATCCACCCATGATTAATCACTAATTTTTTAAATATTAAATAGCATATGATAGACAAAATATTTTATTATATTATTCATATCTTGTCAATCTGGAGCCGTTGGTCGGATTTTAACCTACGACCCACTCCTTACTCCTGTACCACGCCAATTCGTTCCAGGTACGGGACTTGGCATGGAGTTGCTACATTTATCCCGTCATCTCTAAGCCCAGAAGCGGACTTGAACCGCTGACCCCGTACAATCTCGCTTCGCTCGATTTACGGGGCATGCCTACTCCTTAAACTCTTAAAAGTGGAGCCCACCGTCGGGATCGAACCGACGACCTTTTCCTTACCCCCGTCATTCGACGGGGCAGGCATGGAAATGCTCTACTTCACCCCGCCAGAGCCGTTGCGCAGATTCGAACTGCGGACCTACTCCTTACCATGGAGTTGCTCTACCAACTGAGCTACAACGGCTCTGGCGGGGCAAGCTGAGCTAGCTAGGTGGGCACGAGTTGCTCCTTGCCCCGTAAACGAACGTAGTGAGTATAACGAGGTACCAACTGCCGTGTCTGCCGTAGTGAGTATAACGAACGGAGACAGAAGCTACAACGGCATCACGCGACTAATATTTTATTGACAATACTTATTATTTTAAATTAGCTACCTCTTTTTTAAAATCTTTAACTTTTTCATTTTCAGGATTTACTTGTTCCAGCTTTGTAATATACTTTTCAGCTAACGGCCTATTATCCAGATGAATAGCAGTTTTAATAATTACATCTAGATTGCGTGGATTATTCGGTTCAAGCTTGATAGCTTCCTGGAAACAGTCCATGGCTTTTTTAAAATCACCTTTAGCCAGGAAAATTTCACCTAAACCCACATGATAGCTGGCTACTTCTTTGTTTATGGAAACTGGCTTCAAGTCATCACCTGGCTCAACGCTCTGTTCGCTGGTGTTGCCGCTAGGCTGCTTTTCCTCTTTATCCGTGGTTTCCATCTTCAGTAAGTATTCATAAATTTCCTGTGCATGATCAAAGTCTTTTTTTTCAAAATATAAGGCGGCTAATCCTTCATATGCTTCTGCAAAATTATCATCAAGACTTATTATTTCAATAAATTTATCTTCAGCTTCTTTGAATTTCTCCTGCTCAGCTAAATCCCTAGCTTCCTGCAATAATATTATTTTTTGTCTGCCGGTGGTAGCTTCGTCTTCCGGTTCAATCTCTCTTATCTTATCGCGATACCTCTTTTCAATCCGTTTGAGAAAATCGTAAAATTCCACTACTACCGACTTCTTTTTGCCATTGCCATTGGTTTCCTTTTTCTTATTACTTATCCCCAGCACGCCGAACTTGCGCTTTAGCCGGTATTCAATTAATCCTTTTTTAACCTGCTCCTGCTGATGCTTTTTCAGAACTTTAGTATTGATTGAGGAAATGATCGGAAATTTCTTGGCGATTACAAAAACCACTGCACCTATGCATATAATAATAATTCCAATGGCAATTATATCGTAAATCATAGTTTCTTGACCTCTTTTAATGGCATTTCAATAATATCATGATTTATATCAACAGACACTGTCTTTTTTAACACATTGCACGACACTACAGTCCCCTGCCCATGTTTAGTCTTAACCTTGCTCTCTAGAATCGGAAATTTTTTCATAGCGCCACGGTAAAATTCCGCCTCAAAAGCTAGACAGCACATTAGCCTGCCGCAAGAACCAGATATGCGGTCACTGCCACGGCTATGTACCTGTTGGATCCGGGCTAAGTCTGTGGGTACGCTCTGGAGCTGTGATAAAAAACGACGGCAACACACTTCCCGGCCGCAGGGGCCGAAACCGCCCAGGCGCTTAGCTTCATCACGTATGCCTACCTGTTGTAATCGTATTGACTTTTGGAAAGCGCGTGCCAAATCTTTTACCAAATCCCTGAAATCAACCCGGCCGTCAGCAGTAAACACAAAAGTAATCCGTCCGCCGTCAAATGAAAAAAAACAATCAACTAGTTTCATGCTCAGCTGGTATTTTTTTACCAACCTCCGGGCTTTCAGCAAAAAACTATGTTTTCTTTCCTCATTTGACTTGACCTTACTTAAATCGTCACTGGTTGCTTTTCTGACAATCATCTTCAAAGGAGCGCCTAAGGTCGCCTCGTCAACTTCATAAATTTTTACCACCGTACCGAATTCTAAACCGCTATCTGCTTTAATAACTACCTTATCTCTGATGGCTACCTTAACCTCACCAACGTCAAAATGATAAGTTTGGTCCCAGGGATGAAATAAAATTGAAGCAACCCGCTTTATCATAACTCTATCCTGGTAAATTCTTTTATTTTAATATTTTCACCCAGCTTCATCACGTTCTCCTGGATCAGCTCTTCAACTGTCTTCTTATCCTCTTTTATAAAAGGCTGTTTCATAAGGCAAACTTCTGAATAATATTTTTCCAGCTTGCCGCTAACAATCTTATCAATTACCTTTTCAGGCTTTTTTTCATTTTTCAGCTGCTCCTTGATGATCTCCTTTTCTTTGGCCAATATGTCTTCAGGGATCTCATCCGGAGAAATATATTGCGGGTTAACAGCTGTAATCTGCATGGCAATATCATGGGCCAGCTTTTTAAAATCCTCGGTCTTGGCCACAAAATCACTTTCACAGGCAATAGCGACTAAACAGGCAATCTTGCCGTTAGCATGTACATATGAGCCGATAAATCCTTCATTAGTGGAACGCACCTGTTTTTTCGCGGCTATCTTCTGCCCTTTCTTTTTCAGAAAAACAACCGCCCCCTGAATATCACCATCCGTTTCCTGGAGCGCCTTCTTGGCGTCCATAATCCCCACTCCGGTCTCATTTCTTAATTTTTGAATTAGATCTGTGGTTATTGCCATTATTTATTATCCTTATCTTTATCTTTTTCTTCAGGCTCATTTTTATCCCGCGGCACTTCTTTGATAGCTTCAGCCATATAATTAACAATATATTCTATAGACTTAGTAGCGTCATCATTAGCAGGAATCGGATAATCAACCAGCTCTGGATTGTTATTTGTATCTACAATGGCGATGATAGGAATTTTATTCTTGCTCGCTTCACGAATTGCTGTACGTTCCTTTTTCACGTCATCTATAAATAGAGCGTCTGGCTGCTTGCTTAAATTCTCAATGCCGCCGACTAATTTTTCTAAGTTAGCAATTTCTTCCGTAAACTGAAGACGCTCCCTTTTGGTATATTTTTCCAGTTCCCCTTTTTCCTTCTTATCCCTTAAGTCCTTCAGGCGATTAACTAACTTTGAGATATTATCAAAATTGGTTAGCGTGCCGCCGATCCAGCGTTCAATAACAAACGGCATCTTTGTCTCTCTGGCCGCTTTCTGAAATATTGGCTGAGCCTGCCGCTTGGTAGCGACGAATAAAATTCGTCCTCCCTTTTTCGCCAGCTCGACAGCAAAAGATGCAGCCTGTTCAAGTTTCTGGGCTGTTTGTTCTAAGTTTATTATATGAATGCCCGAACGGATGGAGTAGATATAGGGCTTCATTTTTGGGTGCCAGCGCTTTTTTTGATGCCCAAAATGTACTCCGCATTTCAGCATCTCAAGCAAAGAGATTTCTTTCATTTAATTATTCCTTTATTTTCCTCTGTTTTCTTCAGCCTGATTTACTGACCTCATTCGACTAATTTTTGAAGAGGCAAGGGCGTGAATCAGTCCGAAAACATGGGAGATTATTAGATGTTTAATTAGTAATCCATATAATAACAGAATAAGCTTAAAAAGGCAAGGATGGGTTATTTGAGCAATCCTTAGTTAAAATGATACAATTTAACTATGCGCCAGGACTATTCAAAACAAATTCTTCAAGCAATATTAAACCAATATCCGAAGATTGGAGCTATTGAAGATTTTAAATTATTTACCTCTGGTTTTGAAAATTCAAATTATTACGTAAAAACTAGCCAGGGTGAATATGTAATTAAAATATACGAAGGTATGGGTATGAATAATAATAATATAAAATTTGAAATTGAAGTCATGGATGCTTGTCACCAGGCTGGTTGTAAGACCCCGCATATTTTAAAAAATAAGAATGGTGAATTATATATTTATTATGAAAAGAAAATCGCTATAGTCATGCATTTTATTCCAGGCAAAAACGTTGACAAAAAACATATTAACAATGAGACTGCTTATACCATTGGTCAACAAACAGGAAAGATGGACCAAGCTTTGTCCAAATTTCCAGATAATGGTTTGACTCGTCAGAACTATGAATTTGACGGAAAAACTTTTTTACAATTAGAAAAAAAAGTGAAATACCTGCCAGATTATATTGATAAAAAAATTATCAATTCCATTTTTAAATCTTTTAGGGAAATCGAGAAACATTTTAAAAAATTACCTACTGGCTTGATTCACAACGACATATGTTTACATAATATTATTGTGAGAAATAATAAATTAGCCTGCATAATTGATTTCAGTGACATGGCTTTTAGTCCCTATATCCAAAATATTTCAGTACCCATGAGTCAGCTAATTTTCACTTATAACTGGCAGCCGCAGCAAGCTACATTATTAATAAAAGGTTACATAGAACATCGCCCGTTATCAGGTTCAGAACTTGATGTGCTTTACATTTATACCCTTTCTCGCTACGCTATATCAATTATTGAATTTAATTATTGGAATATTAAATTTGGTGCTGATAACCAACGAACCAAGCACATTTGCGATACCTATGATTTCATAAAAAAATTTCTTACTCTAGGTAAAAGACAATTTAACAATTTAATAAATTTATGAAAAATAATCCTGAATCAGGTATTTTTCACACAATCAATCAAGCTGAACGCAGTAGCCGAGATACTTTAGAAAGCATTGGCCAGCGTTTTGCTTTTCCGGTACATGAGAAAATCCGCAATATGAGCGAAGATGAAACTTTAAAAGTATCAGCTGAAAGTCAAGATAAAATTAGCAAAAAAGATTTAGTTAGGGTGGCTTTACAATCTTTACAGACTGCCTGGGAAAAAACTATTGAACCGCAAATTAATGAAATTAGACAAAAAGCAATAGATAAAAGTGAATTAAAACAAGGTACTGATTTTGCAACCAAGGTTGATATTGAGGGTGAAAATACAATCAAGGAAATATTTATTAATGCTTTTCAGGATCAACTAAATATTGCTGGGGAAGAACATGAAGCACACCAGGGAAAAGTAGGCTCAGATATTACGGTCCGGATCGATCCTATTGACGGTACAGAATCAATGAAATTTGGTAAACCTGATTGGGGTATTATGGTCGGTATATATAAAGGCCAGCCAGCTAATGAACAACAAATTGCCAGTGCTGTCTTTTACCCAGAACGTAAAAAAATTCTATTAAATGTTGAGGGTCAAGGAATTTTTACAACTGACCTAGAAACTAATATCGCCCAGGAAATTAAACCAGTTCAGGAACAAAACGAATTAACTGAAATGATCGTACAATTTTACGAAAACATTGAAGAACGGCCCAATGATCAGACTTTCGCAGATCTAAAAGGACAATTAACTACGCGACAAGCTAGACTTCGCTCTTCACCTGCTTCTTGCATTGATGTTCTGGAAGCCATTGAAACAAATGGCAAACGGGCCATGATTATTAATGGCGGGTACAAAACTGTTGATTTTATCCCTCATGCAGGTCTGGAAAAACTGGGTTATAAACTTTATAACTGGCAAGGACAAGAACTTAAGGCCGACAGCCAAGAACTAACTGACCAGCGCATTATTATTGTGCCTCCTGGTAAAGCTGGACAAGATATAATTGAAATGTGCAAAAACATTCAATAATTATTATATTGCATCCCTCTTGCATAAAATTACCTCATTTGCTAGACTAAATCCTACAAAACTATATGAAAAAGGATATCCACCCAAAATATTACCCAAAAGCCAAAATTTCTTGTGCCTGCGGCAATGTCATGACAGTTGGCTCAACTGTCCCGGAAATTAAAGTTGAAATCTGCTCAACCTGCCATCCTTTTTATACTGGCAAGCAAAAACTACTGGATGACCGCGGACGGGTGGAAAGATTCCAGCGCATGATGAAAAAAAAATCTGGTTTCAAAAAAACTGCCAAAGCAAAAAAGGCCAGTTAAATATTATCAGACGCCAACCGTCCTAATTTAATGGTAAGGCGTTTTTAAATTTATGGAAAATAAAATCAAGGAACTCAACAAAGAATACGAGCGCCTAGAACGGGAATTGCAAAGTCCTGATACTTTAAATGACAGCATAAAACTGCAAAAAATTTTTAAGCAATATAGTGAGATCGGCCAAACCCTGGATCACTACAAAAAACTGTCAGAGATAAAAAAAGGCCTGGAAGAAATCGCAACAACAATGAATACGGAAAAAGACCCGGAACTGCTGCAATTCGCAGCCGAGGAAAAACAAAGCTTAAATCAAAAAAAGCAGGACTTAGAAAACGCTATTAATGAAGCAATAAACCCCAGCGATCCCCTGGATAAAAAAGACATTATTATTGAAATACGGGCCGGCACTGGCGGAGATGAAGCCGCACTTTTTGCCGCTAATCTTTTCCGCATGTATTCAAAATATGCTGAAAAAAAAGGCTGGCAAACCCACTTGCTTAATTCAAGCCGTACCGGCATAGGCGGCTTTAAGGAAATTATTTTTGAAATCTCCGGCACTAATGTTTACAGCCAATTAAAATATGAAAGCGGCGTGCATCGCGTACAGCGCGTACCGGCCACTGAAAAAAGCGGGCGACTGCATACTTCTGCTGCTACTGTGGCTGTTTTGCCAGTTGCCGAAGAAATTGATATGAATATTAAACCGGAAGATCTCACTATCGAAGCGACGACCTCCTCCGGTCACGGCGGACAATCCGTCAACACCACATATTCTGCCATCCGCATTGTTCACAAACCAACCGGATTGACAGTCATTTGCCAGGATGAAAGATCCCAAAAACAGAATAAGGAAAAAGCCATGCAGGTATTGCGTTCCCGCCTTTTGGCTTTAGAGCAGGAAAAAAGGATAAAAGAAAGGTCCAGTAAGCGCAAAAAACAGATTGGCTCAGGCGATCGGTCTGAAAAAATCAGGACCTATAATTATCCGCAGGACAGGATTACTGACCATCGCATTAAGAAAAATTTTCATAATATGGAATCAAT
>JAHIVO010000001.1 GCA_018816445.1 Patescibacteria group bacterium
AGCGTTTTTGGCGTTTCCATGGCAGTTGCTTCCTTTCCTTTCTTAAGTGAAGCTTTTGCCCAAAAAAACAATGATTTATTTGTCCAGCATTTTTCCAGGAGTTTCAGGCGGATATTGTTTATCACTATTCCTGTTTCTGTTTTGATATTATTATTACGTGCACAAATTGTCAGGGTGATTTTAGGAACCGGCGCTTTTGACTGGGATGACACATATTTAACTGCACAGGCACTGGGTCTGTTTACCTTATCATTATTTGCCCAAAGTACCATACCCTTATTAGCCAGGTCATTTTATGCTTTAAAAGATACCAAGACTCCAGTCAAGACCGGCATTGTCAGCGTAATATTAAATATATCAGGTGCCTTGATATTAACTAGATACATGGGCGTGCTTGGCCTGCCCTTAGCATTTACTATTGCCGGTTTTTTTAATATGATCATTCTTCTAGTTTTATTAAGAAAAAAAATGGGATCATTTGATGATAAAAAAATTGTATTTTCTGTGGGTAAAATTTTATTGATTTCAGCCATGATGGGAATCATTGTCATTGGGGCAAAATATTTATTAGCCCAGGGAGTGAATATGAGATCATTCGTAGGGATATTTATCCAGGGGTTTGGTGCCGGAATGATTGGCGTGGCCAGTTACTTAATATTCGCCTTACTTTTCCGCTGTGATGAAATAAGGATAATTTATGAATGGCTTAAAAAAGCTAAGCATCAACTTTTTAATAATAAAAATAATCACACCTCGTAAGTTTTAATCATTTTCAAATAATGAGTCAGTTAATAAGAAATTTTTGCATTATCGCGCATATTGACCACGGCAAGTCCACGCTAGCTGACCGTTTTTTAGAAATAACCGAAACAGTTAATAAGCGTGATATGAAAGAACAAGTCTTGGACCAGATGGACCTGGAACGCGAACGGGGCATCACTATCAAGCTGCAGCCGGTAAGAATGGATTATCAGGGTTATAATTTAAATTTAATTGATACTCCAGGCCATGTTGATTTTTCATATGAGGTGTCACGCTCTTTGGCAGCAGTTGAGGGTGCGATTCTGCTGGTTGACGCTACTCAGGGGATTGAAGCGCAGACATTGTCCAACTTATATTTAGCTATAGATTTAAATCTAACAATTATTCCTGTAATTAATAAAATTGACTTACCGAATGCAGATATTAAACAAACAAAGAAAGATTTAAAGAAGTTAATAGGCTGTTTAGACGACGAAATTTTTGAAGTTTCTGCAAAAACCGGCCAGGGTGTAAAAAATATTTTAGAATATATAATTAAAAAAATTCCGAGTCCTCAAGGACAGGATAATGAGCCGCTGCAAATGCTGATCTTTGATTCTTTATATGATGATTATAAAGGGGTAATTGCTTATGGCCGGGTTATGAATGGACAAGTGCAAAAGAGTGACCATATAAAGTTTATGGCCAGCCAAAAAGATTCCGAATGTCTGGAGGTAGGTTTTTTTAAGCCTAAGCTTATTCCATATGATTATTTAAAAGCAGGGGATATTGGCTATGTCGTAACAGGCTTAAAACAGGTACAGTCTTGCCGGGTTGGGGATACGATTACTTTGGCAAAAAAACCCGCGGTAAATCCATTGCCAGGTTATAAGGTACAAAAGCCGATGGTTTTTGCCGGACTGTATAGCAAAGAGGGTGATGACTATCCGCGCTTGAGGGAAGCGCTGGAGAGGCTGTCTCTGAATGACGCCTCATTTACATATGAAGCTGACCGTTCAGAAGCCCTGGGTTTCGGTTTTCGCTGCGGGTTTTTGGGGATCCTGCATTTGGATATTTTCCAGGAAAGAATTTTCAGGGAATACAACATTGACCTTATTATTACTGCTCCTTCAGTCGGCTATAAAGTTGAATTAAGTGAAGCCGGCCAAAAAGCCTGGCAAAGAAAGGATAAATCATTCAATAAAAAAGAATTGATTATTACCAGCCCGCAATTATTACCTGAATCAACTTATATTGATACTGTCAATGAACCCTGGGTAAGGGTTGATATTGTGACGCCGACTGATTATTTAGGTAATATAATGAATTTAGTACAGGAAAAACGCGGCGTTTATTTAAATACTGAGTATATTGACGATAAAAAAGCCATTCTCCATTATGAGCTGCCGTTGGTTAGTATATTGATTGATTTTTATGATAAACTAAAGAGTGTAAGTTCTGGATACGCATCGTTGAATTATGATTTTTTGAAGTATCAATCTTGCGAAGTTGTGCGTTTAGACATATTAATCGCTAATGAGCCAGCTGAGTCTTTAGCCACCATTGTATATAAGGATGAGGCGTACCGGGCAGGGCGCAAGATTACTGATAAATTGAAGGAGATTTTACCGCGTCAGTTATTTGAAGTAAAAATTCAGGCGGCTATCGGCAGTAAGATTATTGCTTCCAGTCGCATCTCCCCATTAAGAAAAGATGTCACCGCTAAGCTGTACGGTGGTGATGTTAGTAGAAAGAGGAAGTTGCTGGAAAAACAGAAAAAAGGCAAGAAAAAAATGAAGCAGATCGGTAAGGTGGATATCCCCCATGAAGCTTATCTGGCCGTTTTAAAAAGATAGAGCCGGCGCCACTGTAAATATAACCATGCTGAGTACGCCGACAACAACGATGATTATCCAGGCAATTCTTATAGCTTTACTTCTTTTCATAAGTTTAAATGTTTGAAAAAAGTATTAATAAAATATTAAAGGAAGACGAAAAAGTGATTATAACGGTCAGGCGGTATTTTATTGTCTTCATTTTGCCTGTGCTAATAAGTGCATTACTTATTATAGCACCTTTTTTCTTTTTGTATCCACTTATTAACTGGTCAAGCTGGGGTTTACTAATATTTTTCGGGATTTTAGGCATTGGATTAATCCTTGCTTTTAGGGTTTTTATTGTGTATTCATTTAATATTTTTATAATTACCAACCAAAGAATTATTGACATTGATCAGCACGGCTTTTTCAGCAGGACGGTTTCTGAAACAATCTACGAAAAAATTCAGGATGTCAGTTTCAAAATTAAGGGGATAATGCGTACAATTTTTCATTACGGTGATATTATCATTCAAACAGCCGGCTCGCAGGCTAATATTGAATTGCATGGCGTAAAAGATCCGGCTAAAGTACAGCAGGCAATTATTGATATTCAGAAGAATTACCGTCAAAACGGCAATTTGCCGGAAGAAGTAATAAATGATTTTATAAAAAAAGTCCAAGCGGTAAATCTGCATGATGAAATAAATGATAAAGAATAGATAGCCATGCTATTATTTAACAGGTTTTTACCAGCTTTAAGTGCAATATTCATAATCATCACCTTTGAACTGTGGTCTGTACAGCCGCAATTAATTTTTTACATTGCAGGGACCTTGGGTGTGATTGTGGTTTTAACCGTTTGGTCGTTGTCATGGAGCAGTGTTATCTCAAAAAAATTTTGGAGCATATTAGCAACGCCGCTATTCTTCGTCTCAAGTTCTTATCTTTTTTTTATGTTCATTGATAATGTGGCGGTTAGTCAGATATTCATATTGTTAATTGCCTTGGTGTATTTTCTGATATTGCGGAATATTTTTTCTTTTTTATATCAGACAAAAAACTATCAGCCTTATGCCCTGGAAAATATATACAGCTATGTAAATATGGGTTCACTATTTATGTTTTATGCCAGTTTTTATGGAATGTTTTTGTACTTAAGCTGGGATATATGGAAATCTTCCATATTGGTTTTCATCTTTAGCACTTTTCTTTTTACACGCACTCTGTGGTCATTTAAAATTGAATGGCGCAAGAGTAAAGTTTTCATTCTTATAATGGGCGTATTGATGATTGAGATATTCTATGCTATAAGTTTTTTACCAACCAGTTTTTTGTTCAATGCATTAATCTGCATATTAGTGTATTATTTATTAATGAACATTTTCAAAGATTTCTTGCGGGACATGATTACTGGAAACAATTTAAAGAGATATTTTTTAATAACAATAACAATAGCAGTAATAGGATTTATAACAACTCAATGGTCTTAATAAAATAAAAGGATAAAAAAATGAAATCGAAAATTAGTCCAACTTCTCCAAAGGCAAAAATCAATAATAATCAAGAATTGGATCAGTTGTACAAGGATAACCTGAAAACGATTGAGCGTCCCCAAAAAAGGGGATTAGGCAACATAATCGGATTATTGGTATTAATAGTATTTTTCGGATTTTTAACTGGTGTGCTTGGGCAAATATTATTGCTATCGTATGGCTCGGAAATTCCTTTTTTAAACAAGTTAACGATATTTTCTTATCCTGTCCAGCCATCTTTTATAATTGGCAGCGGTAAAGGCAATAAAATATTAAGTGTTGACCAGGTAGATAAAATTGTTAAGGAAGTATCGCCTTCGGTCGTACAAATTTACGAAGCAGCTGAAGTTACGGATAATCTAGATTCTTTGTATCTGCCATCCAATGCTTTGGGTTGCGGCTTAATTTTGACTGATGATGGTTACTTGGTGGCTGACAGCCAGTCAATCGGGGAGAGGGAAAATTTAGTGGTAATAACACAGGATAACAGAATTTTTAATGTAGATAAGATAATTAATGATGAGGCGTCAGGATATTCTTTTTTGAATATTGACGCTAATAATCTTAAGACGGTAACCTTGGCAGGGGTTGAAGGAATGCAGCCAACCCAGGATATAATCGTTATACAAAAGTTACAGTCCAATCAGTCCCCGGTAATTATCAAGTCTTCAATATTGAATACTCACTATTACAGTGCTGAGTATCCGGCGGATCTAATCAGATCCACTGAAAAATTTTACAGGCAAATATTAATTAATGGTGATATTCGTACCGCAAATAATTTTAGCATTGTTTTTACGCTGCAAGCAGAGGCTATAGGAATTTTAAATAACTCAGACGGTGAAAACGTTATAATGCCATTTGAATATTTTGATGATGTAATTGATCAAGTGCTGGTTAATAAAACAATTAAAAGAGTTTATTTAGGCGTTAGCTATTTAGATTTGTCTGAAGCACTGAATATATCAGATACTTTATCGCAAAAATATGACGCCGGTGCTTTAGTTTATCCAAAAAGTGAAGAAGAGCCAGCTGTAGCTGCGCAGAGTCCCGCTCTAAAATCAGGCTTGCTGGAGAATGACATTATCATAAGTGTTGATAATATTGATCTTAATGAACAGAATATGCTGAATCGAATAATACTTAATAAGAACAGCGGGGAATTTGTTGATTTGGAGATAATCCGGGACGGTGAAGAAAAAAATATTAAAGTAACACTTGAAAATAAATAAATTTGATAATTAATATTATTAATATGAAGATAATCATTCCTATTTTATTGCTGGCTGGTTGGCTGATAGTTTGTCCAACAATAGGTTTTTCAGCTAGTAAACCTGATAATTCAGACAGTATTTTAGTAAAACATATAAAGACCGGCCATATTTATTCAGTAGATTTAGCAGCGAATGAAGATCCCAGCAGAATTAAAAAATGGCTGGCCAGTGAACCAAATTTGGAATATCTAGGGCAAAACAATGAATACAGAATGGCGGTTACTCCGGATGATCCTAGCTATGATGATCAGTGGTATCTAGAGCAAATTGATTCTCCGCAGGCATGGGATAGCTCAATCGGCAGTTCGGAAGTTGTAGTAGCTGTTTTAGATACTGGCATAGACCTAGATCACCCGGATTTGGAGGATAATATTTGGATTAATTCAGATGAAATCCCAAATAATGGTGAGGATGATGATGGTAATGGTTTTATTGATGATTATAATGGCTGGGATTTTGTAGCTGACGAAGCGGATCCTAATCCAAAATTTGACGATGGCTGGACTACTTCCGGAATACATCATGGCACCGCGATTGCAGGTATAATTGGAGCGGTTGGGAACAACTCAATTGGAATAACAGGTGTTAACTGGCAAGTAAAAATTATGACTGTCAGAGTTTTAGATGGGGCCGGGGTAGGCGATACTAACGCGATTTATCAGGGAATAGATTATGCCATTGCCAATGGCGCTGATTTCATCAACTTGAGCTTTGTTGGAAATAATGAGGATTCCATGCTGCAAAACGCGCTAAACCAGGCTAACACTGCCGGGGTGTTGATATTTGCAGCAGCCGGCAATGATGGTATAAATTTAAATAACACGCCCAGGTACCCTGTTTGCAGCGATCATGTGATTGGCATCGGCGGCACTGATCAGAATGATCAGAGATTTATTAGGTATTCCGGCAGTCAGATCTCGGGAGGTTCTAACTACGGATCAGATTGTATAGACATATCAGCTCCGGCTACCCAGTTCATAAGTACAGCATTATATGATACTGATAATAATTTAAATAATTATTACTTAAACGGCTGGTCAGGAACTTCACTGGCTACGCCTCTAGTAACAGGTGCGGCGGCCTTATTAAAAGCCTATGATAATACTTTAACCGGAACTCAATTATCATTAATTTTAATCCAAAATTCTGATTTACTAAGTGATTTACCTGATATTACACTGGGGCAAATGGGTAGCGGCAGATTGAATGTGGCAAACGCTTTGGCTACTTTATTGCCTTCCGCTAATCTAATTATTACCGGCGCTGGTTCAGGTGGGGGACCGCATGTAAGAGTATTCAATGAAAATGGGCAGCGCCAATCCCAGTTTTTTGCCTATGCGGAAAGCTTCCGCGGCGGTGTTAATGTGGCAACTGGGGATGTAGATGGAGATGGAGAAGATGAAATTGTTACAGGTACGGGAGATGGCGGTGGTCCTCATGTTAGGATTTTTAATACTGAAGGAAACTTACAATCCCAATTCTTTGCCTATGCGGAAAGCTTCCGCGGCGGCGTTAATGTGGCAGCCGGTGATTTGGATGGTGATGGCACTGACGAGATAATCGCAGGCGCTGGTTATACCGGCGGGCCGCATGTGAGAGTTTTTGACGCTAATGGCAATTTAAAATCTCAGTTTTTTGCCTATGCGGAAAGCTTCCGCGGCGGTGTTAATGTGGCAGCCGGTGATTTGGATGGTGACGGCACTGACGAGATAATCGCAGGCGCTGGTTATACCGGCGGGCCGCATGTCAGGGTATTCAACCAAGCGGGTGTGCGCCAATCCCAGTTCTTTGCCTATGCGGAAAGCTTCCGCGGCGGTGTTAATGTGGCAGCCGGTGATTTGGATGGTGACGGCACTGACGAGATAATCGCAGGCGCTGGTTATACCGGCGGGCCGCATGTCAAGGTATTCAACCAAGCGGGTGTGCGCCAATCCCAGTTCTTTGCCTATGCGGAAAGCTTCCGCGGCGGTGTTAATGTGGCCAGTATTAAATAAGCATGCATGAAAATTTGGCAGAACATTGAAAATAGTAAAACCGTTTCAAAGTACCCAGGTTTATTTCAATTCTTTAAATTTAGTGTTGTTGGAGTAACTGGCACAATAATTGATTTTTCTTTTTTTGCGCTTCTGAGCAGGGTATTTGGTCTATACTATATCTGGGCAACAGCTATTAGTGTTTTTCTGGCAATTGTTAATAATTTTTTTCTTAATAAGTACTGGACGTTTAAAAAAGGCCAAAGCGGCAAAGTTAAAGAGGAATATTTAAAATTTTTTATTGTCAGTATAATTAATTATTTATTAAATATTGGCATTACATATTTTATTGTTGAATTTACCCAATTTGAGCGAGTTTTCGGAAATAATGAAGATTTTTTTGCTAAAGTAGTGGCCATTGCCATTGTCCTGTTTAGTAATTACTTTGGTAATAAATACTGGACATTTAAGAGCTAAAATTAGTAGTTTTTTATGAGTAGGATATAACTTGCCAATAAGCGCTTTTTTAGTTATAATAAATATCACATATGACCCTGACAATAATTTTTCCGGCTTTTAATGAGGAAGAAAGAATTGGCCAGACACTTGATAAGTACCTAAGTTTTTACAAGGATAAATTTGTAGATTTTATAATTATCGTTAACGGATGTACGGATAAAACTGAAACGGTTGTGAGGGAGTACGGGGAAAAATTTCCAGATAAAATTGATTATATTGTAATCAGCGAAGAGATTGGCAAAGGTGGCGCTGTGCGACGGGGATTCCAAATTGCCAAAGGTGATTTAATTAGTTTTATCGACGCTGACGCCTCAACAGAGCCGCCGGAGTTTGACAGGCTAGTGCGAAAAATAAATGGAGTTGACGGAGCTATTGCCTCACGCTGGAAAAAAGGTTCAAAAATAGTAAATGGAAATCTTTTTCGCGAAATTATAAGCCTTGGTTTTATAGCTTTCGTAAAAGTACTGTTTTGGATGCCAGTAATTGATACGCAATGCGGAGCTAAGGTATTTAAAAAGAAGGTTATAAAAGCAATATTGCCACAGTTACGTGTAAATAATATGGCCTTTGATGTAGAACTTTTGTATACTATTCGGCGTGCTGGATTTAGGGTTATTGAAGTTCCTTCAAAATGGGAGGATAATAGCAGCAGCTCAGCTATGCTGGGATCACCAAGCAAGGTCATAAAAAATTCTATAAATATGTTTTTTACACTATTAAGAATAAGATTAATGAAATAAATTTATGCCAAGTCCATCAAATATTTATTCCAGGAAGAATATATTAGTAACTGGCGGAGCCGGATTTATTGGTTCTCATTTATGCGATGAACTCATAAAAAAGTATAATGTAATTTGCATTGACAATTTTTCATCTAGTAAGGTGGATAATATTAACCACTTATTCGAAAATCCAAATTTTGAGTTTATAAAACATGATATTAGCAAGCCTATAAACCTGGACGAACTTCATGAATTAGACAAGTTCAAAGTAAAATTTCATGGCCTTCAGGAAATATACCACTTGGCCTGTCCAACTTCCCCAAAAAATTTCAATCAGCTGAGGATAAAAACCCTGCATACAAATGGCTTAGGCACAATTAATGTATTAGAATTAGCACGCAAATATAAGGCAAAAATTTTACTGGCCTCCTCAGCAGTGGTATATGGCCCACGTTATAAAGAAGCATTAAACTATACTGAAGATTACCAGGGTTATGTAAATTTTACCGGTCCTAGGAGCTGTTATGACGAGGGCAAGAGATTTTCTGAAACAGCGGTTATCACATATAAAGATATGTATAATCTAGATACAAAAATTGCCCGAATATTCCGTACCTATGGGCCTCGTTTATTGCTATTTGATGGCCATATGATCCCTGATTTCGTCTTGCAGGCGCTAAATAACCGCCCGCTGATTATTTATGGCGATGCGAATTTTACCACCTCACTGTGCTATATTGCTGATATCATTGAAGGATTGATCAAATTAATGAAATCAAAAGAGGCCGGTCCATTTAATTTCGGTCATTATCAGGAGTATAAAATGAATGATATTGCTGAAAAAATATTGACAATGACCGGTTCACAGTCAAAGATTGAATTTAAAAAGTCACTTCTTTTTATGACACCTCTGGGACTTCCCGATATCAGCCTGGTGAAAGAAAAGATTGGGTGGTACCCCTTAATTTCGCTGGATGTAGGCCTGGAAAAAACTATTGAATATGTAAAAGCCGGACAGAATGTTTTACAGCCGTTATTATGGAAATATGAAAAGGAGGAAAGCGAATAAATATGAGCAGAGTATTAGTCACAGGCGGAGCTGGATTTATCGGCAGCCATCTGGTAGACCATCTGATAAAAGCTGGCCACCGGGTAATTATTATTGATGACTTAAGCTCCGGTTCCCGTCAAAATTTAAATAAAAAAGCAAAATTCATAAAACAAAAAGTTCAGCATCAAACTATGCCAGGGATATTCAAGGCCAATAAAGTTGATTTTGTTTTTCATTTAGCGGCTCAGATAAAATTGCAATTTTCAAAAAAATATCCGGCAGAAGATGCGGAAACTAATATTATCGGCAGCTTAAGGGTATTAGATGCGGCTCGGCAGGCAAAAGTAAAAAAATTAATATTTTTCTCCAGCGCTGCTGTTTATAATATCCAAGATAAACCACTTAATAAGGAAACTGATATCATCCTTCCTGAAATACCATATGGCATCGCCAAGCATGCTGTTGAGCAGTATATAATCAAATCTGGCTTAAAATATTCAATCCTTAGGCCCTCAAATGTGTACGGATCCAGGCAGGGAGCTTTTGGCGAAGGGGGCGTAGTAGCCATATTTTGCAGTCAGGCGGCTAAAAATCGAGCCTCGGTAATAAATAATACTGGGCATCAAACCCGTGATTTTATTCATGTATCGGATATAGCAGCTGGAGCGTTAAAAACGATAAATATGGCTCATAACCAGGTTATTAACTTAAGTACTGCCAGAGAAACCACCATAAATGAATTATATGATTTAATATATTCGTTAGTAGCAAAAAAGATTAAGCCAATACGCGGAGTTTATTTAGATGAACAGTATCGAAGTGCTCTTAACAATAAATTAGCAAAAAAGAGGCTGAATTGGCAGCCTAGGATGTTATTAGCAGAAGGTTTAAAAGAAACATATAACTGGTTTATTAAAAAATATGAGTAGAGATATTAAAAAAAATAAATTTAAAGTTAAGAGAAAAAAAAGAAAAAGTATGATGATCACGATTGTCGGGATTGGCTATGTTGGCTTGCCCCTGGCTTGTTTGTGCGGTGAAAAGGGTTATAAGACATTCGGTATTTCTAAGGATAGGAAAAAAATCAATCAAATAAATAATGGCATTTCTCCAATTAAGGGCGATATTTATTTGGAGAAAATGATTTCAAGAAAGTTCTTTACTGCCACCTCAAGCTATGATTCAATTTCAAAATCTGACATTATAATAATCTGCGTTCCCACTCCGGTTGATGAGAGGTATAATCCTGATTTAACGCCAGTTAAGCAATCCTGCAGGAATATTGCCAAACATCTTAAAAAGGGGCAGTTAATAATTATTGAGTCAACCGTGAATCCTGGTGTTTGCGAAGAAGTGGTTAAACCTTTGCTGGAAGAAGCAACAGGCCTTCAAGCGGGGAAGGATTTTTATCTGGCTCATTGTCCGGAAAGGATCAATCCTGGCGATCCGCACTGGAATGTGCGTAATATCCCGCGCTGCGTCGGTGCCTTGAGCAGGCAGGGCTTATTAAAATCTTTAAAGTTTTACCGCCATATATTAGAAGGGGAAGTAAGGCCGATGAAATCCATTAAAGAAGCCGAGGCTACTAAAATTATTGAAAATTCATTCAGAGACATTAATATCGCCTTTGTGAATGAATTGGCTAAGTCTTTTGAGGTGTTAGGCATTGATCTGATGGACGTTATTGAGGGTGCCAGTACAAAACCTTTTGCCTTTATGGCCCATTATCCGTCTTGCGGCGTGGGCGGACATTGCATTCCAGTCGATCCTTATTATTTAATTGAGCGTGCCAAGTTAGCTGGTTTTGACCACCGTTTTTTAAAGCTAGCGCGTGAGATAAACAATAGTATGCCGTCTTATACGGTTGATCTGCTGATCAAATCTTTAAATGATTTAAAAAAGTCAATTAGAGGCACTAAGGTCGGTTTACTGGGCATGGCTTATAAAGCCAATGTAGCTGATATGAGGGAAAGTCCGGCCGTTGATATTATGAAGATATTAAAAAAACAAGGAGCTATGGTTGAAGTTTTTGATCCATATTTGCCTGACCAGTCAACAGTAAAAAATCTGGAAGAGTTATTGAAGAAATCCGAAGCTTTAATCATTGCCACTGATCATAATGAATTTAAACAACTATCACTGTCATTATTGAAAAAGAACGGAATTAAAGTCGTTATTGACGGGAAAAACTGTTTAAATAATAAATTGATAAAAAAGTCAAAAATTATTTATAAAGGCGTCGGCAGATGATTAAGATAAAAAAAACAAAAAAAAGCAGTTATAACATCGGCATTATTGGCGTTGGTTGGGTTGGGCTGATTACGGCTGCCAGTTTAGCTGATTTGGGGAATAAAGTAAGATGTTTTGACGTTGATTCAAAAAGAATGAATAATCTGCAAAAGGGATCCTGGCTGCCTTTTTATGAACCTCATTTAAAACAATTAGTCGATAAAAATTTAAAAGCAGGCAGATTGAGTTTTTACATAAATTTAGAGCATGTTGTTGAAAACAGCCAGGTGATATTTATCTGCGTAGGCACGCCGTCAAGAAAAAATGGCAGTGTTGACTTAAGTTACATTAAGAACGCCTGCCAGGATATTGCTAAGTATACAAATGAGTCTAAAATCATTGTAATTAAAAGTACTGTTCCTACTGGTACTGCAGAAATAGTTAGTAAAATTTTTAAGAGGTATTATAAAGGCCAGACGGATATTGTGTCAAATCCTGAATTTTTACAGGAGGGCAGGGCAGTGGAGTCATTTTTAAAAGCTGATCGGATAGTAATTGGCTATCCTGGCTTATGCAAGCCAGCTACTAAAAAAATTATGAAAGATATTTATAGTCCATTAAAAGTTTCAATTTTTGAAACAAATAATCGTACCGCAGAAATGTCAAAATATGCAAGTAACGTATTTTTAGCCACTGAAATCTCGTTTATTAATAATATTGCCAATTTATGCGATGAAACGGGAGCAGACGTTAAGATTATCTCAGATATTATGAAGGCTGATAAAAGGATTGGCTATAAAGCTTTTTTAAATGCGGGTGCTGGCTATGGAGGTCTCTGCTTCCCAAAAGACATGAGAGGCTTCATTCGTGCTTATGAAAGAAATGGTTATGATCCTACTTTTTTAAAGATGGTTGAAAAAATTAATTTAAGTCAGAGAACTATAATTGTTAAAAAAATAAGAAAAGCACTAGGTAAGTTAAAAGGTAAAACAATAGTAATATTGGGCATCTCATTTAAGCCCAATACTGATGATATTCGTGATGCACCATCACTTACTGTGATTGAAAAATTATTGAGTGCCGGTGCCCAAGTCCGGTTATGTGATCCAGTGGCCTTACACAACGCCAAGGCTGTATTCAATAACAGGGTTACTTATAATTTTGAGACTTATGAGGCTCTAAAAGGCGCCCATGCCGCAGTATTAATAACTGAGTGGGATAGGTACAAGAATATAGATTTTATGAGAGCTAGAAAATTAATGAAAAAAAATATAATAATTGATGGACGTAATATTTATGATCCGTTAAAATTAAAAAAAGCTGGTTTTAAATATTATGGCATCGGAAGAAATAATTAATATATAAATATGAAACTTATTGTAACAATTCCTGCCTATAATGAGGAGGAATCAATTAAAGATGTAATACATAGCATTCCCAAACAGATGCAAGGTATTGATCGAGTTGAGATTCTAGTTATTGATGACGGCTCTACTGATAATACCAAAGTGTCAGCGCATGAATCAGGTGCAGACCATGTAATATCAAATAAAGTTAATAGGGGATTAGCTACTACTTTCAGAAGAGGTATAAATAAAGCCTTAGAATTAGGTGCTGATATTATTGTTAACACGGATGCTGATAATCAATATGACCAGACAGAAATTCCAAAATTAATTGCACCGATTTTAAATGGCCAAGCTGATATTGTTTCGGGCGATCGTCAGATAGAAAAATTAGACCATATGCCTTCGTCAAAAAAATACGGCAATATGCTGGGTAGCTGGGTGGTCAGAAAAGTATCCGGATTGCCGATTAAGGATGCTTCAAGTGGTTTTCGGGCTTTTTCCAGGGAAGCGGCTTTACGGCTGAGTGTTTTATCGCATCATACGTATACCCATGAGACAATAATTGAAGCGCAGGATAAGAAACTTGTTTTTATAGAAGTTCCCTGTACTTTTCGGGCACGTGTCGGCACGTCTTCCCGGCTTATTAGTGGTGTTTTCGGGCATATTAAAAAATCTGGAGCGACTATCGTCAGGACCACCATCAGGCACCGTCCGTTAAAAACATTTGTTTATATTGGTGGATTTTTATTACTGCTTGGTATAATAATCGGTGTCAGGTTTATATATTTTTATATGACCGGAAACAGCAGCGGCCATATCCAGTCATTAATATTTGTGGCAATTCTAATAATGCTGGGTTTTCAGATTGTTGTCTTGGGTTTATTGGCTGATAATATTAATGCAAATCGTCGAATTAATGAAGAAATATTGTACCGTTTAAAAAAGGAACAAATTAAGAAACAACTGAATTAAAAATGAAGGTACTGTTTATTTCCAGAAAATACCCGCCAAAAATTGGCGGGATGGAAAATTATACCTATAATTTATTAAAATATTTTCCAGGGGATAATATATCCATATTGCTTAATAAGTCGCAAATACACCTGCTATGGTTTCTGCCATATGCTTTTGTTAAAGGATTAATTTCATCCAAAAAGGTTGATGTTTATTATTTATGTGATTGCCTGATTGCTCCGGTCGGTCGGTTGTTAAAAATTTTAACAGGCAAGCCAGTTCTAGCCACAGCACATGGGCTTGATATTACTTATAATAAATGGTTTTATCAAAAAATAAATGTTAGTTCAGCAAGAAGTTTAGATGGAATTATTTGCGTAAGCCAATCTACTTTTGATGAGTGTAAAAAAAGAAATTTTTCAAGTAAGAAATTATCATTAATTTCCAATGGTGTTGACATTGAAAAATATTCAGGAAAAAGGCATAAGGATTACTATAGAAATATAGTTGAAAAAAAATACAATTTTGTATTAAAAAATAAACTTGTTTTACTTACAGTTGGAAGGCTAGTTCCTAGGAAAGGTGTTGATTGGTTTGTAAAAAATGTATTACAAAATTTGCAAGATAATATTGAATATTTAATTGTTGGTAAGGGTCCTGATAAGCAAAAAATTGATTGTAGTATCAACCAATTAGGATTAGTAAAACGAGCTCATTTATTAGGATCAATATCTGACGATGAATTAAAAATTGTGCTTAATTCCTCTGATTTGTTTATTATGCCTAATATTAAAGTCAGGGGAGATTGTGAAGGTTTTGGTTTAGTAGCCTTAGAGGCCGCTTCCTGTGGATTGCCAGTTATAGCTTCAAATATTGAAGGAATAAATGGCGCAATAATTGATAGAAAGAATGGTTTTTTAGTTGAGTCCGGTAATGCCCATGAATTCATAAAGCTGATTAATGAATTATTAAAAATGGACGATCGTGAAGAATTAATGCAAAAAATTAAAAATTATACCATTCAAAACTATAGTTGGAGAAATATTGCTAATCAATACTTTAAAAAAATTAATAGCATTGTACTAAAAAAAAGTTATGGATCAAACTAAGAAAATTACAACTATCATCCCAATATATAATGGTTTAAAATATCTAAAAATTTGTTTAGATTCTTTAAATCAGCAAACCTATAAAAATTTTGAAATTGTATTGGTTGACAATGCCTCTACTGATGGCAGTCCTGATATGATTAAAAAATCATATCCAGGTGTGAAAATCATTTATAATAAAAAAAATCTTGGTTTTGCCAGAGCCAATAATAAAGGAATTAAATATGCTCTTGAAAATAATAGCGATTATATTGTAATAACTTGTCAGGATGATAGATTTGAACCAAATTTTCTAGAGCAAGGGATAAAAGTCTTGGAACAAAAAGGTGTTGGCATGTGTACTCCCAAGGTAATTTATGATGAAACAAATCGAATCTGGTGGGCTGGTGGAAAATTGCTACCACTAAAAGAGTTATTAAAATCTACTTCAATAAAAATTAGTGAACATACAGGCAAGGGAGATGAAGATGTTGGGCAGTATAATTCTCCCAGGTTAGTTGATATTCTCACCGGTAATGCGCTGTTTGTTAAAAGAGAGGTGATTGAAAAAGTTGGATATTTTGATGAAAAATATTTTTTGTATGGTGATGATATTGATTACAGTATTCGCGCAAGAAAAGCTGGATATTCACTGATTTATTTTCCCGATACAACTGTTTATCATATGACGCCCTTGGTCAGACGGGATAAAAGAACACTAAAGCAGTTAATATTAAAATTTAAAAGGTACCTAACTGGATGGATATTGCTTGCCGCCAAGCATCTTAAGTGGTATGTAAAAATAATTTGGTTTGTTAAGCTACCAATTACTTTATTATTTACGTTGTTTAAAGATAAATAGCTTTCAGCTAGTAAAGTTGTTTAAAAAATTTGTTTACTGTTTTTTTGATATAGCCAATCTGTTCATCGTCCATCCCTGGCCATACCCCGATAAAAAATGTATCAAGCAAAATCTTATCTGAGTTTTTTAGTGAACCAGATATTCTATATTTGACATTTTTATAGGCTGGATGACGAATAATATTGCCGGCAAATAGAGGCCTAGTTTGGATATTATGATCTTCTAGGTAAATTGAAATGTCCCTTCTTGAAAATGGCGCTTTATCTTTTACTGTTAAAGGAAATGAAAACCAGGATGGCTTTGCTTCTTTCTCCCATTTCGGCAAAATAAAGTATTTTTCAAATTTTTTAAAGTAGTTATATAGTTTAGTAAAATTCTGCCTTCTTTTTTTAACGAAAAAGGGTAATTTTTTTAATTGCTCCAAGCCCATAGCGCATTGAAATTCAACCGGCTTTAAATTATATCCAATACTGGTATAAGTATAGCGATGGTCATACCCTTTTGGTAGATCCCCGAGTTGAAAATTAAAACGATTTTTGCATGCACCATGAGGATTTTTTTGGTCCCATTTACAATGACAGGCTCTGCCCCAGTCTCTGAGCGATCTAATTTTTCTTTCTCTTGAATTACTGTTCAAATAAACCATACCGCCTTCTCCTATAGTAATGTGGTGCGCAGGGTAAAAACTGCAGGTAGCAACATCACCAAAGCTGCCGGTTTTTTGGTTATTATATGTTGAGCCTAAAGCATCACAGTTATCTTCAATTAATTTTAAATTATACTTTTTTTTAATTTTCATTATTTTTTTCATATTGCACGGGTTTCCTAAAGTATGAGGTATTAACAAGGCTACAGTTTTTTTTGTTATGGCCTTTTCAATTAATTCAGCTTTAATATTATATGTACCAAGATCAACATCAATAAGTACAGGTACTAAACCTAATTGCACAATAGGATTGAATGAAGTCGGAAAATTACAAGCCGGAGTGATAATCTCTAATCCTGGTTTAAAGCCAAATCCAGCCACAGCTAGCAGGGTAGCTGATGAGCCAGAATTAGTAACTATTGCATTTTTTACTCCGATGAATTGAGCAAATTCTTTTTCAAATTTATCCGCTTTTTCGCCAACACCAAACCAGCCTTTTTTTATTGATTTAATCATGGCATCAACTTCTTTATTGTCATAATATGCACCTGCATATTGCACTTTAGTTTTTCCCGGAATGAATTTTTTTTTGTTCATATTTATTAATCACTTTTATATTTTAAATCGTTTTGAATATAATCTTTAAGTGCTACTTGCCATTTTCTCATAAGATCTAGATTAATATCCTGCAATTTACCGTTGATGGCTGTTAAGTTTTTTGCTCGTGGGGCTTTTTCCTTAAATTGACTAGAATTGATGGGAATGACCTTAATATTTTTTTTTCTAGCGTATTCAATGATTTTTTTTGCATATTGATAATAAGTAGCTGAACCATGACCGACTATATTATAAGTTCCGTAGTTTTCTGACATTATTAATTTTAACATGTTGGTTACGAGATCTTTAACATAGGTTGGCTGGATAAATCTATCATTAATCATTTTTAATTCATTTTCCTGTTCAATTAATTTTAGGATTTTACCGACAAATTTTTTATCGCGTTTTCTGCCGCCGAATAAAGCACCAATCCTAATCACATAATACTTATTTATTTTATATTTCTTTATTAGTTGTTCACCGAGCAGCTTGGTTTTTGAATAGTATCCTATTACTTTATTAAGTTTCGGTTGGTCCGTACGATCATCAAATATTTTGCCATCCTTACCATTATATACATAAAAAGTGCTTGGATATACTAAGGTAGTGTTGATTTCTTTAACCGCCCGGCAGATATTTTTAACTCCATCTACATTAACATCTTTACATTTAGCTGGATTTTCTTCACACCAGTCCACGTTGGTTATGGCTGCTAAATGTATTACAGTATCCGGCTTATATTGTTTAAACTTTTTTAATACTTGTTGATAATTAGTTACATCCATCTCTTCCAAACCCAAATCAATATGGTTAATCCAGTGGTAATGGTCATTAAGCTGGTTAATAATTTCCTCACCAATTATTCCTTTTGCTCCGGTAATTAAATATGTCTGTTGCTTATCATTTTTTTGTTTTATCATAAAAAGAAAGATCAATATTATGCTCATCCCCAAGCTCGTTGATTTTATGCTTGTTCTTTTGGTAATATCTTAATGTGAAAAGCTTGATATGGATCATAAATTCATACCAAGCCATCATGCAGGCAATATAAAAACCATGCCAGCCATCTAGTAATCCTTTTTTGATAAAGTAGCGTCCAAAAAATTGTTTTGACATGTTTACACACATTTTTATAAAAATTATCCAATAACTTCTTGAACTTATTTTATTTATTCTTTCATACGAATCTAGGTTGGTATATTTTTTAAATCCCTCCAAAGTATCATTAACAGTAATATGTGAAAAATGAAGATGGGGAGATTTTAGTGTACCAATTTTGTATTTTTGATTATTATGTGGTATTAGTTTTTCATGAACAAGTATCTCCCCGTCCATGTGGAGTATTTTTTTATTGTATAATCTAGTATGGTATTGCGGATACCAATCACCGTGTTTAATCCAGCGACCATAAAAAAAATCTAGGCACGGTACGTTATAGCCTACAAATTCAGCCATAGAATCTATATTTTTTAGCTCTTCTTTGAGATCATCTGGTATAAACTCATCTATATCGAGCTGGAAAATCCAGTCATATTTAGCCTTTGAATTAGCTAAGTTTCTTTGTTTTGAATAACCCGGCCAGCAATTCTTATAAATTCTGACATTTTTATACTTTTTCGCCAGCTCAACTGTCTTGTCAGTACTATAAGAATCAATTATAATAATATCATCGGAAATATCATAAATATTCTCAAGACAACGTGAGATATTCAGTTCTTCGTTATAGGTAATTATACAGATTGAAAATTTTATCATATTGTTATTATCGAATATCCATTAATAGTGTGTAACTATAAAAAAGTATATCAGATTTTAAACTCATTGGAAACCTCGAGAGTTAGCACGGAAAAACGTACCAAAAAGAGACTCTTATACTTATCTCGCAAAAATGAAAAAAACAACAAATATAAATAATTGTCCGATATGCAATAGTACATTAATTAATCGGGTAATTATTGCATATGATAAAACGATGCGAAGTCTTAGCTCATTATATCCTTCAAATTTATTTTTTAAGGATTATAAAAAAATCTCGCTTCAAATCTATCAATGCCAAAGGTGTAGCTTTGCATTCTTGAATCCAAGATTATCAAGAGAGGGATTGAATCAATTATATGGGAATCTTTATAAAACAGTTTATTATGATGACAAAAGGCGTCATAAAGAATTCCAATATCAAGATTATTTTAAAAAACTAAAACATTTAAAAAAAGACGGCCCCGGGAAACTATTAGATTTTGGTTGTAATACAGGTGTATTCTTAAAGATTGCCCAAGATAATTGCTGGGACGTCATGGGTATAGAATTATCTTATCAAGCATCTCAGATAGCTAAAAAAAGGTTGGGAAATGATAGGATCATTACTGGTGCTATTGATGAATTAAAAAATCTAGACATACAATTCGATATAATTTCGTTTTTAAACGTTCTCGAACATCTGCCAGATCCTAATTTATATATAAAAATTGCATCCAGAAAGTTATCTCCCGGCGGATTATTATTTATCGTTGTTCCAAATTACGACAGTATCAGAAGAATTTTAATCGGTGAAAATTGGTCTCTCATTCTCCTAGAGCATATTAATTATTTCACTCGGGATTCCGTTGCGTATCTGGCATCTAATAATGGTCTAATTCTGAAACAAGGAGGTCCCATCGATTATGAAATATTTAACAGAGGATTTTTTGAAAAAATAAAAAAGATGTTTCGGAAAAATGAGGGCTCAAGTTATTCGTTTAGTTACGGACGCGATGCCTTAATAAAATTAGCATTCTTAGCATTAATAACTGATTTTGCGGGCCTGGCCATCAACCGCGGCGATTTTATTTATTATGTGATGGCTAAGAAATCCCTATAGTTAATGTTTATTTATTATCGAAACCATACTACTGTCCCTGAATGGTACTGGTTCGGTAAAGGTATAATCAGGAAATCTTAACTTAATATCTTCCAAAGACCAAAAGTGTACATAAAAAAGATGTTTTTTACCAACTTTTTTAATTGGTGCCAAAATAAAAACGCCGTGATCAGCCAAACAATTTTTAACATTATTCAATGCAAAAGACAATTTAGAGTCTTTAACAATGTGTTGGATAACGTCAATCATTAAAATTAGATTAAACCTACCGTTTATTTTGTCGGTACTGACATCCTTTTTCGTAAATTCGAAGTTGAGAAATTTTTCTTTTAGATTTGGAAACAGCGAATCGGTTATATCCAGTCCCGTATAATTTTTTACGCCTAAATCATAAAGCAGCTGGGCGTAGAAGCCATTTCCACAGCCGATATCCAAGACCGATGCTGATTTGAAGTCTATGTTTTGTTCTTGACATAAATCTACTACAACTTTGGCAGCCTCAGCATACATAATCTTATTATCCTGTTCAGGCAGACCTTCATCGCCCACTCCCCTAATAGCCATCTTGTATTTTGAGAATCTATCGTGCCAATACCGAGACGCATTGTAATCATCACCACTACCATATTTCATGGGTCCAATTATTAGTTTATAAATTACATTCTTAATAAAAACCAGGGGATTTCTAATAAATTTTGGTATGGAGTTCATATTATTTATCTTTAATTAATTTAATATATTATTGAAATTCATAAATGAAATATTTTAGTTCATTTATTTTAGGAATAGCTGGAGGAAATTGAGTATCATCGTAAGTAACAAGTAGCCTAGTGAAATTTAATGAAAAATCATCAATTTTGTTTAGATTATCATTATTAAATAAATAATTAATATTGTCCTCGGAGTCATTATCAACAGAGGAAATTACATATATGTTTTTATTTGATGATTTATTTATATATTCTTTTATAGCTGAAATATCAATATAGGGAGTTTTTTCTTGATGATAAGCTGGCCAAATGATACCGTCTAAGCCATAGTGGTATTTTAATATGGCAGTGAATCTCCCAATTGTGTCATAATAATTTGTTGGCATAATTACAATATCGTTTGGAGTAAATTTATTTGCAATATTTGACAATTGTTTGCCCTGGTTACGATTTTCTGAATAGAAAAAAATTTTAGATAAGAATATAATATTTAATAATAAAATAATTATTACTAAACTTATCGGTATTATATTAATTTTATTGAATTTTTTTAATGCTTGGAATTCAATTCTTTTTATATCTACAATAACAATAGAAGCTAATAACATTACGTAAGGGATAAAGATAGCCCAATATCTTCTAAGGGCCCAGGGTTGATCCCTGGCGATTAAAGGATCGTAAAGATAAAGAAAACTTGGCAAAACAATTATAGTTATTAAAAAAATAATAAATTTATATTGTCTTTTGTAGAGACCAATTAAAGAAAGTATGATATAGGGAAGAATTAGATAGAAAAATAAAATTGAGAATACATAATTTATATCACCAAGTTTATCAACCTCTTTGATCCTATATGTACTTGTACTAATAAAATTTTCTTGTATAAAAACATTATCTGCCATAGTAGGAATGATTTTCGTAGAGAAAACTACCAATGGGCGTACAACAAATCTAGCTACATGCATAATTTGAGCGTAAGAGGGGGGCAGAAAAAATACTATATATCCGATAAAAATACAAATCAAAAATAAAATAACTAGCAGAATATTTTTATTGATTTTTTGATTGGGCCATTTATTTTTTTGATAATTATTTATTATAATTATTACTATCAAAAAGGTAAAAAGATGGAAAATTCCCTCAACCCTTACAAAAAGTGTGACTAATATTGGAATTAAACTAGATAATACAAACGAAAGATTTTTATTATAATATCCTTTTATTAGTAAATATATGCCAAACCAAAAGAGAAAAAGCATAATATTTTCGGAAAGTGTTTGACGGCTGAAATATATTGTTAAGTAATGGGAAGCAAAAAAGAGTACGAATAAAATTCCCGCCCATTTATTTTTTATTGATTTTCCCAAAAAATAAAAGATACAAAGGGACAAAAATAGAAGTAAACTATTTGCCAAAAAGAGCCCTAATAGTCCGCCCCACGTATAAAATAATGCTAAATATACTGGATATCCAATAATTCTACTTAATACCAATTGATTACTGAAGGTTGATTTAATTGATCCACTATAGCTAAAGCTTGGATCAAGATTAATTTTTCCCTCGTGAGATAAAATTACCGCATTAGCTACATAACCACCATAATCCCTGGTAGCACCAAGGTTTTCATAATAAAAAAGACCATTAACAATTGAAAATATCAGTAATAATAATATTAGAGCAACTTCAAATTTTATAACTTTATTATTACTTTTTTTACGATACCTTTTGAAATGATACCAGATTAAAAATAATATAAATATTCCAATTATTATTGGCGCGATCCATTGTGCAAAGATTTGAAAAACTTCAAAAAAAGAGCTTATTATGCCGGCGATTATCAGTCCAATTACAAAAAATGATATTTTTACAATATTTTTTTCAATAATATTTTCATTCATTAGTATTATACCTTCTCAATTATTGCTTCTGAAATCGGATGACCATCAAAAATATTAGATTGTTCAATATTCATTAGCTTGAATATTGTAGGCGCAATGTCTATAATATTGTTCTGCTTTAATTCCATATTTGTTTTAATATCCGGTCCGTAGGAAATGAATATTCCGTCAAGGCTGTGATATTGAAATTTTCCTTTAACAAAAGCAGGACCCATAATACTTTTTATCAGATATTTTGAAGAATATAATATTATATCCGGCCCATTTCTCACCTGTCTGCCAGAATATATTTTTTGTGAATCTGCTACAACGTCAAATACACGATCCTTATTGTCAGGTCCTTTTATCTTGGTGAGTTTATCAATAATCTCTTGTTTAATTTTTTTATATTCATTATCATTGTCAATAATTCCATTTGAAAATCTGCCTTTACGGTTTAGATAGATTAAGTTTGATAAGCTATATACAGATGAATTAAGTGTATCAATGCCAATATCCTGGTCTACATATATTGGTAATATTTTTTTAATTTTGTCATATATTTTTTTCGCAAACTTGAATATAGTGGGATATTTCCACATAAAGGAAGTCAGACCAGACAGATTTAAATTTAATGCTTTTTTTGCAGATTTATCTCTGCTTTCTGAAATTTTACCGAAATCAATATGCTTTTTATTTTTTGATTTAAATTGCAGATAATTTTCTTTAGCCAGCCATTCATTCAAAAAGAATACTCCTTTCAAATCAGAAAAACCGTGATCAGACATAACTAGTAAGTTAGTATTTGCCGGCAAGTTATCCGCGAACCACCCAAGGTAGCTATCAATATCTTGGTAAATATTTATTACTGACTGATTCTTTTTAAGATCTTGATTAATTAAATCATGATATTTTGTATGTTGTATCCAGTCTGTACCGCTAAAAAGGACGAAGAAAAAATCCCATGGTTTATTTTTGAATAGTTTTTGTGCACATTTAAACCTTGTCTGTTCAATGTCACGTATCTCATGAATATGCTCTTTCAGTTTACGTTCTTTTTTTCCTTCTGGAGCTAATTTATATTTGGTGAACTCAGGGATTTCATCAATTAATTTTTTAGGAAAAACAAAGTCATCTCCGCGCGTGAGCAAACTTGTTATAACTATTTCAGATAATTTTGGGGGAAAAGATACAGGTAAATTAACTAAAATACATTTTTTTCCAATTTCATCCAACTGTTCGTAAAAGGTTTTTACTTTTATTGAATTACTTGAAATAGGTGCATAGTCGTCAAGATCATTCTCTGGCGTCACGAATTCAAAACAACCGTGCTGACCAGGATTTGCACCCGTTGCAAATGACGTCCAGGCAGGTGCAGTAACTGGGGGTAGGGTAGTTCTAAGGGAGCTGAATGATCCATTTTCCTTAATTTTTTTTATATTGGGCAAGAAACCCCCGTCAATTAGTTTATTGATCAATTGCCAATTTACTCCGTCTAGGCCTATGACTATTACTTTTTTACTATTATTCATGCTGAATATGTGTATTAAATGTCAGTTTTTTTATTAATATTTTTACCAGTAAAAAAATTCCTTAGTATTAATATATCATTTTTTGAGAATTCTTTAAACATTACTAAGGTGATCAGATATATCAATACTAGTATTGAATATAATGCTAATATTTTAAAATTAGAAAAATCCAATTCGGTAATCAATACCTTACAAACTATTCCAACTACTAAGGAGGCAATAATAATTTTAATAATGGAAATCCAGTTAGTGATTTTATTAATTTTTTTCCAAACGTAAATATATGAAAACAACAAACCAATCACCCCAACGAATGTTGTTGCCCAGGCAGCACCATTTATGCCATACTTTGGTATTAACAGCAAATTAGCGGCTATACTGGCAAGAATAAGCATGATAGTAAGGTATAATGACATCTTTTGCTGGCCTATAGAAATAATAATTGTCATCATAACCCTGGTTAAGGCTAACAATGACATGCCAAATACCAGAATACTAAAGGACGTTATGGCAGGGTTATATTTGTCGGAAAATATTAACGGAATTAAATTACCTGCGGTTAAGCTAGCAATAATAGTTAAAGGTCCAAGAATAATCAAACTTAGTCGGATGGCTTGCTTAATATTTTCCCTAACTTTTTCAATAAGGTTCTTATAATAATAGCCTGAAATAATTGGCAGTAAACTGATAACAAAGCCAGCTAAAATTATATATAAAAATCTAGATAAAGTAGTAGCGGAATTGTAATAGCCAGCCGAATCTTGATTATTAGAAAAATACTTTACAAGAAATAAATCTATACTCATCAATAAAGGAAAGCCAAAAGCATAAAAGGAAATAGTAATAGTTGTATTAAATAACTTTTTTCCGGGAAAATGATCTAGTCCATTTTTAATTTTTGTAAACGACATAGCGGTAATTAAAGATACTAGGGCGGCAAGAAAATACGCTAATAATATTGCATCTAAGTCTAAGCCCATTAGTAAAAAGATTACAACTAATACCAGTTTACTTATAGCGGCAATAATAGCAATTAATGATTGTTTATTAAAACGTTTTAAGCCATTTAAAACGCCAATATATACTGTTCTGATGCCGTAGAGCGGTATTAATAGAGCGGAAAGTCTAATGTAGTATGCCATTTGAGGATCACCAAACCCCCGGCTGATCAGATCGGCTAAGCCGTAATAAATCAAGGCAATTATCGGAGTTAATATGATCTCAATCTTTAAACTTTTTCTTAAAATTGTTTTTGCTGCAGTTTCCTTCTCAGCGATACTGCGGCTAATTCCTTGAAAAAATCCTGAGGTTAGTATAGTATTAAGAAGATTTATCAGATATATAACAATTCCAAAAGTTCCATATAAAGCTGGATCAAAAAAACGTCCTATTAATATCTGTATAATATAACCGCTTCCCATAAAAATTAGATTTGCAAAAGTAAGGTAAGCGGCGCCTTTAAATAATAAATTATTCATATTTATTGAAAACTACAATTATTCATAATTAATAAAAAGACAGAAGTTTTTTATTTAATAATTGGGGAAATGATATATTATCATATGGAGAATAAAAGCAATATGATAAGGTTATTTAAACCAACAACAATTAAGAATATAATAGAATATTTCAGAGAGATATCACGACTTATTTTTGTAATATTAATAATAATATATTTATTAAGCCTAATTGTAGATAATTACTGGGAAGGTTTTTTTTCAAGCACTTTTAGTTTAAATATTATTTTATTGATGACCGTGATAGCTGGGATATTTACCATCATTACAGGGGAGGGCAGGAAGTCTAAATTTAATGTTAATATCCAATCTAATTTTAAAAGAAATTTTTTAAAGATGCCGTTAGTATTATTTATCACCTTACTGGTAATTGTAATGACAGTAAATGTTTTTGAAAATATAGAATTTTTTGAAATAATTTTAACTATATTAATTGGTATACTATCAGCGCTTATTATATCAATATTATTCATTAATGAATAATTAACACTCATTAATTGATATGATATGATGGTATGATGTTTAATTTAGAGGTATCCCAAGCTTTTTAATCTTTCCTTAACTGATTCGTCATCATCTTTACTAAATTTTTTATCTGTATCTTGTTTTGGTTGCTTAAGAACTTCTTCTAACACAAAATTAACAAATCCCTCAACAGAAGAAAATTCACTTGAGGATTTTATTTTTTTTTGAATTTGTTGAAATATTTTTTCGTCCAGTTTAATTGAATTCATTTTTTTATAATTAATGCTTATTAAATTATTATTTACAATAACCTCAGAAAACCAAATTCCAAATACGTTCGTGAGCATAATTATGCATCTCTTTTAAATTTATATTTATATTATTAATTAAGTGTGATAATGCCACCTGCTACAACTGCGCCATTTCTGATTAAAATAAATCTACCTAACTCCGGAATATTATTAAAATCTTCAATTATTACTGGATTATCAGCTTTGAGTTTGACTGTAGCAATTTCCATCTCTTTAAGTTCATTAGATTTGTCTTCAATAATCTTAAGTGAAGATGAATTTATGCGATTGGTTATAGATTCTGCGAACACACCAATTTCCTGAGTGGCGCATTGTAGTGTGAGATTCTCTTTAATGCTTAATGGCTCTTTTGACATCCAAAATAGATTTCCCACTACCTCGTCGGTTGATTTTGGTTTATTATCACTTTGGGTGGCAATATCACCACGATCTACAAAAATTGGGTCTATTAATGTTATTCCAATATTTTCTCCGGCTGAAGCCGATTCCAGCTGTTGGTTCATTTTTTCTATTGTTTTAATTGATGATTTATTACCTTTTGGTAAGAAGGTTACTTCATCGCCTTTTTTAATTGTGCCAGATGCAATTTGTCCGGCAATAATGCGTATTTCGTCAAATTTATATAAATCCTGGATTGGCATTCTAAATGGCTTATTGGAGAGATTTTTTGTTTCCTTGAACGTTTCCAGTGCTTCTAAAACTGTTTTATCTTCGTACCAATCCATATTATCTGATTTTTTTGCAATATTATCTCCTTTGAAAGCTGAGATTGGAATAATGAAGGTAGGAGTTATTTTAATTTTTTTAAGAAATTCCAGCAACTCTTTTTTTACTTTTATGTAATTTTCTTCTTTATATTTTACCTTGTCCATTTTATTAATTACAACGATTACTTGTTCCAGACCCAACAAGCTTAAGAATTTTGCATGTCGCTTTGTTTGCTCTTGGATACCTTCATTGGCATCTACGATTAAAATTGCTGCTTCGGCCTGTGAGGCACCTGTTATCATATTTTTTGTAAATTCAACATGGCCTGGTGCATCAATGATGACATACTCCCTGGCATCAGTTTTGAAAAATATTTGTGCAGTGTCAATAGTAATATTCTGGTCTCTTTCTTCAATCATGTGATCCATAAGATAAGCGTATTCAAACTGCTTGCCTTGTTGTTTGCAGATTGTTTTTACCTCAGATATTTTTTCTTCTGTTATTGATTTTGTATCACATAATAGTCGGCCAATAAGTGTTGATTTTCCATGATCAACATGTCCTACAAAAACAATTTTAAATTTTGATTCTTTTTGATTCCTCATATTTTTTTAATTTTGATATTTAATATTTCAATTAGTATTACATGTATCCTAATTTTCTCAAGCGCTGCATAACATAAGCAGCTTCTTTGTCTTGAGAGCGGCCAGCTCTTTCGGAGCTTTTTGATTTTTTAATTTCTTCGATAATTTTATCAACAGTATCAGCGTCTGATTTAATTGGCTTTGTATTTGGTTTGCATCCGAGGCTCCGATATCGTAAGCCATTTTTGGCAAAGTATAGTTTATTAATAGGCAGATTTTCTCTTTTTATATATTTCCAAACATCCACTTCAGTCCAATGGAGCAAAGGATGGATTCTAACATGCGTCTGATCGTCTGAAATTGACCTGTATTGGTTCCAAAGTTCGGGGGGCTGGTTCTTGTAGTCCCAGTTAAATTTTTGGTCTCTAGGAGAAAATACGCGCTCCTTAGCCCTAATACCATGCTCATCCCGTCTAATTCCTAGAATTAGCGCCTTAAAATCATGTTTAGCCATGCATTGCTTTAGTGCATTAGTTTTAAGTTCATTACAGCACGTAAAGCCATCTCCTTCGCCGCACTTAACGCCCCTGGCCATAGCTTCTTTATTCATAGCAATTATTAGATTTAACTTCCATTCTTTGGCATATTTATCTCTGAATTCATACATTTCTTCAAACTTAGCTCCAGTGTCAATGTGAATAACAGGGAAGGGGATGTGGCCAAAAAAAGATTTACGGCATAATTGGATTAAAGTAGTTGAGTCTTTTCCAATAGACCAGAGAACAGCTATTTTTTTAAACTGATTATAAGCCTCACGGATGATGTAAACACTTTTGTTTTCTAGTTCATCTAAATGATTCATATTATTTGACATTAAAATAACTAATTAGTCCATTAAATACATCTATAGGTTGGTTAACCTTAAATGGAATATTTTTTGCGATGGCAATGGCATCTGGGTGATGATCGCCTTTCAATTCATTGCCTGTTGAGGTAATTTTTGGTAAAGTCTGAACTGGAGCTTTGTCATAATCTGTAAATCCATGATCAGAAAGAATCAATACTTTTTCATCAAGTTCAAAAATTTTATTTACTGCTTTATCAATTTTTATATAATAATCTATTAAGGATTCTCCTCCCCAGTGTAAATGGGACATCTTATCCAATGCGGTATATACAGCAATAAATAGTTCTGGTTTACTATCTCCTGTAACAGAGACAATTTTATTGGTAATTTCTGTGATTTCAGTATTCAGCTCTTCTTGAGTAAGGGGGACACCATAACCAGGAGGATTAAAGTAAATATTATAATTATAAGGTGGTACAATAAAAGGAATGTTCAATGCTTTAACCGATATATTATTTCTACTGAGAATATCCCATATAAAATCAACTTTTACGTCATTCCGAGTTTGGACTTCACCGTCTTTAACAAAATCCAGGTGGTTATGTTCTTCGGGTAGTTTTCCAGAAAACATTGAACACCAAACTGAAGCAGACCATGGTTTTTGTTGCAGGCTGATTGTATAATTATCATGCTGTGACAATATTTTTTTAAAGGTGGGCAATTTGTCAATATTGGGTTTGATAATATCCCAAGTAGCACCGTCAAGCCCAATTATAAACATAGAACTTTTTATAAATAATCTAAATTTTTTAATCTATCGCGTACTCTTTTTTCATCTTCTTTGGTAAATCCCTTTTTTTCTTCATAGGAAGAAGAAACTAATTGTCTTAGCACATAAATTACATAACTGGAAACAGAATGAAAACCCGTACCGCTGATTTTTTCTTTTAATTTTTCATTAAGTTGAACTGGAATAGAGATGGTAGTATATCTTTTTTCATTTTTCATAGGTTTTTTAACTAATAATTGAATATGTTTATAATATAATTAATTAATTATATAGTCAAGCATTTTAATTAAATATAATGATAATATTTGATTAATTCCTAATATTAGCTAAATATATATTTTACTAAGATATAATCTTGGTTATTGAATCGAAACTAATGTATAATTTATCTATAATTTTCAATGAAATATTTATTATATGATTAAGAAATCAACACTTTTTTTTACGGTATTCTCCATTTTGTTTGTATTGTTATGCTTCTATTCTTTTTTTATTGATTTATACCCACAAAAAAGCAATACAGATTTATGGACACATTTGGCAATTATCAATGAATTAAAAGTTAATGATTATTCAGAAGTTAATGCGCCATTTTTTACTGATGGAGAGAATGATCCACGTAGTGGGATATATTTAACTGGTATAGCTTTAGTGTCAAAAATATTTAATATTTCAACTATAAATACATATTTGTTTTTTGGAATAATTAATATAATATTTTTTCTAATATGCAGCTTTTTATTTAGTAAACACTTTTTAAAAAGTAAATATAATTATTTATTTCCATTATTACTAATTTTTTTATGGGGTCCCAGTAGGAATATTTATGCAGGCATGTTTTCCTTAAATGAAATTTTATGGATAGGTCCATTCTATCATTTTTTTACTTTCAGTTTATTACTATTGTCATTGATTTATGCTGACAAGCTAATTGAGCAAAAAAGAAGCGTATCTTCTTATTTATTAGTGATAATTCCAGTATTCGTGTTATATAATACACATATGCTGACAGGAATTATTTTTTTTGTTGCTCTATACGCCCTGATCACTGCAAAAATAATAAATTATAAAAAAATAACAAGAGAACTTATTTTTTTATTTAGTATTCCATTCTTATGTTTTTTATTAAATTTTTTATGGCCCTTGTATGATCAATGGAATTATTTTTTTAATAGGGGTGCAGTAAATGCCATACAAGACGTTAATAATTCGGAAACCTATAGAGGCTTAGATTATTATTGGAAATACATTAATTCATGGATTTTGGTTGGTGGTTTAAGTTTGCTAGGAATTATTTTTAGTCCGAAAAACAAAAAATATTTTACATTTATAATATTATTATTTATTATTACTTTGATCATAATATTTTCAGGCTTAACACCTTGGCCTATACAATTTTATTGGAGATTCTTCCCTTTAATTGTCTTGGCCGGCGTTATGGGCTGGATGTCCCTTTTTCAAATTATTAATAAAAGGTTAATATTCATCCTTATTGCACTTATTATAATAATTGGGCTACTTTTCACGATGAATAAAATGGTTGTATTTAAAGATTGGGAGCCATATACATATCAGCAATCCCAATATCAATCTGAATCAATATCTTATGATATTTTAAATAATATATCAAAAAAAAGTGTTGTTTTTACGGATGAAGTTGAATCACATATTTTATCAGGATTAACAGGGTTAAACGTTGTTGGCGTCAGACCATCTCATGCTGGCTTTAATCAAACTGATATACAAAATCAAGGCTACGATAATATTAAGGCAGCATACGAAGAACCTGAAAAAATTGATGAACTTATCCCAAAATATCAAATAACACATATTTTATTAAAAAGAAAAATATCAGAAAAAAACTTTTTATTATCTCAGTATGTTAATAATAAATACAGGTTGATTGATATTAGTGATGATTTTTATTTGTATTACGTTGGTAATGACTTATGATGAAGCAAGTCATTTACTTGCTTAGAGTTACGTCGATTGCATTAATTTTTACTAAGCTTTGATTTTTCTGTAAGTCGGGAATGTTAATAGAAAAAATTATTTTTCCTTCATAAAAGTAATCACTATCTAGATTAAAACTGGTTTGTGATATATAATTATTTTCAAATTCTTGAGGCGGATTATAACTTGATAAAAGATATTCATAATTTGAAATAGCATCAATTTCTATAGTATTAAGTTTTTTCATCCCCAATGGGGTTGGATTAAAAAATGAGTTTTCAGAAAAAGAAAAATATCCAGTGATGGCATCATTATTTTGGACTAACAAATGATTTTTTTCAAGCACTATCTTATTTAAAGTATCACCGGAAAGATTAACAATTTTTGGGGCTTCTTCAAGTCTGGTAGAATCTAAAATTAAAATATGGTCATCATTAATTGAAATTGTTTGATTTGAAGCGGGGATATGCCAAGCTGGAATTTTTATGGACAAAGCATTAGTATAAATTGAATGTTGATTAATTGATTCGGAAATATCGTCGCGTATCATAACCGAATTTGCAATTACCAAGAGAGGTTGGTTAAGGATAATTTTTGTGAGAGAATCAGCTGAACCAGTTTTAATTTTATATAAACCACTTGGCATGTTTTGAATGCTGATAATATCAGATTGTTTTGGCCCTAATTCATTATTAGCACTTATATTGCCGTCATCAGTAATTACTTGATTGCTAATAGCTTTATCGGTTGAACTTGTAATTGTAGTTTCTAAGGGATCCGCACCTTCATAATAATTAAAATCAACTTTTATTACTTCTAACTGTAGATCACCAGGTGAAGTAAGATATGTGTAGGCGTTAAATGTCCCTTCTATGTATGGCGTAAAAGTTCTATCCTGTGTGAATGTTTTGCCCATAAGTGATTGAGCAACCATTTCTGACTGATCTAGATTTGAATAATAATCCGCAATAGCATAATTGATTATAGGTTCTGAATTATTATCAGGTGATATTATATTATATACTTCCCTTGGTGGATTGGATAAAAAATCTTCAATAGAATTATATTTTTTGTTTTTTTGCCATAATGAAAGATCATCAGAAATGATATTTTCCCATGATAATTCGTTTAAATTAGGATTGAATATTGGTTTATATGAAATTGTATTATCAATATTTTTAATTCCGAGTAGAATATTGTTTGACCCATGGATGCTATAGTCAAGTTTAATATCTACCTTATTGATTATATCTTCCTTTACGCCTGAAGGTAGTTGAATTTCAAATTCAGTTAAATCATTATTGATGATTTGGTTATCTATGCGATATTGTTGGCTGCCGTTTTGACTAATGTATGACACATCTGATATTGGGGAAATAGGGGATATTAGTTGACTATTATCTGGATATGAATATAAAAAATGGACTTGATCCGAAAAAAATAAAAAATTTTTATTAAAAAGGCCAATAAATAGGATGATAGTAAAAATAATAATTACTTCTAAAATAATTCTTTTTAAAGTTGAAATTTTATCATTTTTTATATAAAAGTTTGAAAAATTCATAACTTGAAAATTAGGCTAAATTTTGTTATATTTATACTATATAAATATTGTAATGTTAATTTAAATAAATGTCAAAAACAAACGATAATAATAACAGTATAGCACGATCCAATCAATATCTTAGAGAGCTGGTAATTTCTATACTTGTAATTTTCCTCATTGTTTATATAATACTATTGATTATTGAATTTAGTTTCAAAGGTTTTGTTAGTAATACAATTAATCCAAATTACCTACTATTAATAATAATTCCATTGGGAGTAATTTCGTCATTGCTATCAAGAAATCCATCTATAACTATAAATAGAAGAGCTACTACGGCAGTTAATTATTTATTGATATTTCTTCTATTAATTATCAATTTTTTTATTCTATATAACCAAAGGTCAAATTTTAGTAATAATTACCTAGTACTGTCAGTATTTACTGGTTTAATAATTTTTTTATTAGGTATATTCATCCTCATCCAAGATAATAAAAGTGAGAAATAATTATGGATATATTCATTGTCATACCTGCATATAATGAAGAAAAGGTAATTAGGGGTGTACTCATTGATTTAAGAAATAATTTTAAGAATATAATAATTATTGATGATGCCTCAGATGATAAGACTGTTCAGATTGCAGAACAGTTCGATATATTGGTTTTACGGCATCTAATAAATAGGGGGCAAGGTGCGGCTCTGAAAACAGGAATTATGTATGCCCTTAATCAAAAAGCTGATGTTATAGTTACTTTTGATGCTGATGGTCAGCATCATGCTGAAGATGTAAAAAATTTAGTAAAGCCGATTATTGATGGTCAAGTGGAGGTAGTGTTAGGATCCCGTTTTTTGAATAATGATCAGTCGAGTAATATTCCTGTTTATAGAAAGATAATTCTAAAACTTGCAGTAATTTTTACTAAGTTCTCATCAAAATTAAATATTACTGATACGCATAATGGGTTAAGGGCATTATCTTTCAAGGCAGCATCAAAAATTGAACTAAAGCAGGATAGAATGGCGCATGGCTCAGAGATATTAGACGAGATATATAAAAATAAATTATCATATATTGAGGTGCCAGTTAATATTACTTATACCAATTATTCAATGACAAAGGGAGGCGCCAATCAAAATCCTTCAGCTTTTATGAAAATATTATTTAAATATTTATTAGGGAGATTTATTAAATGATAATAAAAATATTAGTTTCAATATTTGTTTTATTCGCCGTTTCCAGGGTTTATTTAAGATATCGTGATGGGTCAGTACGAGTTATTGCTTTTATTGTTTGGTTATTGTTGTGGGGTGGTATTGCTTTTTTTGTTTGGTGGCCAAAGTTCAGTGATATTATTGCTAGCGGGGTTGGTATTGGCCGGGGTATTGACGCCTTAGTGTATATTTCAATAGTAGCCTTGTTCTATGCCATGTTTCGCGTTTATATAAAATTGGAATTTATAGAACATGAAATAACAAGTTTGGTGCGCAACCTGGCCTTATCAGATAAATTGAATAAGATAAAAGATAAACGCGACAATGAAAATGAAAAAAAGGATATTAGTAGCAACTGAGTTTTTCCCGAGGACAAAGGAAGGAGATGCTAGGGGAGGTGTAGAAATTCGAAGCTGGCAAGTAGCAAAGCGTCTGGCTAAACAATACGAGATTATTGTAATAACATCGCTTGAGGATAGCTTACCCAAGGAAGATATTTTTTTTGATATTAGGGTTTTACGTGTGGGGCCCAGAAGAAGATACACCCAAAAAGGTGCGTTGGTAAAAAGGATTTTGTTCATGATTGGAGTATATAGGAAGATTATAAAGTTAAAACCCCAGCTTGTAGATGCGCAGAGTATTATTACATATCTGCCTTCATTTTATGCTGCCAAAAAATTAAATATTAAGTCAGTCATGACCTGCCATGATGTTTGGCAAGGCAGGTGGATGAAATTATTTGGTTTTATGGGAATAATTGGAGAAATATTTGAACGATTTTATTTAAAATTGCCATGGAATAAGTTTATTGCTAATAGCCAATATACTAAAAATAGCTTAATAAAATCCGGAATAGATAATAATAAAATCGAGGTAGTCCATAATGGTATTGATTTTCAATTAATAAATTCAATTAATGTTGAACAAAAAAACGATTTTTCAGTATGTTCAGTAACACGACTCGTAGATTATAAAAGAGTAATTGATTTATTGCATGCCGTGGCACTGGTTAAGAATAAATTTCCAGACGTAAAATGCAATATAATTGGCAGTGGACCGGAATTAAATAATCTTAAAAATGCAGTAAAAAAATTAAAAATTGAATTAAATGTTAATTTTTTAGGTTTTGTGGATGAGTACAGGGAAGTAATTAGCGAAATAAAAAAGTCTAATGTATTTTGCTTAACTTCCACTGTAGAGGGGTTTGGTATAGTTATAGCTGAAGCGATGGCCTGCGGCACGCCGGTTGTGGCCACTGATATTAGTCCAATAAGAGAGGTTACAAAAAATGGTCAGGGAGCAATATTATTTAAACCCAAGGATGTACAAGCCTTATCAAAAGCCATAATTAAAATATTTGGTGATAGACAAATCGCTAATGATCTATCTAAAAAAGGAAAAGAAATTTCCTTAAACTATAATTGGAACAATCTTGCCGAGCTTACCTTGAAAATTTATCATGATTTAATATGAGAATTGCCTTATTAACTCCAACCTTTTCTAAATTCAGCGGTATTGATAGAGTTGTTGAGAATCAATTCCGAAAATTAACTCAGGAGGGAAATGAAGTGGTTGTAATGACTCTCGAGGCAGATATTAATGATGAAGATATTAAAGTTATAACAATTAAAAGTCTCCGAGGGCAGTTCTTACATAGACTATATCGTTTAATATTTTTTTTGGATTTTCGTAAAATTAAAAAATCTGCAGAGCAACTTAAAGATTTTAACGTAATTTATAGCCACCAGTATCCTATGAATTTAATTGCCATGAGAGCTAAGAAAAAATATGGGATCAAATTTATTTATTATAATCACGGTATAGCATCGTTAAAAACGTTTACTAGCCTTATTGACAAGTTATATATTCAACTAATAAAGTCGCTATCCAATTGGACAGTAAAAAAATCAGATAAGGTAATTTCAATCAGTAAATATTTAAGAGACGTATTAAAAAGAGAAATAGGTATTGAGAGTGAGGTAGTTTATAATCTTGTTGATAAGGAGCGCTTTAATAGCAGTATAAGCGGATTAGTTGTAAAGAAAAAATATTCTTTAGAAAGTACGCCGGTTGTGCTGTATGTTGGTAGAATTTCACCTCACAAAGGAATTCATTTATTAATTAAATCTTTTAATATAGTTCTAGATAAAATTCCAAATGCAAAATTACTAATTGTCGGAAAAAAAACTTTTAATAATTATGCAAGAAAATTAGAAACATTGGCTGAAAAATCCGTAATATTTGCAGGCTATGTAAAGGATGATGAATTGCCTTTTTATTATGCTGCTTGCGATGTTTATGCTACAGCCAGTCTTTGGGAAGGATTTGATTTACCAATTGCTGAAGCACAGGCCTGCGGTAAGCCTGTTGTAGCTTATAATCTATGTTCACACCCAGAGATAATTAATAAAAACGGTACACTTGTAAAGCCCAAAGATATCAATTCTTTTGCCAAGGCTATTATTAATACAATTAATAAAAATGAAAAATAAAACAGTTTTATTGGTGACACCTTCTTTTCCGCCAGCTACTAGTGGAGCGGCAACGTATTTTAGTAATTTAGTAAATAAATTAAAAAGTCGTCAGTCGTGGAAAATTATTGTATTAACCACTTCAAATTCTGATACCAAATTAATTGAAAAGAAAGATGGATATTTCATATACCGTTTAATTCCAAATATGCTCCATAGTTTTTTTCTGCTTAGAATTTTAATTTTACCACTGTTTTCATTTATTTCTATTTTTTATATATCATTAAAGTATCGAATTGAATTAATTCATTGCCATTCCAGTACGGCAATAACATTAGGTATTAGTTTTTATAGCGTAATTAGTAGAAAAAAATTAATATTTGAGGTGCAGGATCTAATGGCCTTGAGTTGGTTAATGAAGTTAGGAAATATTCAATTTTATATTGCAACCGGGAATCAAATAAAAAATAGATTAGTATCTTTTGGTATTTCAAAACAAAAAATTTTAACCATTACATCAATTCCTCCGGAATCTTGCAGAGGTATAAAGTTAATGAAGAAAAAAAATGATAGTTTAACCTTTATTTATGTTGGTAGTTTAGATAAAAAGGTGAAAGGCATAGATATTTTACTACAAAGTTTTCAGACTTTGCTGCAAGAAAAAAAAGATATTAGACTAAAGATAATTGGTTTTGGTCCAGATAAAGATTTTTGCGAAAACTATATAAGCACTCAAGAATTACAAGAGAAGATTTTTATGTTAGGATCAAAGAGCAATCAAGAGACACTGCATGAAATTGCGAATTCAGATATTTTAATACTACCCTCTAATTCTGAAGGAGTGCCCCGGGTGATATTAGAAGCTTTTTCTGTAGCTGTACCAGTTATTGCCAGTGGGGTGGGTGGTGTTCCTGATATAGTAAATAATAACAATGGCATTTTGGTGCCATCCGGAGATCGAATAGAATTATATAAGGCAATGCAAAAATTAGCTAACAACACATTATTATGCCAGCAGCTAGGAGAAAATGCTGCGCGTTATGTAAAAACTTTACCTACTTGGGACGAATTAACAGATCAGATTATTGAAGTTTATAATAAGGTATGAATTTTTTTACTATAGTTTATTTACCAGTAATTTTAATAAAATTTTTATTATCCTTGGTTATTCCAGATTTTCTCCAAACCTTTATACCATTTGCATCTTTATTGATTGGTATTGTCATTAGTAGTGTAATAATTCTATTTGTATTATTCGCTATTGTACAGATTGGTAAACAGAATAATAAGGATATTTAATGCTTGGATTTTCGCGGTAATCTTTTGGATCAAGCAGGTCGCTTTCGTAAATTTTTTCAATAATGTTTTGGTTTTCAAATCTGCTGAAATCAGCTTCATCAAAATATTCTCTAGTACGTGCAGAAATGATTATATAATCGTATTTAGTTGTTGATAAATAGGCAGTGAATTCGTCATTAGTTCCAAAAAACAATTGTTGAACTGGCTCCCATTCAATAAACTTATTTCTAGTTAAATTTGTGTGTTCGTAGTTATAAGCTGGTTTCATATCTGCAATGGTGGTTAATAAGTACATGGTAGATGGATCAGAGAGGACAATTTTATTTGAGAATTTATCTTTAATTTTCAATTGCTCGTTTACGTTTTCCCTGGATAAACCATATTTAATAGGTGTAATATTGTTCGCCAGTAATAAAGTAATAACTGGGTAGAGAGAGGAAAGTACCAAAATAATTAATACAATTATATTAGACAAATAGTTATTCCTTGATATTAAACGAATTATTTTATAGAATCCATAGGCGCCGATAATGCCTAAGGCTGGAATTAATAAGCTAATTGCCCTGCTGGCAAAAAAGTTATAATTTATTGAAGTTTGATAAGCTAGTAATAAAGAACAGATCAGCCATGGAAAAATTACTAAAAATTTTATTTGCGTACCGCACGCTTTCCTGAGATTAAAAAGAAATATTAATAATCCGGCAATTACAAATATTAAAAAGAATGAATGAGTAATACTTAATAGAGGAGCTAGAAAATTTAATGGAATATTATTTTGAGAGTCAGTAAAAACCTTGAAAGAAGGATCGGATGTATCGATTGGAAACGCTTGGTTGATGAAGGATGGTAAATTTAATAAAATAAATAATAAAATTGCGATTGTAATACATATTATTATAAATAATGATTTCGACCGTTTTTTATGAATAATAAAAAATGGAATAGCAATGGCACAAATTATTGTCGCTGCGTAAATGGCATTAATATGATGAAATAATATTAAGGAGAGCGTTAATAACGAAAAAATGATATAGTCTTTCAGGGCGTGACTATTGTTCCGAAAAATTTTAACTAGTAAAAATATCAATACCAAAAAGAGGGTTAGGACTATGTTTCTTGGCAAATAGTAATAAAAAATCTCCTGATTAAACAAAAAAATCGCAAAGATCGCTATTATACTTATAACTTTGTTATTTAAGAGAATATTTGATAATATATAGATTGATAAAATTAATAAGATTATGAGAATTATATTCAGTATAGACATTGAAATAGGGAGTTCTAAGTCTGTGATTTGAGAAAAATAACTGCTCAATACATGAAAAAGGGGAGTGAAGCTATATAAACTTGTAGTTTCGCTAGTCGGCATATCTCCCGGAATGCTGCCAGAATTAGATATTTGATTGGCGAACCAGGTATGGAATAATAAGTCGCCTCCCTCCTGGTAAGGAAATAAAAATAGTATATAACTGTAGATTGTGATTATTAAAATAATCAAGGTAATTAAAATAGCGGTAGGAAGGTGTTTATTCTTAATAATTGATTGTATAGGCATTAGATATGAAAATTATTCATTTAATAGGGTATTTTCAGCCGGAATTTGGTTATAAGGAGTATTATATTGCTAGAAATCAAGTAAAACTTGGCCATGAAGTTTTTGTGATAACTTCTGATCGTATATATCCATTTCCTAATTTACCAGAACTTTGCAAAAAAATAAATATTTCCGCAGACCGTAAGCGCCAGCAAGGTTTATCTGAATTAGATGGAATAAAAATAATTCGGTTACCAACGCTAGTAGAATTTAAGGGATTAATAATTATAAAGGGTGTAAAAAAACTTTTAAATAAAATTAAGCCGGATATTGTTCATGCTTATGAACCAGTTCAATTTACTCCATTGCTAGGCGCCTGGTATAAAAAAGAAAAATATTTTTTAATCTCCGATCATCAGCAATTTGAAATTCCTAAAACATTATTAGGTAAAGTATTTTTTTATTGCTTATCCAGATTTCTAAGCAATTACATGTTCAAAAAAGCAGATAAGGTAATTTTTCCGACACATGATTCAATTCAATTTGCTAAAAGATGGATGAAAATTGATATCAGTAAGATTAAAATGATCCCGTTAGGATATGATCCGGATTATTTTTATTATGATGAAAATGAACGACAAGTAATAAGAAAACAATTTGAGATTAATGAAAATGAAATACTGCTAATTACTGCTGGCAGGGTTAATAGACTAAAAAAAATTGAATTAGTAATTAAGGCGCTCAAGAAGATAAAAGATAATCGGCAAGCTAGATTTTTAATATTTGGTAGCGGAGACCAAGAATATATTAGTGAGTTAAAAGATTTAATAATTAAAACTAAACTTGAAGATCAGATAATTTTTAAAGATTTTATTAAACGGGAAGAATTATTTAAATATTATAATGCAGCTGATTTTGGAATTTGGCCAGAGCAACCCTCAATAACAATTATTGAAGCAATCGGTTGCAGATTGCCATTAATCCTGCCGGATCGTAAAACTGTCAATCATTTAATACAATTTGGTAACGGTATTAAATTTAGGCGTCACGATGTCAATGATCTGGCAGAAAAGATAAAACAAATATTGCTAAATCGGGACATTATTACCCAAATGCGTCAAAATTGCGAAAGAGCAAGAGAGAATTTTAATTATTTAGAAATTTCCAAAAGAATTGTAGATCTTGCTAGGTAACTGTATTAATTACTTATTATTTGGATTAATAAGATCATTTATAATTATTAGTTAGTTTTTTAATAATTTTTTAATTTTTTTATCCTCATGTTTTTTTTAATTGTTGATATGAATTAAATAATTTTTTATTCATTAAATTCCAATTCCAATACTGGATACAATACTTGTAGCCGTTTTTACCGAGTGTCGTGGCTTTATCGGGATTTGATAGTAAATCCTTTAAGGCATTTACGAGCGCTGTAGTATTGCCAGGGGGGATTAATATTCCAGCCTTGGCTAAATTTATATAATGTGAAATCGGAGGCAAATCACTTCCTATGACCGGTTTTTTACAGGCCATATATTCAAAGATTTTTTGGGGAATGTTTTTATTGAGCTTGGGTGTGTTCCGAAAAGCCACCATTCCCAGATGGCATACATTGATATAATAGGCAATTTGTTTATGATCAAGATGATGAATAATGGATATATTATTTTGGCTTTTATATTGTTGGCAAATACTATGCATAGCTTTTCGGAGGGAAGAATTTATACCAGTGCCAATTATGATGAATTTAATGTTTTTAATTTCTTGAGCTACTATTGAAACCGCCTCGATCATTTCAAGTATGCCTCGTTCAATAGTTATCCCACCGTGGTACATAATACATTTCCAATTTTTATATTGCTCTGATATTTCATGACTTTTCAGGTCAGGATTAAAGTAAGCCAATATTGGATAGTTGTAAATAATTTCAACATTCGGGTGTTTATCCTTATAATCATTCGCTATTGCATTATCTGATGTAATTATTAAGGATGTTTTTTTTAAAAACACCGCTTCGGATATAATAATAAATAAATCCGCTAAGATGCGCGTTACCCAGCTGATGTTTTTATTTTCTTTTATCCCTGCCCGATAATCTTCTAAGACAACATAAATTGCAGGTTTTTTGGTTAATATTTTCAGCATAATGCCAAACGGCAGCAGGTATGGAGAGTAAAAATGGTAATAATCAGACTTTGATTTAAGAGCGCTTATAAACTTACTGAAATTTGTAAAAGGATTTATGGGTAAATACCTTTTTGCTTTAACGATATTTATATTTATACCACTGGCTATAAAACTTTGCGCTTTTTGACCATGGGTTACGTAATGAACTTCATAGTTGTTTTTGGATAAACTAACAGCGTCTTTGTAAAATTTTCGGACATCAAAAACATACTCAGAATCTGATATGATGCAAACCTTTTCTTTTGTTTTAGAATTTGACATTAAATTATGTAAATAACTGCTTTACTGTTAAAAATTTCCCTATGCTTAGTTTACCAAATTATTTTACTTTGTAAAATTAAATTTTCTAGAGTTCTTAAAATATCCGTTATTGATATTTTTCACTAAGTCGGTAAACACGATACCTGAAGAACTAATGCCTTTATAATTTTAGTAAATTTTCAATGGGATATGTATAACGAAATGATTTTCTTCTGATATTTTTTCTAAGTGGTTCCAAAATAAATTCCATCTAATCTGGCGGAGAACGTCTTTTCTTTGATCAGACAAGTGTTCGGGTGTTGGTTGCGATTCCGAGTCGTAACGACATAATTATATTTCATCTACCATCTGCTTAAATGAAGGAATTTTTAATTCACTGCATAAGCTATGAATAGTGCTTAAGCGCCGGTCAACAGGATTTGGTCTGGTCGATTCTATTTTAACATTGACTTTGTATTTGTCTTTAAAGGCAGTGATCATTTCATATTTTGAAACATCATTGGAAAAAATATGGAACAACCCGTTTTTTGGAAATGCATTACGTTCAGTAATTATCTTATCGCAGATTCTTCCAAACTGCCGCGTGGTGATTCCGTTCCACATATGCGTGGTGAATCCCTGTATTGTTTGACCTTCCTGTTTTTTAAGCCATTCAATAAGTGATACAAAACTATGTATTTCAGGGCCTATTATTGATGTACGCAATACTAAAGAATCCCTGGAAGGCTCTCCAAGGCTCTTAGACAGGCCGTACAGGTCATTTGGGTTATGTTGTGCATGTTCATTGTAAGGCGCGCCTTGCAGGCCATCGTAAACGCAATCAGTGGTAATCTGAATTAACTTATCCTTGTAATAATGACTCAAAATATGGGGGAGGCAGCTATTTATAAATAAGGTAGTGGCAGGTTTTTTTGTGCTATATGGCTTGATAATCCCGGCACAATTTATAAAAGCGTCAATGCTTCCCACTTGGTCAAGGAATTTTTTTGTATTGGGCCCGATATCGTCTTTTGGAAACCCATCAAGATAGTCTTGATATATATCATTTAGATCAAATTGAATTTTTTTATGTTTTTCAATATCACCATATACTTTATTTAATATATTAATTTTTTCTGCGTTCCGGAAAATTAGCACCAGATTATATTTATCTTTTAATACATTATAAACGGCGCCGCCAAGCATTCCAGTGGGGGCAGTTATGGCGATAGTTTTCATGATTGATTATTTAAAAATTCTTAAAAATAAGTTTTCGTTTTGATAAACTTTTTATGTCCAAGGCGTTGTGAAATAAATTATTTAATAATTGATAAGATCATATTTTGTCTATCTTTCTCGTCTAATTCTTTCGATATTTGACCATATTTATTTTGATAGTAAATATCTGAATTCTCAGGAAGTATAAAACTTTTTTCATTTAAATTGAAATGTTTATGATGAGGGTTATTGGATTGTTTTTCACGATATGGAACAGAAAAAATAAATTTATTTATTGTTAAGTGTAGTAAATGTTTAAACATATCCTGCATATCATTAATATGTTCTAAAAATTCAAAAGCAATTATAATATTAAATTTGTTACGTGGTTCATGAGTTGTAAATGTAATGTTAGATTTTTTAAAATGTGTGTTTGCGTATTGTATTGCTTTCTCAGAAATATCAAAACCAGTAATGGATGCCTTTTTATATGATTTCGCTATCGTATGGCAGCCATATCCCGCACCGCAAGCATAATCTAATACGGTATCATTATTTGAAATAAACTTGGTCGCAAAAAGGTATCGTTCCTTATGGGTTTTTGTGTTTAAATTTAACTCGCACCCTAAAACTCTTTCGCCATTATTGAGAACATCGTGGTATTTATTGCTAATTCTGATTTGTCGTTTCTCGCGTAATATATGTATAAATTCTCCTATAGTTAAAAGTAGCACATTTTTTATTCGGGTTATCATATATATTCTTTCTTTTTATACTCTCATCAGTTCTCTATTAAAATTGATGCGCGTATGTATTGCCGTACATTGATTTTATTAGCAGCGCTTAGTTTAAAAATAGTTTATCATTGTATCAAATGACGAGATTTTAAGTTTTTAACAGAGTGTATGAACTGTTCGGAGTCTTCTGTCTATTGGAGCCGGTATAGCCGATTTAATGTTAACGTTGACATTAAATTTCTCTTTAAATGCTTGCAGAATTTCAAGCTAAGTTACGTTGCTTAAAAATATATGGAAAAGCCCATTCTGGGGATAATTATTTCTGTTGCTAATAATCTTGTTTAAATAAATCCACCTTTTGCTAATAATTCTTTGACCTGAGTTTTATTCATCAACTTGTCTTTTGAGGAGTACTCGGAAAATTTTACTTTAGGAAATTTTTTATATTTATCTTCAAGGTTATCAAGTTTTAATTCTGGTAGTATTACATAATAATTTTCATCAAATTTATATGTTCTTGGTGATTCATAACGGGAGATGAGTACTTCATCAATTTTTTCACCAGGCCTGGTCCCTGTTTCTTTGATTGGAACAGATTTTTTTGATACCTCTTCAGCTAGTACCCGGGCTAGATCTATAATTTTACAGGCCGGCATTTTCATAACAAATGTTTCTCCGCCATGACTCATTTCACTGGCTTTGAATAATAAACCTATGGCTTGTTGAAGTGTAAGGAAATACCTAGTCATGCGTTTATCTGTCAGGGTTATACTTCCATTATTTTTAATTTGATCAATAAAAAATGGCACCACACTACCATTTGTACCTAAGACATTTCCACCGCGGATACATACAAAAGTGGTATTACTTGGCTCTAAATTAGCCTGGATGATTAATCTCTCTCCAATTGCTTTGGTCATACCATAAAGATTAAGTGGGTCTACGGCTTTGTCCGAAGATATATCAATTACTCTTTTTACATTATTTATTTTAGCTGCTTCAATAATATTTTTTGTTCCGACAATATTTGTTTTTATCGCCTCATAGGGTTGCTCTTCACAAACGGGGACATGTTTTAATGCAGCCAGGTGAAAAATATAATCAACTTCTTTAGTAGCTTCTATTAATCTATCGCGATCACGAACATCACCGATTATGAATTTAATTTTACCATTTTTAAATTTTCGTTCCATGTTAACTTGATGCAGTTCACTCCGCGAAAAAATAATGATTTGTTTTGGATTTTTTAAGAGCAATTGAGCCGTTAATTCATTGCCCCACGATCCAGTGCCACCAGTTATAAGTATAATTTTATCTTTAAACATCATATAATTATAATAAATTTTCCTTATTAGTTAATAAAAAATTAATTACTTTATCTGATACATTTTTATCAAGATATCCTATTGGATATTCCCAGTGGTTATTTTTTTGAAGCATAAAATTTGTTGCTTCAAATATTTTATTTTTATCCAGATCAGATAAAATATTACTGCCGCAATCCACTGTTTCCGGTCGTTCAGTAGTCCTTCTGATTGTTACAGTGGGGACATTAAAGATACAGCATTCTTCCTGTACAGTTCCGCTATCAGATATCGCGCAAATTGCATTTTTTTCTAATTTTACAAAATCAAAAAAGTTAAAAGGACTTGATAATTTGATTAATTTTGATTTAGGCCTTATTCTAAATTTCTTTATTTTTTCCTTTGTGCGGGGGTGAATACTGCAGATTATTGGAATTTTATATTTATTAGCAATAAGATTAAGCCCCAAAAAAATATTTTTTAGCCTGAGTTTGTTATCTACATTTTCTGCACGGTGAGCAGTTACGACAAAAAATTTATTTTTTGAGAGCTTTAGTTCTTTTAATATATTACTTCTATCAATTTTTGTTTTATTTTTTATCAGTACTTCATTGATTGGATTTCCTGAAGCCATGATACGCTGGGCAGGGAAACCTTCACGCAATAAGTTTTCCCTGCTTCTTGGCGTATATGGGAGATTATATGTCGATACTGCATCAATAATTTTACGATTTTTTTCTTCAGGAACCAGAGGATCGTAGCATCTATTTCCTGCTTCCATGTGATAAACAGGAATTTGCATTTTTTCAGCAATAATTGAAGCAAGACCACTATTAGTATCTCCAAGAATTAGGATTTTATCAGGTGATATTATTTTTAAAATATCGTAAGTTTTTTTAAAAATAATAGCTAATTGCTGACCAATGTTTGATGTATCTGCTGATAAATAATAATCTGGCTGACGTAAATTTAAATCTTTAAAAAAGATATCTTTTAAATCTGGTGAATAATTTTGATCAGTATGAATGATTTTGTGATCACATAGTTTATCAAGCTTTTGCATTATTATGCTGAGCCTGATGATTTCTGGCCTAGTACCCAAAATTGTAGTAATTTTCATAGAAATGGTTTAAATATTTAGATTCAATATTTGTTGTATTATAACACATTTATGCTAGTAATCAATACCATTTTAATTGTAGCTTTTTAAATTATTTTTTATTCATCAATTATATCAGCTAGAATCTTCGCATTTTTATCAAGATCATGATTTTTATAAAAAGTTTCTTTTGAGTTATGAATAAAAGTCTTTGCTTGTTTTGGATTTTTAAAAAAATCAACAATAGCTTTTGCCAATAATGATATATCATTTTCATCAACTACAAGACCTAATTTATTTTCTTTTGCATATTGTGAAACATAGGCGTATTCAGGCGCATGTACTAACATCGGTCTTCCCGCAATTAAATAGTCAGTGAATTTACCAGGCGTTGCGGTTTGAATAATTTCCGGAGCATCTGTATCCCATGATAGCGGAAGGAATAGTAAATCCGCATTATTTTGGATAGCCGGTATTTCTTCCGGGGATGCTTTAGAGATGATTATATTATTATAATTTTTGATTAATTTTTTAATACTATCAGGGCATTTTGGTAAATACAATTTTAGGTTAACTTGGATTTTATTAATTCTTCTGATTGCGTTAATGAGATTAATTACACTTTGCTCTTGCGCCCAATAGATATGGCCAGTAAATACAATATTATAAGGTTCAACAGGGTCATATTCACTATTTAGCCCTTCATAATTATCTGAAAAAATTGCATTATGAATTATTTCAATGGGAATATTGCCATACCTTTTTTTATATAGGTTCATGGTGCCTTCATTGGTGACAATAATTTTTGAGGCATTTCTAACCAAGAGTGGTTCAATAAAATTCGCTAGCCATCTAATTGAAGGTGAATACTTGTTGCCTTTATAAATGTCAAACAAATATATTTTATATTTCTTTTTAGTGATTTTATGAATTATATAGGCTGATATCAGGGCAAGCCCATCTCCGGAAATGCCAATTAGTACATCAATTTTATTTTGCTTTACTACTTTAACGCCTTGGCGAACAACAACCACTAACTGTAAAAACATATTTACCAGAAGATCAATCCGTTTAATATACAATAATTTCGTGATAATTTTTGATATTGGTGCCCACCATTTTGTATTTGCTTTTTTAACAATCGTTCCTGAATGTTTTTGAGCATTATCCTCATTAATCATGTCTCGTTTGGTTTTATGAGGTTCATCATAAAAGTAATATTCACAATCTAGCCAGTATTTATTGTCATGCGGTTGTGTTTTAATGGCCGAGTATCCAGTTAAAAAAGAATATTTATCTTTCGGAAACTTGGAAAGTAGGTTATATAAAATCATGGGCCCGCCCATCATCGGAGGGGCATAAGTTGTAATAATAAGAGTTTTTTTATCCATTATTTGTGAGATTACGGTAAATATAAATAGTTTTATTTATAATTTTATCCCAAGTTAATGTTTGAGCAGTCAAATAACCTGCTTGACCCATTTTCTCGCGTTGCTGCTTGTCGTTTATCAAAAGCGTTAGTTTTTCAAGTAATTGATTTTGGTTATCAGGATCAATTATATATCCCTGTTGGTCATTTGTAATATATTCAGCAATACCTGTACTAGCTGTGCAAATAAATGGTTTTTTTAAAGACATTGCTTCCAGGCAAACCATGGAAAAACTTTCAACCACACTTGGTTGAATTAATACATGGCAGCAGGCCATAAAATTAATTAACTGCTTTGGCGGTAATTCATTAATAATATATACATTATTGTGTAGTTGTTTGCTCTGAATCAATTCTTGGTAATATTTTTTTTTAGGACCTTTGCCGATTATTAATGTAATAAAATTGTTAATCTTATTTTGAATTAGCTGATGATTTGCTTGAATAACCATTTCGATTCTTTTTTCAGGGACAAATGACCCGATGGTCATAAGTACGATTTTATTTTTCATGACATTTTGCCAATAAGGAGTAATTGATTTCGGGGATGGAATATTTATGCCATTTGGTATGATGTGAATTTGCTTATTTACGATTTTTTGATAAGTATTTGCCGCATTTTTTGAAACACATATTAATACGTTCATATTTTTAAGATTATCAACGGCTTGCTTAAGAACGCCTTTACCGAATGTGGCAAGATGTTGAGGATAAAGGCCATGAATGGTAATAAGCGATGGAATTTTTAATATATTACCGATTAGTGAAGCTTCATCGCCAATATAAATCTCATGTCCGTGTACCAGGATAAACCGTTTTTTATTATGTAATTTTTTTGCTTGCTTAATTATTTTATATCTAACATAGCGCTTATTAATTAAACTCGCCTGTTTATTTCTAATTATCCGCAACCATTGAAGCAATGAAAGCCAAAATGGGTGGTACTTAATGTAATAAATTTCAAGGCCATTATCATTTATTATAGATTTTTGTTTATTTGATAATATAAATCTTAGTGATACGGAATAAGGTGTAATTACGGTGATATTAAAGTATTGCTTTAATGCATGAAGCTGATCAACTATAAATGTTCCAATTGCAGGATTGTATGCATTGGGGAAAAGCTGGGTAATGATAAGAATATTAGGTTTTATTTTCATGTTGAATTGACTAGCGACCCTTTACTTAATTGTGACATCTTTTTTAGTTCTAAACGAATTTTTATGAACAAAACAACATTAGATGTAATATATGAAATAACGGTGACCCAAACAGCTCCCATGATGCCATATTTTGGAATAAAGATGATATTCCCTATAATATTTAGTACAAGTATTGCAGCTGTAACCATGCTCATGAATTTCACTTTTTTTAATACCAGGAGCATATTAACTATCGGGTTTAGAATAATACTAACAACTAAACTTATCAGCAAGACATAGAGTACGGGCATAGATTCAGTAAATTTTTGTTGGAAGATTAATATAGTTAATGGTTTAATAAAAAAAAATGTGGGTAAAATTATAATTGTTATCAAAAAACTAAATTTTTGTATTTTTTTAGTAGCACCAATAAATTCTTGAGGTTTTTGGAAACTCGAAATTTTTGGCAATAGTACAGTATTAATTGCAGTAAGTATTATTAAGAAAGTCGCATATATTGTGTTTGCAAAAGAGTAGTAGGCTACTTGATCAAGACTAACCATGGAAGTTAACATAAAAATATCTGTTTTTTGAAAGAGAAGCGAAGCTATTGCCATGACGATCAACCATTTACTGTAGTGGAACATTTCTTTTAATAATCCACGCGGGAGAATACTACCCGTTTTGACGATAACCCGATATTTTAAAAAATAGAACAGTCCTATAAAAATAAAAATTAAATTTGATGCAATTCCGATATATATTACATTAACTGCCGTCAACATTTTCAATACAGTAAATAGTATAATAACAAGAGTAGTGAGAGTCGCCTGTGAGAACGTTAGTACAGAGAAGAGAGTGAATTTTTGTTGAGATTGAAAAAGAGTTTTAAAAAACGAAAAGACAATACTAAACAGGATATTAATGCCAGCTAACTTGATAAATAATGCTAATTCAGGTTTGTGGAATATTGAATTAGCGATTGTTGGAGCAAATATGAATAAAATTATTAATGAAACAACTCCAAGCAGGAATTCTAATATAAATATTTTTTTTATAAGAAGACCCGCTACATTAGTATCTTTTTTTAAATAAAGACTAAGATATCTAACAAAACTGATATTTATTCCAGATAATGCAATACCTGCAACTATAGCACCGATATTGTTGTATGCTACTAGAGAACCTATAGCATTAACTTCTAAAACTTTAAGCGTTACCAAACTACCGATAAAAGTAATACCAGTAGCCAAAATACTGGAAGAGAAAACTTTTCCAGTATCTTTAACAACTTTTGAGGATAGAGTACCCTTAATATCTGAGAAGTTGAAGAAGGTAAGTAGTAACTTGAGATAATTCATCTGGTACAAATGTTAAATTGTGCTTTTAATAAAAACTACTAATTGATTTTGTGATAATATTCTGGTCATCTGCAGATAGTTCCGGATACATTGGTAGTGACAAAACTTCACGGCTAGCTCTTTCTGATTCTATTAAATCGCCTTCTTTATATTTCAAATATTTAAAAGCTGGCTGTAGATGGAGGGGGAGTGGATAGTGAATCGCAGTTGGTATACCTTTCTCTTTCAGGTTTTTTTGCAATTCATCTCTTTTTTTAACCCGTATTGTATACTGCTGGTAAACAGTTTTTGTATCTGGAAGAGTGGAAGGAGTAACCACCTCAGTCTGCTTAAACAGTTCATTGTATTTTTCAGCCTTTTGAATGCGTAAATCATTCCATTTATCTAAATGTTTCAGTTTTACCCTGAGAATAGCTGCCTGCAGGTTATCTAAGCGTGATGAATCGCCAATGAATTCATGATAGTATTTTTTTCTTGAACCATGATTCCTAAGCATGGCTATTTTTTCTGCAATTTTTTCATCTTCCGTAACAATCATGCCGGCATCACCAAAAGCACCCAGGTTTTTGGCCGGAAAAAACGATAAACAACCAATGTGCCCGATTGAGCACACCTTTTTTCCTTTGTATTCCGCACCAATAGCTTGAGCAGCGTCTTCTATAACATATAGATTATGTCTGGCTGCAATGTCCATAATTGGATCCATGTCTGCCGGCTGTCCATATAAATGGACTGGAATTATTGCTTTAGTTTTACTTGTTATTTTTTCTTCAATTTTACTTGGATCAATATTGAAAGTTTTTGGGTCAATATCCACAAAAATTGGTTTAGCCTGTTCTAGAACAACAACTTCTGCAGTTGAAATAAATGTAAAGGTAGGGACAATAACTTCATCACCCTGTTTGATATCTAATGCACGTAATGCCAAAAGTAATGCATCAGATCCTGAGTTTAATCCTACTGCGTATTTTGATTGGCAGTATTGTGCAATAGCAGATTCTAGCTTTTTTATATCATCTCCCATTATAAACGCACTCCTTTTGATAACATCTTGAATTGCCCAATCTATTTCGTTTTTAATTGATTGATACTGAGCATTTAAGTCTAATAGTTTCATTTTTTTTCAATTTTATTATTATTTTTTGAATATTTTAAACCGCATTTTAAACATTCACCTGATTCATCTTTAAAATGCAGGTGTTCTCCGCATTCGCACATCCAGCCTTCAACTTTTGCCGGATTGCCGTAAACTAATGCATAATCCGGGATGTCTTTTGTCACAACCGATCCAGAGCCTATAAAGGCGTGCTTGCCAATGGTGTGGCCGCAAATTATAGTGGCGTTTGCGCCGATAGTTGCTCCTTGTTTAATAGTGGTTTTCAAATAGCGGTTATGTTTTGGGTATTTTGAGCGGGGATTAATATCATTTGTAAAGACCATAGAAGGACCGCAAAATACATCGTCTTCCAGGGTTACTCCATCAAATACTGATACATTGTTTTGAATTTTTACATTATTGCCAATAATTGATTTACCGCCAATATAGACGTTTTGGCCTAAGATGCAGTTACGTCCTATTTGAGCTCCTTTCATAACATGGCAAAAATGCCAAATTTTTGTTTCTTTGCCGATCTCAACCGGTTCATCAATGAAACTTGATTTGTGTAAAAAATAATCTTTATTATCCATTGTTATCCATATTATTTATTTATTCTAAATTTAGGTTCAAAATTGCTTAATTTATCAAAAAAGGTTGGTCATATTATACCAACCTTGTTTCTTATTCGCAAGTAAGTATTATTGGAGTTTATCGCTAAAAAGATGGTTAAATAATCTATTATCAAATTTAGTAAATTTCACTTGCCTCCTGCTCATTACTTTTTTGGCGGTATCCATAGCTTTATCAAGTTTATATTTAATTGGTCCTTTCTGGGCGTCAAACCAAGCAAAAGAGGGGATACATTTTGGTAAGTAGCCGGCACCGAAAACATTAGCAGAAAATCCAACTACTGTGCCCGTATTAAACATAGTATTTATGCCGGTTTTTGAATGGTCACCCATAAAAAGACCGACAAATGTTAAGCGAGTGTTAATTTTATTATTTCCCATTATTACTGTCACAGGCCCATAATTATTTTTTAGATCACTGTTGTTGGTATCAGCGCCAAGATTGCACCAGCTGCCTATGTAAGAATGCCCCAGAAATCCTTCATGCTGCTTATTGGAAAATTCATGTATTATCGATTCTTCAATTTCTCCGCCGATTTTTGAAGCCTGGCCAATTGTCGTACCAGGATATATTTTCGCACCGCTTTTTATCAGACATTTTTTGCCAATAAATACAGGTCCTGTAATAGTACATAGCGGAAGTATTTCTGTGCCTCTTTCTATGACAACTGGCCCTTTTTCTGCATCAATGACAGCACCTGATTTTATCTTTGAATTTTTTTCAATAAAAATCCTTTTTTTATTAATCAGAGTTACTTGGGGATAGATTTTACCGTTGATTTTCCCAAGTTCATAGTTATTTTCAGCATCATTGATGACTTCAGTTTCATTATTTTCAACTAAATCCCAGATGTATTCAGCTAAGGTTACTTTTACGTTTTTTCTCTTTGCTTTAATATCTTTAAAATCCAGCCAGTCTTTTTTTAAATTGATTTTTTTTAAATTTTCTTTAGTAATATAAGCTGCAATTATCTCTCCCTTAAAAGTAAAAATTACGTCATCTTTTAATGGCCAAAGCTTATTGGCTAGTTTCTTGTCTGCGATTATGCGGCCATTAATAAAGAGGCACGAATTCATTTTTTTTGCGGACAGAATATTTGTGTTTTTCCGGAGTTTTAGTAATGGCTGGATGTATAGCCGGCAATGGTAGTAAACTGCAGATCCCGGCATGCATTTTTTAATTTTTTCAGCCAAACTGAAAATTCCGCAGCGTAGCTGGTAAACAGGCCGGGATAATGACAGGGGATGAAAGTTTTTTACTTTTTCATCTTCAAATATGCAAATATTCATGCTACTTTATTATTGGTAATTCTACCTGTTGTTTTGTCTTGGCTGATTCGTAAATGGCCTCAATAATTTCTACTGACTTGCGCGCTTCACGTCCGTCCATGGCTACATCTTTGTAATTACTAAAATGATCAATAATACTTCGGTAAACAAAGATATGCCTTGGCGAGGATCCCTGAAATAATCCTAATTCATATACCTGAGGCGGAATATTATTTTGTATTTGAGGTTCAGGATAGTCTTCAACTTCCCAAGTTTCAAATTTATCAATAGCTTTGCCGCCGATTTTTATCGTACCTTTACTGCCCATGACAGTCAGGGAACATTCCAGGTTTTTTGGATACGTATTTATTGAAAATTCAAGAGTAGCATAAGCTCCATTGGTGAATTGGAGTATGGCATAAGCTTCATCTTCGGTTTCTGTATTGTGGGCAACAGTATCAATTTTAGCAAAAACATTTTTAACTGGCCCAAAAAACCATTGCAGAATATCAACGTAATGATCGCCTTGGTTTAATAGTGCTCCGCCATCAAGCTTTTTTGTGCCGCGCCAATTAACTTCATCAAAATACGCTTGCGGTCTGGTCCAGCGGATTGTTAATGCTCCGGAATATAATTTACCAAATTTCCCTTCTTCTATGGCTTTCTTGGCAATAATTACTGCTGGGTTGTATCTGACTTGTTTAACTACAAAAAGTTTTTTCTGATTTTTTTCAAAAGCTTTGATAATTTCATCAATTTCTGTTGTATTCAAAGCTAGAGGTTTTTCTATCAACGCATGCTTGCCTGCATTAGCTGCGGCAATTCCCATTTCAGCGTGCAGTCCGTTGGGCGTGCAGATTGACACTATATCAATATCATCTTGTGTTAGCATTTTATTATAATCCGTATACCATTTTGTTTTATATTTTTCTCCATACTCCTTTGCTTTTAACTCTGTTTTATCACAAAGGGCGGCGAGATTTAATTCATCTTTATAGAGTTGTATAGAACCAAAATGCTGACTAGAGATTCTGGAACAACCAATAATTCCAAAATTAATTTTTTTATTCTTCATATATCGTTTTTTTAGAGATCCCCTTTTTATTTTTAAAGATTAGCAATATTATTCCAATTAAGCAAATAACAAAAATTTCAATGATTACATCAAGTGTATTGATAAGTAAACCGATTTTATTTAATATAAAGACCAATAATGGTACGATGGCAATTGAGAAAACGATTGACAAAGTAGTCCGTTCAAGATTATCTATTTTATCTTTAGACCAAATAACCCAAGTCCAAATGAAACCCGGAATAAAAATTACAAATACAGCCCCAAACACAAGTCTAAATGATTCATTAAGGGGAAGTGATATTCCCAGAATAAGCGAAACAACGACTAAAACCAGAACAAAGGCTAATATATAAGTCATCCAATTTTTTTTCATAAAGATAATGATATAATACCAGGAATATTTTATTTTGAGAAGACCATTTTTTAATGATATAATTAAGTACATCTATGATTAAGTCAATATTTGTCAGTAAAAATATCTATTTGCTAATTTTAATTGGTCTGGGGATAATTTTTTTTGTGGTATATGCTTGGCAATATTATGGATTAGATACATTATTCACTTCTCCTGACGAAACGGCAAATTATTTTTTTATAGAATTATTTGCCAACCAAGGTCAATTAAGCTATGAGGAGCCATTAAATGTTGATGTTAATAATGTAATCAAGCCCAGAAGCATGGGTGTCAATGGTGATAATGTTGTGCCCGGGAGCTTTTTAGGGATTATCTTGTTATATGGCTTGATAGCAAAAATTTTTGGTTTGAAAATCGTATTATATTTAACTCCATTATTTTCCGTTATATCTGTAATATTTTTTTATTTATTAATCAAGGAAGTTTTCAATAAAAAAGTTGCTTTTGTATCTTCAGTATTTTTATTTTTTTTACCACCATTTTGGTATTACAGCGCACGAGGGATGTTTCATAATGCCTTATTTATTTCTTTATTAATTATTGGTTGTTATTTTATTGTTAAATCGATTAAAAATTCAAATGCTACAGTTAAAGCTATAAGTAATTATTTTTTAGCTGGTTTATTTGTCGGTCTGGCGTTAATCACACGTACTTCCGAAACCATTTGGATTTTTGTAGTAACTATTTTACTTTTTTCATTTTTTAGAAAAAACATCAAATGGTATTTTCCTGTTATCTTTTTTGTAGTTATTATGCTAGTTTTTTCTCCAATTCTTTTTTTAAATAATCAATTATATGGTTCGCCATTTTCATTTTCCTATTCATCCCAGACCATTGATTCCTCGTCTTTACAAACATTTACTCAATCGAGCCTAGAAAAATTTAAACAATTAATCTGGCCATTTAATTTTGATTTTAATTACGCTAGTCAATCTTTTTATAATTATATTTTATTAATATTTCCATGGTTTTCAATATTTTTTGTTATTGGTTTTATTCGACTTTGGAAAAATGTCATTAATAGTATATTTTTTAAAATGCGAGGCCTCAAATATCAGGCATCGATATCAGAAGCACAAAAAAAATACGGGATTCTATTCACCGTTATATTGATCTGGCTATTTTTATATTATGGATCATATTTTTTTATAGAATATTTGGATCCTACAAGAATTATTTTAGGGTCTTCATACTTACGTTATTGGTTACCTATATTCGTATTTGGTTTGCCGTTTGTGACAATAGGTATTTCTAAAGTAACATTTTTATTCAGGCAGCCATTAATAAAAAAAATAATTATTAGTACATGTTTTTTATTTTTTTGTTCCTTTTCTGTGATAACTGTTTTATCTGATCCGCTTCAAGGATTATACGCACTTAAAACCAATATTTCTCAAGATATCCAAAAAAATAGGCTAATAATTGCTCAAACTGAATCCAACTCGATTATTATAAGCGGTTATAATGATAAAGTTTTTTTCCCAAGCAGAAAAGTAATTGTAGGTTGGCCAGCGGAAGATACATTATTTGATAAATCCATGAAAGTAATGATCAGGGAGCATCCTGTATACTTTTTTTACAATCCCTTAGATGAAAACAGTTTACGTACTAAAAATTTAATTCACAAATTTAACTATAATATTGAAGAAGTTACTAATAATAATAGAACCGAAGAAGTATTATATAAAATTCAATAATATATTGATTTATTTATAAAAGTATTATACATTTATTGATACAGATTAAAATCAGCTTATTGTAATGATTAATATAAAAAGAAGTAAAATTCAATTAGTAATCAAGATTATAATATGGTTAATTCCAATAATTATTTTAATTTGGGTGGCCAATAAGCAATTTGTACCAGGAGGAAAATTGGAAGTAACATATAATGTTCCGGAAGAATCAAAGTTCATTAAAAATTTCGCCTCAAAGGAACCAAATCAATATATCGGTACAAAAAATGAACTAGGAAATAATGACTATACCCATTTAATAACTGTTTCTCCGGTTTATTTTGATGTCTACGTACCGCGGGCTTTTCCAAAAGCCACTATTACTTTAAGGTATGATAATAAAGACGAGCAACCGCTTATCCAATTAGGTTCAAAAGTATCCAACGACGCTTATTACTATGAAGATATGGCCATGTATAATAAAGAAATTGAAAAAATATTAAATAATGAATATGAAGCCTGGACCTGGATAACTAAAGACGATCTAATCCTTTTCCAAAAAAGTGATAAGCTTTATGAGTCAATTGATTATTTTTTGGATAATTTGCCAGATCCTGACAAAATACTGCAATATAATTATAAATTAGCAAATAATATTGAGTTGCCTGGATATTTCCCGGCTTCACAAAAATCAGTAATTAGAAAAAGTATACGTGGCCAGCATGAATTATTTACATACATTACGCGTGATGAACCTCTGAATTTTACATTTATAACCCAGGATATTAATAGAAATAATGGTGTTGATGAAATTGAAATTACTATCTTTGATAATTCGGATAAATTGATTGACGAAATTATCTTGCCAGACGATGGAGAGATAATGGCATCGGGAAAAGTGATGCCGGAGAGAAATGTTGGAATATTTTTAAATGACATACCGGCGGGTGTTTATCGTATAAATTTAGATACTACAGATGATGTATTTATTAAAGAAATTCAAACACAGCAACATTTGATTATGTTTAAAGATAATATTTATCTAACTGACAATGAAGAGTATAAAGACATCTTAGGAGATAAAACACATCAGTCAACACAGTTATTTACAAATGCTAAAGAGGTTGATTTTAAAACCGCCCATGATGATGGCTGGCAAACTATTATTATTAATGGATTCCCGATACAAATAAATGAGAGCCATAAATATTTTAATATTAATGGACTTGATGGTATATCTGAAATTTCTATTCCAAAAAATGATTTATTAGTTGAAGGAGATGGGTTCTTCTTTTTCTCATCAGAAAATTCTTTTGATCCGTATTATAATCTTACCACTAGTTTAATTGAAGTTGAGGATATAAATGAATATAATTATATAATTGCTAGGTATATACCTGCAAAAAAGAGTGGTAATTATTCAAAAGCTCAAGCAGTAGTTGAAGTTCCAAATTTATCTTATAAAACAGTCAATGACTCAACTTATTCAAGCTTTATTATCAGTTTGCCCGGATTGTCTGAGAGTGGCAAATTATTCCACATTAAACAAATAAATATTTTGTTTGAAAAAGAACCAATAACAATTAATAATTTTTTTTCCAAGGCGAAGAATTTTATAAGTAAATAATATGACAAATTTTGAAGAACAGATTTTTAATTTTAAAAACAGGTCAGATGCGATTTGGTTTTTTTCCACAATTATAAAACAAGCTTTTAAAATAGGATTATCAAGCTATATAATATTTATAATAATTGATGAATTGTTTAATAATTTTATATCAGATTTTTTTAGCCTTAATATTTTTTTAGTAATAGTAATAATCATCGGAATAATTACATATATCATAGGGAAGTATGAATCAATTGAGTCTGGTGATATTATTAAGGAAAGTAAAAATAATTTAATATACATAATTGTCAGCCTTGCAAGTGCCGCCTTGATTTTTTACAAAATTAATGAAATAGGTAAATTAGCATATATAATTTCAATAATTACAGGAATTTCAGTATTTTTATTAGCAAAATTATTTTTTATTAAAAAAAATATAACTAACAATAATTAATCTAAAATAACAAAAAATATGAATCATGATGTCAAAAAACTTAGTTTATCCGGGCAGGGTGTAAAAAGGATAGAATGGGCAGATCAACAAATGGATGTGTTAAATATCATCCGCGAACGTTTCCGGAAACAAAAACCACTTAAAGGTATTCGCATTGCCGCTTGTCTGCACGTCACTACAGAAACTGCAAATCTGATGCGTACGCTTAAGGCAGGGGGCGCTGTAACTTATTTATGTGCCTCAAATCCGCTGTCTACACAAGATTACGTAGCAGCGGCACTGGTAAAAAATTATGGCATACCAGTTTTTGCCATCAAGGGCGAAAATAGGGATGTATACTTTAAACATATTAGAGCTGTACTGGATAAAAAACCGCATCTTACCATGGATGACGGAGCTGATTTGGTATCAGAATTGCATCAAAAAAGAAAAGCCCAAACAGGCACTATACGCGGCGGAACAGAAGAAACAACCACGGGTGTTATTCGATTGAAAAGTATGGCCAAAAACAAAGTTCTTCGCTATCCCATAGTGGCTGTTAATGATGCACGAACTAAACATTTTTTTGATAATCGATATGGTACAGGGCAGTCTACTATGGATGGCATAATTAGGGCGACTAATGTATTGATTGCCGGCAAGACTGTTGTGACTTCGGGATACGGCTGGTGTGGTCGCGGTGTAGCTATGAAAGCAAGAGGCTTAGGTGCCCATGTTATTATAACTGAAATAGACCCTCTTAAGTCCATAGAGGCCGTGCTAGACGGTTTTCAGGTAATGCCGATGAGCAGGGCGGCAGTTGTAGGGGATATCTTTATAACGTTAACGGGCGATATCAATGTTATCCGCGTTGAACACTTCAAAAAAATGAAGCAGGGGGCAATTGTGTGCAATTCCGGGCATTTTGATGTGGAAATTGATTTAAAAGGATTAAAAAAAATTACCCGTTCAAAAAAGCAGATCAGGGAGTTTGTGGTTGAATACACTGTCACAAGTGGCAAAAAGATATATGTGCTGGCCGAAGGGCGATTAATTAATTTAGCAGCAGCCGAAGGCCACCCGCCTTCTGTCATGGATATGAGTTTTGCCAATCAGGCCTTATCAGCTGAATATATTGCTAAAAACTATACTAAGCTGGAAAAACGTGTTTATGGAGTACCTGAAAATATTGACAAAAAGATTGCCCAGCTGAAATTAATGACTATGGGAGTAAAAATTGATACACTGACCAAAGAGCAGAAAAAGTATCTGAATAGCTGGGAGATTGGAACATAAAATTAACTGTATTTAATTATATATGTCCATAATTGAAGAACAATCAAAAATTGTTAAACATAAGTTGATTTGGGAAATTATTAAATATCGGAGAACTAATAAGGGCAATAGATGGCTTTCCCATTTTTGGCCTAATCAAAATGAGTGTAAGAAATTTTTTACACCCACTTTTGCCTATCTAAACTATATCGGACCTAGTGATCAGGCTGGAGGTCATTATCATAAAAATAAAAAAGAATATTTTTGTCCTTTAGGCGATTTTAAATTGTTGATCGGCGATGTTAAGAACAAAAAGACAGAAGTTATCAAGATGTCTCTGGGAACTAAAAAATATTATTCTTTTTATTACATTCCTCCAATGGTGCCCCATGCTGTTAAAAATTGTACTGATAAGTTTCAGGCTTTAGTTGTGCTGACTAATAAAAAAGATATTTACGGAAAAACATACGATTTTAAATTTTAACTAAATTGATAACAAACTCAGCATTTGTAGTTAAATCGTATTTAGAAAACAAATATTACTTTATTGCTGCTTCTTTAATAAAGTGTTTTTTACTTGTAAAAAATGCATTTTTCCGGTATGCTGTGTTTATAAATATTTACTAACTACATAGATATTTATGAAGTTATTAGTCACAGGCGGAGCAGGATTTATTGGCTCAAATTTTATTCACTATTGGCTAAAAGAGCATCCAGATGATTCAATTGTTAATCTGGACTGTTTAACTTATGCTGGTAATCCGTATACAGATAAAGATAGGAATAAAAAGCCAGCAAATTTAAAGGACTTAGAAAATAATCAGAATTATAAGTTTGAAAATTTTGATATTACTTGTCCGATAAAATATTCTCAGGCAGAAACTTCTGATGAATATGGCCGTTTTGATAGCAAGGAATTTAATCGATTGAAGGATTTTATCAAGAATTCCGATACCGTTGTTCATTTTGCCGCTGAATCACATGTTGATAAATCAGTTTTAAATGCTGGACCTGATAGACCAGATGCATACGATTTTGTTTTAACAAATACTTGGGGTACTCACATTATGCTTGAAGCCGCAGTTAAAGCTTGGAAAGATAGTAATTTTAATAATAAAAGATTCCATCATATTTCTACCGATGAAGTTTTTGGTGCTTTAGCATTGGATGACCCTAACAAATTTAATGAACAAACGGCATACGATCCTCGCAGCCCATATTCTGCTTCAAAAGCTGGAGCTGATCATTTGGTTCGCGCTTATAATACTAGTTATGATTTGCCGACTACTATATCAAACACTTCAAATAACTATGGTCCTTATATGTATCCGGAAAAATTACTACCATTAGCAATAACAAATTTATTAGAAAATAAAAAAGTTCCAATTTATGGAGACGGAAAATATGTACGTGACTGGTTGTATGTAGATGACCATTGCCAAGCAATTGATTTAATTATAAAAAAAGGTAAAGTAGGTGATTCTTATTGCATTGGTGGTTTAACTGATGATATAAATAACTTGGAACTAATTAAAAAAGTTTTAAAAATTTTAAATAAAGATGAAAACTCTTTGGAGTACGTTAAAGATCGGCCTGGCCACGACCGTCGTTATGCGGTTAATTGGGATAAAGCAAAAAAAGAGCTAGGTTATCGGCCGAGGTATGATTTGGATACTTATTTAGAAAAAATGATTATTTGGTATCAAAAAAATGAAGCTTGGTGGAAACCTATTAAAGAGGGTGAGTTTAAAGAATATTATAAACGTCAATATATTGAAAGATGAATTTAAGAATAATAAAATGAAGGTACTAATTACAGGTGCATTAGGCATGCTGGGCCAGCAATTAGCTAAAGTTTATAAAGATCAGGATCCTATTCTTTGGGATAGGGAAGTGATAGATATTACTGATAAGGATAAGGTATTAACACAGATTTCTAAGATTAAGCCTGATATTGTCTTAAATACAGCAGCTTATAATGATGTAGACGGAGCTGAAAATAACGAGGCTCTAGCTATGGAAATTAACGGTCATGCCATTGGACACCTGGCTAAGGCGGTTAGTACTGCAGGAGGCATTCTCGTGCATTACAGCACGGACTACGTATTTAAGGGAGATAGTGTTGAAGGCTATAAAGAAGATGGTCAACCAGATCCGCAGTCTGCTTATGCGCGTTCAAAATATCTAGGCGAACAGGAATTAGTTGATAATATCCAAAATTATTATTTAATCAGATTATCCAGATTATTTGGGCGCCCAGCAAAGAGTAAAAGCGGAAAAAAAAGCTTTGTTGAGATAATACTTGATTTAGCTAATAACCAAGATGAAGTTAATGTCATTGATGAGGAAGTATCCTCGCCAACATATTCTGTAGATTTGGCATTAGCCACCAAAGCAATTATTGATCAAAAAAAATCTTTTGGAATTTATCATATTTCCAATAACGGCTCCTGCACCTGGTTTGAATTTGCAAAGGAAATTTTTTCTAATTATAATATAAAAGTAAAGCTAAATCCAGTACCCGCGGATTTTTTTTCCAGACCCGCCTTACGCCCTAAATATTCAGTTTTATTGAATAATAAGACTGAACCATTGCGCAGCTGGCAATATGCACTTAAAGATTATATGTCTGTAAAAAATCATGAAATTTAAGGAAACAAAATTTAATGACGCCTGGTTGATTGAGCCGGATGTTTATAAAGATACCAGGGGATTTTTTATGGAAACTTTTTCCAAAGAATGGTTTGAGGAAAAAGGTATTAAAGTTAATTTTGTTCAGGATAATCATTCTAAGTCGGTAAAGTCTGGAGTATTACGTGGACTGCATTTTCAGCTACCGCCGCATAATCAAGCAAAGTTAGTGCGAGTCTGTAATGGTGCAGTGTATGACGTGGTAGTTGATTTAAGAAAAGATTCTGAAACTTTTGGTCAGTGGGAGGGTTTTGAATTGACCGCAAATAATCATTTGATGTTTTTTATACCTCGCGGATTTGCCCATGGTTATTGCACCTTGCAACCAAATACTGAGTTTTTGTATAAGATTGATAATTTATATTCTCCGGAGTATGATACTGGCATAATTTGGAATGATCCGATTTTAAACATTAAATGGCCAATATCAAATCCAATTATTTCAGATAAGGATGCTCAATTACAGTCATTTAAACAATTCAAATCTCCATTCTAATTTTTAATTGAAATATTATGAAAGGGATAATATTAGCCGGCGGTAAAGCCACTAGGTTAAGACCATTAACAAAAATTACCAGCAAACAGCTTCTTCCTATTTATAACAAGCCGATGATTTTTTATCCGTTAAATACATTATTAACAGCCGGAATAAAAGAGATATTAATTATTGTTGCTCCTGACTACGCTGGTCATTTTTTGCATTTACTGGGTTCTGGAAAGGATTTTGGCGCAAAATTTACATATGAAATCCAGCAATCACCGCGCGGGCTGGCTGATGCCTTCATTATTGGTGAGGATTTCATGGATGAAGATAGCGTAACCATGGTGCTTGGTGATAATATTTTTGAGGATGATTTATCGGAGGAAATAAAAAGTTTTAAAAGCGGGGGGAGGATATTTGCAAAAAAAGTAGCCGATCCAGAAAGATCTGGCGTGGTAAAATTTGATGCCAATAATAAAGCTATAAAAATCGTTGAAAAACCAAAAGAGTGGATCAGTGATTATGCCATTCCTGGATTGTACGTTTATGATAAGCGTGTTTGCCAATTTGCCAAGGAAGTCAAACCATCTGACAGGGGTGAAATTGAAATAACAGACTTGCATAACAGTTATCTGGAAATTGGAGAACTGGATGTCAGGCAGATAAAAGGTGCCTGGTTTGATGCTGGTACGTTTGATTCACTGCTTGAGGCAAATGTATTTGTGTCAAAACACAAAAGATTAAGTAAAATTTAACCAGCCAGTCAATATATAAAATATACCTGGTTTTTTTAATTATTTGCTAATAATTTAATGAATACAGCCCCTCATTAGATAAGAGGAAGATTTTTGTATGATTATCGTTGGATATTGACTGAAAAACATCATCAACAGTAATCTTATAAACATTGGCATTATTATTCCATGATTCCGTCATAATTATTTGATTATTTTGATAGTAAATTATGTAATTTTCATTAGCTAACCAATCAACGCTGGATATCTCAGTAGATGTCCTGACTACTAAATTTTTTTCTGAAGTGTTAATATCATAAATAAAAATTTCATGATTATTGTTGAATAATATTTTTTCTCCATTGGCACTCCAATTCAAGTTAGTCAGGTGGTCATTAATTATATTAAATGTGTTTTGCTTGGTATCATATAAATATAGTACATCGCTGTTGATTGTAGAAAAAGGAAGATACTTACCTTTGTATTGAAAGAAAATTATATCATCAGCGTTGATATCTGGCAGAGTATTTATTATGTCACCATCAGCATTTAAAATTGATATTGAACCATCTCCTGAAATAAAATATATTCCATTATTATATACATAGATTACGTCGTCATGGCTGAAAATTTCGTTTTTTGTTTGCTGAAATGTGTTTATACGATAAAATTTACCATCAGCATTGATGAATATTACATCTTCTTCTGCCGAATCCCAAAATAATGATTTTATGTTCAGATTGAATTTTATTCCAATGTTAATATATTCACTTGCATTATGAATATCATAAAGTAAAAATTCATTTTTATCTGTATTAATAATTATTTGGTTGGAATTTTGTGACCAAATAACATTATTAATTTTGTTTTCAAGCTTAATTTTCACTAAACTGGTAAAATCATCCATGGAAATAAATTCCAAGGTATTGTTGTAGTATATAGAAAATATTTTTTTATCAGGTGAGATAAATAAAGATTGAATTTTAAATTCTGGATAAAGAAGAGTGGGGCTATCTTGTTTAGCTAATAATACAACACCCGATATAATTTCTGCTTCTGCTGATTTAATACTGACTGTCTTTGTCCAATCATAATAATTATCTTTTGAAATAATTAAATGGTAATCACCTGGAACCATGTTATTTTTTCTGAATGGTGTTTTATCTTCCAGCTGTGAGCCGTCTATTACAATATTTGCATTGCTTGGCTCAGTTTCAATGATTAATGATCCCACCTTAACAAAGTTATTAGTCTCATAATCAAAACGCCAACCTGAAGCAAATAAGATGATTAAATAGGTTATTATTAAAAATAGTATTACGATAAATAAGAAGTATAAGCGCCGAGAGGTGATATTCATATTTATTACAATATATTTAATTGCGTTTTTTGTCCATATTTGCCAATAAAAACATTTCTGTTATAATTACTTTGATTTTGATTGTATACAATTACGTAATTTTATTATTGTTATGCCAAAATTTATTATACAAGGCGGCTCATCATTAAAAGGTGAAATAGAAGTCAGTGGAGCTAAAAATTCAGCTCTAAAATTAATGGCCGCAGCCCTGCTGACAAGCAAGGATGTTCTTTTGGTGAATGTGCCTGATATTGAAGATATTCATACTATGAAGAAAATCCTTGAGAAACTTGGCGCAAAAATTGAATTTAATAATCATGAAATGCATTTAAACTGCGCTGGTGTTAATAGTTACGAGCCTGATTATAAATTAGTAAAAAAATTAAGGGCTTCGGTAGTAGTTATCGGCGCTTTAGTAGCCAGGTTTGGTAAAGCTAAGATTCCCCAGCCTGGCGGTTGTATAATTGGCTCCAGGCCTATTGATACCCACATAAATGCTTTCAAACAGCTTGATATTGAAGTGAAAGAAGAAAAAGATTTTTACTTATTTGAATGCAAAAAAGCCAGGCTCTCAGGTGCTAAAATAATTCTTGATGAAATGAGCGTAACTGCTACTGAGAATGCTTTATTAGCAGCGGTATTTGCAGATGGAATTTCAGAAATACATTTGGCTGCTTCAGAACCAGAGATTAAAGATTTAGCTGATATGCTGGAAAAAATGGGCGCTAAAATTAAAGGTGGCGGAACCCCTGTTATAAAAATTCAGGGAGTTGATAAGCTCACTGGTGTGGAGCATAGAATTATTCCAGATCGGATTGAGGCAGGAACTTTTGCCATTGCTGCCGCAGTTAGCAGGGGGGATGTTAAAATTAAAAATATGATCCCAGACCATTTAGCCATAGTATTAAAAAAGTTTAAAAAAGCTAATATTACATTTGATATTGAGAATAACTCTACACTGCACATTAAACCCACAACAATTTTTAAAGCAGTTAATATTGACACCCGTCCGTATCCTGGATTTCCCACTGATTTACAGGCACCAATTTCAGTTTTATTTACTCAGGCCAAAGGAACCAGTAAAATATTTGAAACAATGTATGAAGGCAGGTTGGGTTATGTAAAAGAATTAGAAAAAATGGGTGCGGATATTAAAAAAGCTGATACGCACACAATAATTATCAATGGCCCAACCCCTCTTTATGGTAAGGAGATCACCTCGTTTGATATTAGGGCAGGAGCTACTTTAATTATTGCCGCGCTTATTGCAGATGGTGAAAGTACAATTGATAAAATTGAGTTGGTGGATAGAGGGTATGAAAAGATTGATCAAAGATTAAATAATATTGGAGCAAAAATTGAGAGAATTGGCTAAATATGGAAAATTATAAAGCTGGAAAATCAAGTGGTATAAAATTTTTAATAATTATTTTAGTACTTTTCTTAATAGTAATAAGTTTTTTTGCTGGTTTTTATGCTGGTGTTGATCAAAAAACCAATCAGCAGAATTCAGCCAGCTTTGGTGATGTTATAAACAAAGCCACCAGCGTATTTGATGATAATGACGAGATTGATATAAATTTATTTTTAAAAGTATGGAATAATGTAACTGAAAAATATGTCGATAGGCCGGTTAATGACCAGGATTTATTTTATGGTGCCTTAAAAGGCATGATCAGAAGCTTAGGTGACCCATATTCAATATTTTTAGATCCAGAAGAAACAGAAAATTTTACACAAGAACTAAGCGGCAGTTTTGAAGGTATTGGAGCAGAAATCGGCATAAAAAATGACCAACTTACTGTCATTGCCGCCCTGCCTAATACTCCGGCTTATAATGCTGGATTGAAAGCTGGAGATAAGATTTTGAAAATTAATGATTTTGATACAATTGATATGAGCTTGGATATGGCTGTTAGTTTAATTCGTGGCCCACAGGAAACAGTTGTAGTACTGACAATATTATCAAGTAATAACGATGAAATTAACGAAATTTCAATAACCAGAAATATAATAGATGTTGAAAGTGTTACCTGGGAAATACTGGATGATAATATTGCTTATATCGAATTGATCCATTTTAACAGTGATACGTATAGTGATTTTAAAAAGATAGCTAATGAGATAATTTTAAAAAATCCCAATGGTATTGTCCTAGATTTAAGAAGCAATCCCGGTGGTTACCTTGATAATGCAATTGATGTAGCTGGTGAATTTTTGGAGGATAAAGTGATTGTTATTGAGGATTTTGGAGATAGTAGAGAAGAATATAAATCAGGCAATAATGCAAAACTGAAAGATATTCCCATGGTAGTTTTAGTTGATGCAGGGAGCGCTTCGGCTTCAGAAATTGTAGCTGGAGCCATGCAGGATTATGATAGAGCAACAATTGTCGGCGAGATGACTTTTGGCAAGGGTTCAGTTCAAGATTTTGAGGAATATATTGATGGCTCGTCACTTAAAATTACCGTAGCTAAGTGGCTAACTCCGAATGGAATCTCAATAGAAGATGAGGGGATCATACCAGATGTAGAGATAATCAACACAGAAGAAGACTTTAATAATAATCAGGATCCGCAGCTTGATAAGGCTTTGGAGATATTGAAACAATAGAAATATGGCAAAATATTGGCTAATTAAAGTTTATGGTATTGTTCAAGGTGTAAATTTCCGCTATAATACAAAAGAGAGAGCTGATAAATTAGGGTTACGAGGCACTGTAAAGAATTTAGGCGATGGAAGTGTTGAAATTTGCATATCCGGTAGTGATGAATCAATTAAGAATTTAATAAATTGGCTTAAATCCAGTCCTAATTCGTGTAAAGTATCTAAAGTTATCGTTGATAAACTTGAAAATGATAAAAATATATATAATGATTTTAAAATAGTTTTTTAGTTATGACCATGGAAGTAATATTATTGTCAGAAATAAAGAATGTAGGGCATAAAGGTGAATTAAAAAATGTTTCCGACGGTTTTGCGCGCAATTATCTGTTACGGAAAAAAGTTGCTCTTATTGCCACACCCGCCTTAAAGCATCAGATTCAGGTTGAACTAGCCAGGATTAACAAGAAAGAAAAAAATGAAAATGTACAGATCAATAAACTAGCTTCGCAATTAAAGAATTTCAGCGTTAATATATCAGCCAAGGCTAACGAAGATGGAACTCTTTTTAGCGGCATTAATAAAAATAACATTTTAGAAAGTATAAACAATAAGATCAATTCCTCATTAAAAACGGATATGATTATCCTGAACAGACCGATCAAACAGATTGGTGAACATAATGTAATAATTAAGGTAAATAATAAAGAGTATAAGATAAAAGTAATTATAAATAATCATGACACCTAAAGAATGCAAGTATATATTTGTTTCAGGCGGGGTATTATCCGGCTTGGGCAAGGGGGTAGCGGCTGCTTCTTTAGCGTACTTGCTTCAAAATCGTGGCTATAAAGTAAGCGTTATCAAGTGTGAGAATTATCTGAATATTGATTCAGGCACTATTAATCCCGTTGAACACGGAGATCCTTTTTTATGTGAGGACGGCTTAGAGGCTGATATGGACCTGGGAACATACGAAAGATTTTTAAATCAGGAAATGGGCCAGAAAAATTTTACAACTACCGGGCAAATATACAAGACTGTTATTGATAGAGAAAGATCTTTTGGCTATAACGGCGAAGATGTTGAGGCTATCCCGCATGTGGTTGATGAAATCAGCAGAAGGATTAAGCAGGCTGGTGAAGGCAGTGACATTATTATTATTGAATTAGGCGGCACAGCCGGTGAATATCAAAATATGCTTTATTATGAATCGTGCCGGATTATGAAAGCAAAAATGCCTGGTCGCGTGTTAAACATCCATGTCAGCTATGTGCCGATGCCTAAGCACATTGGGGAACCTAAAACCATGCCTACACAGTTATCAATGAGAACTGTCATGAGTATGGGTATTATGCCGGAATTCCTGGTCCTACGCAGCGAGGCAGAGCTAGATAAGAGACGGCGTTATTTACTAGGTTTAAAATGTAATGTCTCGGGGGATAATGTCATTATGGCCCCTGACTTAGATAGTATTTATGAATTACCCTTGATTTTTGCAAAGCAAAATTTTGATAGAAATATATTAAAGTTCTTTAAATTAAATTATCGTCAACCACATCTGGGTGAATGGAAAAAACTTATTAATAAAGTTAAATCAAAAAAGAAAAAAAGTGTAGAAATTATCATTGCTGGAAAATATTATAGTGCTACAGATTACGGATTGTATGATACATATGCCGCTTTAATAGAATCAATTAAACACGCCTGCTGGTTTCACAATGTTGGCTTGGATTTAAAAGTCATTAGCACTGAAGCTATTGAAAATAAAGGAATAAAAATTTTAGGCAAGCCAGATGGAATTATAGTGCCAATAGGCTGGGGCAATAGGGGAGTTGAAGGAAAAATCATGACAATAAAATATGCTCGGGAAAAGAAAATCCCTTATCTGGGTTTGTGTTATGGTATGCAATTGGCTTGTGTTGAATTCGCCAGAAATGTTGTTGGCTTAAAAGACGCTAATTCTGAAGAAATTGATCCTAATACAAAAAATCCCATTATTCATAGCATACCAATGAGCAGCAAATATCAAACCATTAAAGGCAAGGGAACCTCAATGCGTTTAGGTGCTTATAATTGTTATTTATTTGAAAAGAGTTTAGCTGCTTCAATATACTTAAAATATGAAGCTGGCGAAGTGATATCAGACAACAAAAAAACAAGAGAAAAGATTACGGCTAAAGGGAATGTAAAAATATCCGAACGTCATCGCCATCGTTATGAATTCAATAATAAATATAGGTCTGTATTAGAGGAAAAAGGAATGATCATTTCCGGTACTTCAGCTGATGATTTTTTCGTTGAAATGATAGAATTACCCAAAACAATGCATCCATTTTTTATTGCTACCCAAGGTCACCCGGAATATAAGTCTAAACCTCTAAAGCCGCATCCACTTTTAATAGAATTCGTTAAAGTCTGCCAAAAATAATTTTCATAACAAAAAACCGTCTTATTAAGTGACGATTTTTTTAATATAATATTTAAAAGGGAATTACATTTACAAACATTGTAGGCGTAAGCTTGCCATTGTACTTCCGTACTTTTTTGTTAATAAATTCAACTTTACCCTTACATGTAGCAAATATTGTATCATTTCTGCCAAGTTTTACATTTTTGCCAGGCTTGAATTTTGTGCCTCGCTGTCGTACTATAATACTGCCAATATTGGTTGTTTGACCAGCGAACAATTTTACACCTAGTCTTTTTGATTGACTATCCCGGCCTAAACTGGTTGTTCCGGTGCCTTTTACGTGTGCCATAGTTAAATTATATCAATTATTTATAAATTATTTGATTATTATCTTAAACTAATGCAGGAAGATTGTCAAGATAATTCTCTAAATTATTTAAAAGGACTTAAGATTTCCTGATTATATTGCTCTAAGCTCTCTTTCTTTTCAATAATGTTAGTATTAATTTTATTTAATAAATCTATGTTGACTTTTTGTTTTTTTGCAATAATCTCACTTTTATCAATTTCTTTTTGAGCAATTATATTAGAATACAAAGTATTATAGTTATAGTAGGCAAACCAGGCGATAATTATTAAAGAAATTAGATAAACAATTAATTTCAAATTATTCTTAATTACTTTGGTTATTTTTTTGAGAATGCTTTCAGGCTTCATTTGTTTATTGTGTATAGATATAAGCAATAAGAACGGCCTCAATATCATCTCCTGAACGGTTTATTGATAAGTCGTAGATATTAACATAGAAATCAAGATTTTCTATATTAACCAGATATTTTGAAAAATTTTGCCAATTTCCTTTAGTATTTAAAGTAATTGAAATTTTATCCTTAATATCTGATTGACTTGAGATATTTAAATTAATATTCTGCGTCACTTGATTATCGGTTGCTAAGTTTTCCAGTGTTGAAATCAGATTTAGGAAATTGTTCTTGTCAATGAATACTTTTGCAATTGTATCAGCATCACTTTTTATTTGAAAATAATCATCTCTAGTTGATTCTATGTTTTGACGCTGTTGTTCATAAATTGCAAGCTTTACTCTTTTATCGTAAATCTTTTCATCGAGCAGATTGATACTGCTGTATAATGGGAACAATCCAAAAATTATTATAGCAATTATTAAAACTCCAATTATACCACTTAAAATTAGTATTTTTTTTGAATTATTAAGTTTGATCATAAAATTTTTCGGTAAATTCGCCAAGTATTTGAAAATCAATATTTTCTTTTTTTATCAAATTGGAAATTGGAGATACGATTTTTGTAAAGAATACAAAATTTTCAAAATTTTCATTCAATTCAAGTAGATTTTCTCTGGTTAGTGCTTTTCCGGAAATTGTAAATTTTTTATTTATGGCATCAAATTTTATGCTAGATAATACTATTCCATCCGGGATTATTGATGAAGATTTATCAATAAATCCGGACCACTCTATGTATTCAGCCTGGATGCCTTCAATTAAGACCAGCTGCTGATTCAATTCCTCGATAGTATCTTCAATAGAGGTTATCTTTTCTTGTTCAAGTAGGCTAATTTCCCCTTCAATATTTTCATCTAAGGATTCATTTTCATTATTAAGTAGTAAATAATTAAAATAAAGGGTGATAGATATGATTAATACTAAGCTTATGGCTAAAAAAGAAATATGCTTAATAATATAGTATACTTTTAATTTGCGTAAACTATTTTTCTCCTCATGGCCTAGTAAGTTAAATGAAATCATATAATATTGCTATCCTTTAAAGATAACCCGATAACTGTGCTGTAAGGAAGGAAATCAGTTTTCCAGTTTTTATAATTTGTAGCAGTACAATTTGTCCAGGGATTGCCGACAGATACAGTTCTTTTGAGTTTTTTTTCTAAGTATCTAGGCAATCCATCCATTCTACTGACACTGCCGGTAATAATTACTTTATCTATTTTACTATTGTTGCTGTCCATGTAATTTTCATAATATTCAATATTTTCAATAGCTTTATTTATTAGCCTGTTAATAGCAGGTTCAAGAATTTTTTTTATCTGACCACGGGCTTTGTTGTCATTTAAACCGCAGATAACTTTTGCTTTTTCAGCGTCCTTGATATCAAGTTTGATTGACTTAGCAATGATTTTTGTCATTTCCTGTCCGCCAATATCAATAGTAGAATTATACTGGATTGTGCCTCCGGCATAAACTATTACGTTGGTTCGGCTTTTCCCTAAATCTATTATTAAACAAGATTGCTTCATATTGTTTTGTTGATTTATCAAGCATCTGGCAATAGCTACCGATTCATTCTCAAAACTGATAGGAATTAAATTGACCTCTTTCAATATCCTGCCATAAGATTCAACAATTTCTTTTGGAGCTACGGATACTGTAACCCAAATTTTTTCATTATTTTTTTGCGGCAATATATGCCAGTCAAAATATACCTGATCCAATGTAATGGGTATATTTTGTTCAATGCCCCATTGAATTGCTCCCTGCAGTTCATTCTCTGGTACTTTAGGTATAGCAATTGTTTTGATAAAAGTCTTTTTGTCAGGTAAAGATGATTGCACATAATTGGAATCAGTTTTTCCAAAAGCTGGATTTGACAGCATTGTTTTCAGAAGATTGATTGCACCTTTTTCATTTATAATCTCGCCCATTTGAATATAATTTTCAGGTACATCAATTTCCCCAAAAGATTGTACTTTAACTTTTGTGCCCCTTTTATTTTTTATCTGAAAGAAACGGATTTTATAATCGCTGATATCAAGTCCAATAGGATTTTTAAATGGAATGTATTTAAGCATATTTATTCAATTTCCTGCCAGGTTAAATTTTCAATAACCCAGATTCCTCCTGGTCCATCAGAAAAACTAGCACTGGCCAAGCCGGATTCATAAACAACAGAGGCGTTGTTATTTAAATGCATTTTATATCCAGTAGCTTCTTTAAGTATGGCATTATTATCTACTTTTATCATTCCATCACTGGCATAAAAAATTACAGTTTCCGCATTGTTATTCACATGGATAGCAGGTGAGCCGCTATCAATTGAATTATTGGTTGATAAAAACATTATATAACTACCTTCATCTCCAGAACCAAAAAAGGTACAGTTATTATAAACAGTAATTTTGCCATCCGTTATTATTAAACCGCTATTATTGCCGTACCCAGGATCTAGAGAGATAATTGCATTATTAGACATTTCAATATTTCCCTCAACCCATAATGTACCGGTAAGAGTTAATTGTGCACTGTTTG
>JAHIVO010000012.1 GCA_018816445.1 Patescibacteria group bacterium
AGCAATTTTTTTATTATCAATTTCTACTTCTCCCTGATCACCATAATGCTTTATATGCTTGAATTCAGCTGCTTTCTGAGGTGTTAAATCACGATCCTCAACATTACCAAAGATCATATGGATTGGCCCGGTAAATCCCGGCGCTAAAAATTTGACTAATAACGACGGTGCACATAAATCACCGCAGTGGATTAATTGCTCTACGCCATTCTCGTTCATCCACTTTAGCGCCTTTTCCATATTAGGCACATTATCGTGGGTGTCAGAAATAATTCCTATTTTCATATAATTTGATAAATAAATAAAATTTTGTAAAAGCAATGATCTTATTATATCACTATTAAGAGCATTACCAAAATTTATACACGATACCGGTAATTTCATTATCATAATAAGGCCCTCGAAAAACTTCCTGCAAGTTATAATTTGCGTCTACATAATCGAAATTATGTACATAGGGCTGATTCGTTATATCAAACCAGATTAAATAATTTGGTTTGGCCTGGTTTTCTGGAAGGCTAAAATCAGCATCAACCCTAGGACTAAAAAAAGCATACTGGTCCAATAAAAAATAGGCTCCCCGCGGATCATTACTGTATATATTACCATCAAAATCGTAATTTTTCAGGGATTTGATAAAGGATGATTCCTGCCAGTTTTTATCTCTATACCAACCAGCGCCGTACATATACCAAGTATTTACCAGGCTTACTGATTTAATAAATGAAAACATAAATAATAATGCTACAAAGCAGATAACCAAATATTGTAATCTTGGCTTAATTTTTTTACTTTTTATTAACAATAACAAATTTTCTACGCCAACTAGAAAAAAACACAACATTAACACATAAATAGGTGATAAATAACGTCCATCAACATATTGCCACGTCCCTTGGATGGTAAGTATAAAAACTACTAATGTATAAAAAATGGTATATATTACCAGCGGTTTTATACTCTGACGATTGGGTGCTATATTTTTATATCGACTGCGCAATAAAATTGTGGCCAATATTAAAACTAAAACTAAGCTTAAGAAAATTAATACTTTAAATGGTGAAAAAGCGCTCCAGCCGACTACCAGCCAGGAAGAAACCGCATCTAAGTATGTACCAATATTTATCAATAGTCCGAATGGGGAATCCATTCTTGTACCGGCTAAACTAGATGTTAAATAATAGTTTCGTCCTAGCCAAATAAGCAACGGGGCCAGAGCGATGGCCAAATATACAAATCCATGTTTAATTATTTGTTTTTGGCCCTGTTTAATTAAAGGAAAAATTATAAAAAACAAGCCGGTTAAAACTACCGCCACCCCAATATAGCGCTGGATACAAACTAAGGCTGATACTATTGCCATGACCAGTAGATATTTCCAATTTTTTTCTTTAATATACTTTATTAAAAAATTAATAAATAACAGCACTAATAAAATAAACAAGGGTTCAGTCCAGGCCATTTTATAATTTTCTAACAAGACCGGAGCAGTTGATATGGCAAAAATTCCTAAAATCAATAATGCTTTTGATTTAATAACCCGACTAAATAATTTTGTTGAAATATATATTGTGGCCGCAAATATCATAATATTTAATACAACCATAGCCTCCAGAGGTTCTAAATTAATCAGTATAAAAAATGCCATAATAACTGGATATAATGGCGGCCATAAAGTGAAATATTCCCCGCTAAAATCCAACCAGCCCTGACCAGCTGCTAAACTGCGTGCAGCAGCCAAATAATTTACAGAATCAGGTGATAACCCTATCCCGTATTTTCTGGTACTAATATAGACTAATACTGCTCCCATTCCACAAAAAAAATATAGAGCATATTTAACGCCCTTTGATAATTTATTGTCCTGCTCCATATTTATAGGCAATTTTTACTCAAATTACTCACTTAACCGCCACTCTTTTAAAATCTTGCGACAGGTGCAATGATTTCCTAAATGGCAAACTGCCAGCCGATCTACAGTAAAATTCTTAGGTTTCATCTGCTCGGGTTCATAATTCTTACCAAGTGTGATATGAGGAATAAAATTATTATAACTAACATTCTTCCTAAAATTATTCACCCAATTAACGGCAAAATCAGTAACTTTTTCCCCTGAGTCTAAAATGAACGCATCTCTACTTAAATCTTGTTCATACTCCTGAATTGCATCAACCAGATTAATATGTAATTTCATTAATTCTTCCGTTTTATTAATCCTAAATGCAACCCAGCTGCCTTCTGATATTATCTCTTCAACAATAAGAGATAGGGTGGAGAAATGTTTTAAAATTTCCTCAATAGTATGATTAATTTTCTCAGAATCATCCTGTTTAACATATGCCTGTACAAGTGTTATATGCGGCAAGTGTGTATTATCTAAAAATTCTGCTCTTTCTGAATTTGAACCAATTTCTTTACTTAACTGCACTGCCCACTCCCAAATTTCCTTAGGTGGCAATAGTACTATATCAACGGCAATGGTCTTGTTCATTCAATTTATCTATGGTATTTATTATACACTCTTAAAAAATACTTATTAAATTTCCTTAATTCATTTTTAATTTTATTACCTGTTTTAGTAGAATACTTAGGATTATTATTTTTTAGATAATCCAGAGTGGTATTTAATGCTCTATCATGGCTAAATCCAATTTTTAACAAATCGCCGTATTCACGTATTAAACCAACCGGACCAAAACAATCCAGCTTATCAGCCTCAAATATAATCTTACCTTCTAAGGTTTTAGCTAAATGACGGCGTGCGCTATCATGGAATTCAATGGCCATACATGCATCATTGATCAGAACATTATTAAGCTTTAATCCCGTCAAATATTTTCTAACTAAAATCGCAGATTTTTCACCATGCGGTTTGCCTCTTGTCTTCGGCGCTAAGTCATGCAACAGTCCAGCTACCCGGCAAACTTCAACCTTTGCGCCTTCTTTTTTAGCAATATAAGCGGCCATTTTAGAAACAAAAAAGGCGTGTCCAAAATTATGATACGGATCATTATTTTTCCTATACATTCGCTTGGCCCATGCTTCAATCTTTTTATTCTGACTCGTAGTTAACTTCATTTTAAATTATAAATTATTCATTATTCATCATACATTATAAACTGTTAATACCCAAACGGATTATGCACCCCAAACAAGTTTGGGCGTCCTGCATTTGAATACCTCCCACCATTCCAGGATGCCTCAACTTGTTGAGGAGATTATAAATCCTGTGGAGTAAAATCAATTATTGGGTATAATCTAAAACAACTTCCGAGCCATTCCTCCCCATTCTTTTCTAAATACTCTCTATAACTAGAAAATTTATAATCATTTATTAGCGTAACACATTTATGCTTGACTGGATTATGATGAATATAATTAAAATGTCTCCAAAAATCTTTTTCATCACGAATACAGTGATCCCAATAATTGACCCATATCTTTCTGCCAGGTATTTTATCAATTTTATTTAATGAAATGGCGCTTTGACCGTGAAAACTTTTAATAAATCTAATTAGCTGATTATTACTCTTAATTTTAATTAAGAGGTGATAATGGTTGGCTAATATCACCCATGCATATAACTGAAGGTCGTACTGTTTAATTACAGACTTTAAAATGTTATTTATCAACAACTTTCTACGATCAGTATTAAAATATTTCCATTTATCTCTTGTTCGAGCAGTAATAAAATAAATCGTATTATCTAAATAAATGTGTGGCGGATGAAATGGTTTAAACACCATGAAAATTAATTAATTGAACATATGCCCCAAACAAGTTTGGGCGTCCCTCTCTGCTTGGATAGTTTTTTTCCCTCAAGGATGCCTCAACTTGTTGAGGGAGAACATCCTAGAAGAGCCTGGGTATCAAACCCAACCTCTAATCAGATAATAAAAAGTTGCCAGATAATCGCGAATTATTGAACGAAAATCCATGATATTTCTAAAGGCATTACCCTTAAAAGATTCACTCTCAAAAGCTGCAATGCAAACATTATTAATGCCCTGTTTATCAAACACCCGGCAGGCTCGCTGGGAGTGGAAATCGGAAGTAACCACCAAAGCTCGTTCAAAACCATGCTTCTGCATAATCTGGTGGCTATATGAGGCATTTTGATGGGTGTCTCTTGCCTGGTTTTCCTCAATAATGTCATGCCTATCAACTCCGAAAAATTCTATATACTCACGCATAATCTGACTCTCTGTGTAAGTCTGTCCCTTAACTTGTCCGCCGGTTAAAATAATTTTATCTGCATAACCTGCCTCATATAATTCAACGCCTCGCTGAACCCTTTCCTGCACACCCCAGGGCAGTATTTTTAAATGAGTGACTACTCCACCGCCCAGGATGATAATGACATCAGCCGGTTGTTCTGGCTCATCGCGGACTAATGGTTTGACGATAATGTCATTAGCTTC
>JAHIVO010000085.1 GCA_018816445.1 Patescibacteria group bacterium
GATGCCATCAACCGCAATATTATAGTGAACAATGAGTTTACCAGACGGGGGCGGGAGATACCTGATGAAGATGAGCTGGACAAGATCTGCCAGGAGTGGACAAAAATCGCGGTGCATATGTTTGAAAATGGCAGTTTGCTTCATGTGATTTATGGCATTGATGTGGAGCCAACCTACTACATGGGAGATGCGCTGGACTTAGGAATAAAGCCAGCGTTTGGGTCGCCTAGTGGGAAGAGACTTTTAGCGGAAACTATTGTCTCATATATGCCTCAGCATAAAACTTATGTTGAACCGTTTGTCGGAGGCGGGGCTGTGTTCTATAAGAAAAAGGCAAGCGAAGTCGAAGTGCTTAATGATCTTGATAAAGAGATTATTTTCGCTTTCAAATTCATACAAGGAATAACTCCAGAAATAATTGCCAATCTTAAAAAGCGCAAACTCACGCATAGCAAAGGTTATTTCATGAGACTCAAGAATCGAAAACCCGCGAGTAGGCTTGAGCGATTCTATCGATTTATATATCTGCAATATTTCTCATTTGGGGGAAATCGCACATCCACTTCTACGGAAGGAGGGAGACCAACTGATAATCTGATCCATCGGATTAATAGTCTTGTTCCAGCCCACGATCACCTTAAAGGTGTTCACATCTATAATCAGGATTTCAGAAATATGATAAAGCAATACGACTCAACTAATACCTTCTTTTATTTCGATCCCCCATATCCTGAGCAGAAGGGAAGCTATGAGACTGGCTTGACCGTTGATGACTTAGCCAAGGCCATCAAAGGCATCCGGGGAAAATGGATTCTCTCCCTGCCTAAAAAGCCGCAATCCCTTGAATTAGCTAAGAAATATAATTACAAGAATGTATCAGTTAGACGAAGTTTCAATCAATTAAGTTCTCATGTCGATAAGGAGCTTCTGATTGCTAATTTTCCTTTCCAGAAAAATAGTCTTTATTTAATTGAGGAGACTGAAAGCTAAGGAGGTGAAGACATATGGCAAGGAATATTCTGTTACCTTATCCAAATGAACATAGTTGCCGACTCAAAGATCCGGCCTTATTTAAGACTTGTCGCAGGACTATAAGGGAATCAGATGGCAAGGAATATTCTGTTTTAACCTGCCAATATAAGAAGCGCCCCGAAGGAAAGTCAGATTGGGCCGAACAGGCGTACCGTTATGACAAGGAAATTTGGACTGTTCAGGCCGCCAAGAATCATTGTGATTTGAAAGAGGGAGATTTCGAGCCAGCAGCAACTGAACTCATTGATTTAACGGTAGTAGGCAGCAAGACCTTACCAGTTGACGAAAGGTATGAGTGGGATGGAGATGCTGCAGTTGAGAGGATGAGAAAATTTGCGAGTTCAGATGGATCAGGAGACAAGGACAAAATCAACTGGGAAAGCTATAAACGAGGCTTTCTATTTCGTAGTGAGGATGTCAAAAACTTTGGATCTTATAAGCTGCCCTTCTGCGATGTGATAAACGGAAGACTGAGAGCGACCTGGGGGGGCGTGTCTACCGCTATGGCAGCCTTGATGGGGGCCAGAACCCCGATTGATATTCCTGACCGATATAAAAGGGACTGTTATAATGTTTTGGCCGTCTATTACAAGAAGCTAGACAAAGACCTGCCGGAATTCCACTTGGTTGAAGGGAATGAGCTATTGAAGGAGTTTAGGTTTGGCTTCCTTATCCCCAGGGATATCAGGTTAAGCAAGAAACATCTCATAGACATTGAGATTTTGCGGGAGGGAAAGTGGACTCATCCCGAGGCGCCGGATGGCGTACTCGAGATAGAGAAAAGCGATTTAGATGTATTCCAGAAAAACTTTGAGGATGCCGTAGTTGGCGACCGGCTTCCAGTTGATCTTGAACATAAGCCAGAGAAAGGCCATGCCATAGGGTGGATTCTTAAACTATGGCAGACGCTGAAGAATGGCTCTTGGCATCTCTGGGCGAAGATAGATGTGACTGATGAGCAGGCCCAAGAAAATTTGAAGAATGGGTCTCTCAGATATATCTCGCCCCAGTTATTA
>JAHIVO010000068.1 GCA_018816445.1 Patescibacteria group bacterium
AGGTGATTTGATATATACTGCTAACTTATTATGAAAACACGTTCAATACTATTTCAAACAGCAATAGTGGTCATTATACTGGCTGGCCTGGCTTATATGTTCAGGTCGGATATTTTGGATTTATGGGAGGAGTGGATGGCAGAACCGACCCCAGAACCGATTACTTTCCAGGATATTATTATGAATAATTCTAATCCCAGCGATTCTGTTAATGAAAATACAAACAGCGACATTAGCAATGTTAATAAAGAACCAGAGCCGGTAGTTATTCCAGATGAGTTTAATCTTGATGTGCCGTTTACTACACAATCTCCTTATGCAAACTGGGATTATCCATATCAAGAGGCTTGTGAAGAAGCCTCTGCCCTGAATGTGCATTATTATTATCAGAGTAAAACTTTTACTCAAGAGATTGCTGACCAGGAAATTTTAGCCTTAGTTGATTGGGAAAATAATTATTTTGGCGATTACAAAGACACTACCGCAGAAGAGACGGCAGAGTTTATCCGTGAATACTGGGGGTATAATAGGGCAGAAGCAATATATAATCCAACGGTTGATGATATTAAAGAGCATGTAGCAGCCGGACGTCCGGTAATTGTGCCGGCAGCAGGCAAGATGCTGGGCAATCCGAATTTCCGCAATGGCGGGCCATTATACCATATGTTTGTGATCCGTGGATATAAACCAGGAATATTTATAACTAATGACGTGGGTACGCGCAAGGGCGAAGAATATATTTATGATAGCGAGGTGGTTATGGAAGCAATGCATGACTGGAATGGCGGTGATGTTAATAATGGCCAGAAGGTTATTGTCGTGGTTTGGCCCAATTGATTAGCATAATTGAATAAAGCAGTGCCTTGGTATATAATGATAAGAGGAATCCCCTCTTTTTTTTGTTTGTTTTAATAAGTAATATTTTTCATGAAAAAAATCCTGCTATTTATTCTGTCTGTGGTTGTGGGTGCAGCGCTGTTTATCGGCGTTATTTATCATATTGGGTATGACGAGATAAAGAACGCTTTTGCTTCTTTTTCCTGGCCGGTAATTTTCATTATAGTGGGGTTAAGTTTGTTCCAGATGATTGTGATAATATATCGCTGGCAGCTGGTTTTACGTGCACAAGGGGATGATATAAAATTTCGAAAATTGCTGGCACCAAAATTCGTCGGATATGCAGTAAGCTTTTTAACGCCGGGGCTGTATGTGGGCGGGGAGCCGGTGCGGGCATATTTATTAAAAAAGCAAGCGGGAGTACGCTTATCGCACGGTATGGCTTCCATTATTGTTGATAAAATCTTAGATTTTACTTACCCTATTCCGTTTTTAATTGCCGCCATGGTTTATGCTGTCTTGAAGTATGAGATTCCCTGGGAAGCAGTAGGGGTGTTGGCAGCAGTTTTACTTGGCTTAATAACGGCTTTGGTACTTTTTTTCGTGCAGACGTACCGGGGTAAAGGATTCTTTTCAGCCTTGCTGCATATATTCCATTTGGATAGGGTTGGGAAAATCAAGCCCTGGCTGGAAAGGTTTATTTATTTTGAAAGCCTGATAATTACTTTTTTTAACCGCCGCTATAAATTATTCATTAAGGGTTTGTTGTTATCTTTTTTAGGCGGGTTAATAATTGTGGCGCAGTTTTATATTATTTTAAATGCCCTGGATATTCCTGCTGGTTTATGGCAGATGCTGGTCATGATGGTCTTTATGATACTTTCATTTTTACTGCCAATTCCGGGCTCATTAGGCTCGTTTGAAACCAGTCAGGCGCTGGTGTTTAACGCTTTGAAGTATCCAGCTTCAGTCGGTGTAGCCTTTACCCTAGTCTTTCGTGTAGCAGAATTTGTTAAAGTGGGTATTGGCTTAGTTTTTCTTTCTAATGTAGGTTTAAAATTTTTAAGAGAGATTCCGAAGAATAATAACCATGAACCGAGCGGACCAGCGTCGTAAGTGGGAACGAGACAGGTTATCCACATTGCCTGTTTTTTTATTCCTTGAGCCCGCTAGAAATTAAATTTATTTACTTTAAATCTTAATTTTTAGCTAATTTCTAACGGGCTTGACAAATAATAATAGGAGAATATACTAACTACAAAATATATAATATTCTATAGATTACATATGATCAGTAAAGCGACATTGCGAGAAATGGGTCATACTATCCATGGTTCGGTTACAGTAGCCAGTCAGGGGCAGATTGTCATCCCAGCGAAACTACGGCGGAAATTGAATATAAAGCCTGGTGATTCACTAATCGTCTTTACTAAACATTCAAGAATCATCGGCTTGATTCGCGAGCAGGACGCCAGTGAAATGATCAAAATGTATGAGGCGCATGTGCGTGCCGGTCAACAAAACCTAACTAAACTGAAAAAGATTGCTAAGAAAAAATGAACGATTCATCAGATATTATTGAAGTAAAAAATTTAACTAAGAAATTCAAGGACCTAACCGCGGTTGATGGGATCTCTTTTTCGGTGCGTGAGGGGGAGGTTTTCGGTTTTCTCGGCCCAAACGGCGCTGGTAAGACTACTACTATCAAAATGCTTTGCACGCTACTGCGCCCTACCTCCGGTCAAGCGCTGGTCTCCGGCCAAGACGTGGTTAAAAGTCCGTCTGAAGTGCGTAAGCATATCGGATTAGTAGCGGAAAAATTGATTCTTTATGATAGGCTGACGGCAATGGAAAATCTGAAATTTTTTGGTAGTCTTTATCATATCCCCAAACAAGAGGTAGTTGCCCGGGCGACTAAATGGCTGAAAGCTTTGGAAATGGAAAAGTGGCAGGATAAAATGGCCGGCACTTTTTCAACGGGCATGAAGCAGCGAGTGAATATAGCTCGTGCTCTTTTAACCGAGCCGGAAGTGATATTTTTAGACGAACCGACGCTTGGCTTGGATCCGCAGACCTCTCGTTCCATCAGGAATTTTATAGATGATTTGCACGCCCATGGCGTTACCGTCATTTTGACTACGCATATCATGCCGGAAGCCGACGAGCTGTCGGATAACATCGCCATCATTGATCACGGGAAGATAATCGCCATGGACACGCCACAAAATCTTAAGGCCAGTATTAAAAAAGACAACGCTACATTAGAGGACGTTTTTCTAAGATTAACTGGACGGGACATGCGCGAAGATTCTCATGAGCATATCCCTTCGGCTCGTGCTCATATGTTTGGCGGTAAATCAAGAGTTAGATAATCAAACCAATATCATGAAAAAAATATTTCAAATACTGACTGATAGTTTTCGGATGGCGCGCAAGGATCTGCTGGAATTTTTCCGTGACCGGATGCAGCTCGTTTTTTTCATTATTATGCCCATCTTCATGATGATCATGACCGGTTTTATTTTTCCCACGGAAAATTCACTGAAAAATATTCCCTTAGGCATTGCCAATCAGGATACCGGCCAAATGAGCGCGACCATGACCGAGGTATTGACGGAAATGAGGACATCCAATGGTGATAACATATTTTCCGTAAAAACGTTCGCGGATGATGGTGCGCTGAAAGACGCGATTAAAGCGCAGAAAATAAATGGCGGTGTTTTTATTTCTTCTGATTTCTCCCAAGCAATTCAGGAGAACCAGCAGGCTTCAGTAACGATTATTCCTGATCAGTCAAATCCACAAATATCACAAATTTTGACCCAGGTACTACAGCAGGTTATTGCCAGGACCTCAACCAGCGTGGCCCAAACAAAGGTTGATGAAATGATTAAACTTACGGCTATTGCCAATCCGCAGCTGGCTCAAGTAAACGCGGCGGTCATTATTCAGCCGATTCAATCCACTATTGATAATTTAATTCCCGGCAAGCCGAATTATTTCCAGTTTGTAGCCCCCGGTATCATGGCCATGATCGTAATGATGTCGGTAATGACGGGCCTCGCCACGTCCGTTTCACGAGAACGTGAGGCCGGTACGCTTGATGGACTGCTGATTGCCCCGGTATCACGGCTCTCTATTATCCTCGGTAAAGCGTTTTCTCAGACAGCCCGCGGTATGATCCAAGGCATGATTGTACTGCTCCTCGCTATTGTATTATTTGGCGTACACGTGTACGGCAGCTGGCTGATTATGATTGTTTTGCTATTCCTTGGCGTGTTTGCTTTTATGGGGATTGGTATTTTAGTTTCCGCCCTTGCTTCAGCGCAGGAATCGGCTATGACTATCATGATGACTTTTCAATTTCCCATGATGTTTTTATCAGGCGTTTTTTTTCCAATTCAGCAGATGCCGCAGGTGATGCAGTATGTCTCGAAAGTCATTCCATTAACTTATGAGGCGACAGCTCTGCGTAAGGTGATTGTTTTGGGTGCGGGCTTCAGTTCCGTCTGGATTGAAGTGCTTATTCTTTTTGTTTTCGGTGCCGTGATGTTAGCCATTGCCGTGCCAACTTTTCGGCGTGCGGTTACACGATAGTCCGTCGGTAAAGAGGATTAAGGAGTTTTAATAAGGCAGAATAAAAAAAGAGTCCACAATGTGGACTCGTGTATCGAAGAAGAAGCTGGATTTATTCTTCGATGGTTTTGATTTGTTCGATTTTCCAGGCAAGTGGCGTAATATGGAACCTGGCTGACTTATCCTGGAGCGCAAGTCTGTCGCCGACCTTAATGTCATCAGTAACAACATTAGGCAGCAAGCTAGCTAGTTTACCGGTTTTCTCATCAATTTGCACAGAAATGGCCAGTCCGCCGAATATTATTCCCTCATATTTTCTGCCTGATCCGGATTCAATACGCCTCCAACCGTCAACGGCGGGTTGGCTGATTTTGTAAGTCGCCTTGTTTTTGTTATTAAGGCGATGAACCAGCGTGATTTCCATTGCTGATGGATGGTTCTTATCTACTGATTGTACTTGTCCCATGCTTAAGGTGCTCCTTTGTGTTTTTGTTTTTGATATTAAATACTAGCACATATCATCTCTTTGTCAATGGGATTATATAAAGCTCATTTTTTTTGCTATAATTAAGGTAGTAATAATTAATATCTAAGATATGCTTAAATATTTAGCAATTATTCTATTTATTGTACTATCTACTGTTTATTACTTTATTTCTTTTGGCGCTAATAATTCTTCACAGATTTTTCTCACAATTTCTACATTTTTATTTGCTATATTTGCTGGTTTTTTTATTTCCCGGCAGGGCAGCAGGTATAGTGCAATCAGGGATCAAATTGCCAAATTTGACGGTGAGATGTCATCAATATTCCGGCAGTTCGGCCATTTAAGTATAAAGGCCCAGGACAAGGCCAAGGAAATTATTAAGAAACATTATCAGAAAATATTAACTAACAAAGCCTGGGATTATCATTTTCTCCACAAATCTAATACAATAACTTCATTGCATGAGTTGTCAGAAAAAACTACCAAGGATCAAGCCTTGCCGAGCTTAAAGCATTTAGCGTTGCAGCGGGTTTTAACTGCACTAGAGACATTACAGATTGTGCGAAAAAATATGGTTGCACTTCATACAGAAAGGATTCCTCGTTTCCAATGGGTGCTAGTTTATTTCCTGGCTTTAATATTATTCATTACTGTATCCACCATACCATCACAAGAATATATATTGAGCTCAATTTTAAAAGGTGCTTTTAGCAGTTCTGTCATTTTTGTATTAATATTATTGCATGAATTTGACAGGCTTAAGTTTTTTGAAGGTACGATGGGCGAACATTCAGCCCAGGATATTTTAGGGATCCTTGCGGGAGAAAAATAATATGCCACAAGAATTTACCCCAGAACAACAACAGCGAGTAAAAAGAGCCAAACATATCCTATGGATTGGCATTGTTGGGATTGTGGTTATTGGACTTGCTGTTGCTGTGTATTTTATGTTTGTTCAAGGGGGTAGTAAAAGTGATACTAATATTAATGTGAATATAAATGTAAATACGAGCATTGATAACAGCGATTGGCTATTATATGAGAATGAACCATATGGTTTTAGTTTTAGGTATCCGGCTGATTGGATGCTTGAGGATTTTCAAGATCCGATTTTGTCCGCAAATTTTGAGATAGCAAATTTAAAACCCGCGGATAATGTTTTAGTCACCTTTTCTTGGATTGGCAATAATCCAGATCGTTTATCTGTCGATGAATGGTTGGTGCAAAACCAGCAAAAACAATACGGAGATGAATATAATATTAATACTGATGATATATTAAGCATGGACCTGGCTGATTTATCGCCAAGTTTGTACCAAGGCGTTATTTCAATAAATTTTACGCACGATGACGATGTTATTGAAGTTGAGTGGTTTGATGGGGATAAAAAACATAATCAGGAGTTTAAAGAGTTCCAGCAGTTAATATTAAGCTTGGAATTTACTGATATAACCGCGACTGACTCTTCAAGTTGGCAGACTTATGAGGATGCACTAAATGGTTATTCTATAAAATATCCCGCAGATTATTTGATAAAGATGCAAACTGATAATTATGTAGTTTTTGACTCTACTGATATTGATTCACCTGATACAAGCTATTTAAATGTTAGTGTAAATGCTGAGAATGGTGATTTCCATACATCCCGGTTGAGCATTTTAACGGATCGGTCCGTTGACACTGATACACCTATGGATGAAGTAGATACAACAATATCTGGTTTATCCGGCAAAAAGATTACTTTAAAAAATGTACTTGGTGAGACAATTATCCATTATTTAGTGGCATATTTGGGCAAAGTTTATGACATCTCAGCCGGAGATTCAGTTGAGGCTACGGTTTTAAATAGTATAATTTCTAGTTTTGAAATTAATCAATTATCTGATGAGATTGATATTTCAGATACTGAATATTTTTCTGATAAAGAATGTGTAGGCAATAATGATTGTGGCGCTTTTCCCTGCTTAGACGGAATATGCTTAGTACAGAGATGTGCTGAAGATAGTGAGTGCGCAGCTGGAACATGCGGGCAATACATAACTCCCGTACCCGGATATTGTACAACTATGGATAGTTTATAATTTGTTTAAAATATTAATATGAAAAAACAACTATCCCCAGATCAACAACAGCAAGTAAAAAAAGCCAAACGTACCCTTTGGGTCGGCATTATTGGGATTGTAGTTATCGGACTCGCAATTGCTGTGTATTTTATGTTTCTAAAAGATAGTACAAATACCGTTGTAAATAATACCAATAACGTAACTAAACAAAACATAAATCAGGTCTCTGGCAGTGCAATTGATGTTTTAGAAGCTTTTGCTGATCCGGAAAAATATCATAATCAAAAAGTGTGCTTAACTGGCTATTACCAAGCCTCATTTGAATTTTCAGCTATGGGGGCAACATTTAATGAGGATGAAAATGGTTTTACCAGCTTAGAAGTATTACCAGATAATACTAATGTAGTCTGGATAAATGTGGCTACTCCGCGTTATGAGTGCCCAGAATATAGTGATCGGACCAAGGCTTGCGTGCAGGAAATGACCTTGTGCGGAGTGTTTAAAATAAAAGGCAATGGTGAAGTAGGATTTGGGCATTTGGGTGCGTACCAGTATGTTTTGGAGCCGGTGGAAGATGAAATAAGTAATACTAATACTATGACCACAAATACAGCTACTACTAATACAAATAGCGTAAGTGTTAAAGATTGCAGTGATATTGATAACTATGAAGAATGTAAAGCACGGCAGGATTGTAATATCATTGATGATGAGTGTCTTTGTGCAACAGCCAGTGATAGAATGGAAAAGTGTGGCCAGGATCTTCCAGTATGCGCGACCTGCCTGGGAAATAATTTTGCAGGTTGTCAGGATTTAGTATGTGATACAAATACCAATACCACCACAAATTCAAACACGTCAACTACAGATACCAACACGGTAAGCATTAAGGATTGTAATGATGTAATAACTAAGACAGAATGTGTAGGGCGGACTGATTGTTTGCCGGTTGATATTTGTAATTGCACCACTGAGCAATACTGGCACCAGAAATGTGATCTTGAGCAAGATAATCTTTGCGTTTGTGATAGGGGAGGCTTTGCTGTTTGCACAGATTTAGATTGTGATGAAGAGCCAATTAATAATAAATTATTATGCCAGTGGCAGCCGGATGAAAATAGCGATTGTGCTGGTACAGTGATAGAAAGTTATTACTATGATTTAGGACAGGGGAAATGTGTGCAGAGTGGCGATTTTGGTCCTGGCTGCAGCAGTCCGCCGTTTTATCTGTTGGAAAATTGCCAGAATGATTGTGAGTAATTAATTTTATTTATTATGCAAAATCAATCAAAAACAATACCAATCCTCATTATAATCTTGGTAATTTTAGTTATTGGAATAGGAATATATGCGGCCGTAACCTATGAAGCGCCGATTACGCAAATAGTTAATAGCAATATCGCTATTGCTGCTAATATAAATTTAGATACCAATACAACTTCTGTAGGCATAACAGATTGGCAAATGGTTAATTATTCATCAGGGCAGCATAATTTCTCTCTAGAAGTGCCGACCGATTGGCAGGTGGTCAAGCAGCCCGCGCATAACGAGGAGCGCAGGTCTTTTATCACCGTATACGATAAGCAGGGCATTGCGGCTGATGCGTTAACTGTTAGTTTTTATAGTAATCCTAATGTTACACTGGGCGAGTGGGTCACGGAACATAAGCAAGAATTAGTCAGAAGCCATGAGGATATTATTGAATCAGAATCGGATTATTCGAATTCTGAGCGTAAAGTGGTTATAGCCGAGATGAAAGAGGTATTCAAACACGCATACTGCTATATCCAGGCAGATGATGAGGTATATGAAATATATTTATCCAGTGAATTGGATAGCTGGTCGCAGTATCAGGATATATTCGATCACGCCTGCTCGTCATTTCAATCACTTTCGGGTGCCGTAGAAACGAGTGATTGGCTGACGTACGAGAATGAAGAGTATGGGTTTAGTTTTAAGTATCCGGAAATTTGGACTATTAATGAAAAACCTACAGGTTTGGATGACCAAGGCATATATACAATTGTTTTTAATTGGAATTACAGAACTTCTGAACTTTATCCAATGCTGATGATTCGGGACAACTGGTCTAATGAGCAGGAAATTAATGACACAACCTCAGTTTCAACGGTTACAATAAAATCCGAAGAAGATCATATCACTGTAGCAGATTTATATAAGACAAAGAAAATTGTATACGTAGATGAAGATGGACAGGCTATGCCTTTACAAAAAATATTTTTCACTAAAGATGGGACGAGCTATATAATTAGATCATTTAACGGCAATCAGGAAACAGGCGATGCCATTGATCAACTACTTTCGAGCTTTCAATTTATTGAGTAATGAAAAAAATAAATTACTCAAAATTAGCACTCTTGATTTTTATTAATTTTAATAAATTTTATGCAAAATCAATCAAAAACAATACCAATCCTCATTATAATCTTGGTAATTTTAGTTATTGGCGTTGGGGTATTTATCTATTTTGTACAAACTAATGAGCAGGAGAATATTAGCAGTAATAATATTGAAAAGCTTGAGAATATTACAGAGGAGTGCGAGCAGCTTACTGCTGAAGCATGTGCTTTAAGAGAGGATTGTTATGCAATAAGTACCTGTAACTGTATTACTGAAATTGAAATTGCACGCCGTTGTGGAATACAAAGTAACGCGCAATGTGAATGTGATGACAGTAATTATATATTTTGTTCTGAGATTTCCTGTGAGGAAGATCATTGGGTTAGTAATGAATATAGTATTACCAACGACGAACCGGACAACGTAGTTTGGGAGCAGATTTCTTTTATTAATGAAAGTATTGGATTTGAAATGCAGATTCCGCTTGATTGGGAAACGTTTGTTTGGCCTGACAAGACAATTCGAGGCGGTAAAGATATTATTACCTCAAGTGATTACGGGGATGAAAACTATAGGATTAATGAAGTACGAGTGACATGGTTATCACCGGGAAATTTTAAACCGACAGATTATATTGAAAAATATCGTAAGAGTTTTGAACAAAGCAATAGCTTTATCCGCATTGAAGAATGGGATGGACTAGTCGGTGAAATGCCGTGTAATATTATAGATTATTACATGGATGGTTTTAATGATTCTGTGTTGCGCAAACGGCATATTTATTTTGCCCGGGGCGAATACACTTTTGTTATAAAAATTGCCGGATCGCAAGAATGGTATGATAAAAATATCAGCGATCTAAAGAGGATTATTGGAAGTATTTCGGTTACTTCAGATACAATAACTGAATATCAGCTTACTACTGTAAAAGATCAAGTAGATTTTACTAATTGGAATAATTTTCGCATTGATACTAAACTTGGGTATATTTATTATTTGTTAGGAGATCTTGAACGAGCAATTTTTACACCATCGTTTGATCTGATCGACTATTGGTATCAGGTCACACCTCATGGCATTTTATTTTGGAAAAGAGGCCCATTATATACATACACGCCGCCGGCAGGGTGGAGTGGAGAACCAATAGCCTACGAAGGTGGTACTGACCCCGAATTTATTTTATTTCTGTATGACAATCAGCAATTTGTTACTTTACCTGCTATTTCACTTCAATCTGGCAAAGAGAGATTTGAAAAAGTAATTGGAGCTATTGTATCAGCAATTGAAGAAAAGATGTTAATTGATATCGGAGAGTACGATATTAGTAGCCAGTCTTTCCAGCCGGGGATGGTTTGGCAGGAACCATATCGATCGCATGGGTTAGTTTATGACGTAAAAACAAATACATTTGAGGAAGATGATCCGCTGAGCGATTTTTTGCCAATTGCAGGAATTCGAACTTTAGGGAGAACAGCATGGGATAGTACTAGCAGCCGATTTATATGGGCACCTGGCGGAGAGGGATGCGGATCGTATTCAGTTTTAAATTATGCAGACCTTGAGATTGGCACATATCAATCTATCGGAGGTGAGGGTTCGTATACCTTTGACCCTGATATCGTATGTAATCCCAAAAATGACATTAGTCCGGATGGGAAGTGGTTTGTACTATATGGAAAATCTTCAGAAGAGTTGCTTGATGTGTATTTATTTTCCTTTGATAGCGTTCCATTCCCAATCCGTTATGTTAAGCAGTTGCCATACAATACTGAAGAGGAAATAGGTTATCCGGATTATGCATATCTGAACAAATGGGATATATCAAATGAACTCCCGGCAATATCTTTTGATACAGGGCAATCAGTAGATTTTAGAATGTCAGTTGAAGCACAGCAAAACGAATTTGATGAACCAGATAATTTGATAACCGAAATTGTTTTTGATTCGTGCAAAGGTATTGGAGGGTATCAAAGTAATACGTGGTTCTCAAATATGGAAGAATGGATTAATAAGTATGAGGAAACATATACAATAGAAGATATTGTAGATGCTTGCTTATCACTTGATGGAAAGATGATAATTTTACTTGTAACTGGAGATGATTGTGAAGGCATTCATGTATATAAATATTTTATTGGCTATGATAATGGGGTTTGGAAAGCTGAAGAAATATTTCAAGGTAAGGAGTGTCTCGTATCTGCTACGGATTTTGGAAAACGGCAAGGCCAAATAATTCCTATAAAAGGGACTGGCGTAGATTCTGGGTGTAGTTCAGTAATGGATTATGAATATAATATTAGACAACATATATTAGAGCTAAAGCGCGAAACAGTCCAATGTGAAGGTCAAGACGTTCAGATTATTGATTATTAGAAGAGAATTTTTAAAATATCCGAAATTAGCACTCTTGACTGGAGAGTGCTAATTGATTTATAATACCTGTACACCCTTATGAAAGACCGAAAAAATGCTTTACTTAGCGCAATAATCAATGAGCATATTGAGACTGGCAATACTGTAGCCTCAAAAACCATTGTGGATAACCACGATTTTAAGCTATCTCCGGCAACTATACGCAATGAAATGGTGTGTTTGGAAAAAGAAGGGTATATATACCAGCCTCATACATCAGCTGGCCGTATTCCTACAGAAAAAGGCTGGAAACTGTTTATTGATAATTTTAT
>JAHIVO010000069.1 GCA_018816445.1 Patescibacteria group bacterium
ACACTTGTCTCGTCAATGACCAACATTCTTTTATAAATTAATTGTTTTAGCTAATTTATATAATTTATACCAGCCAGGATTTATTATCAAATCATAGGTTCCAACATAAGACATTCCCTGCCCGCCAAAGCCTTGCTTAAAGCGCGTGATACCAGACCAGGCTTGTTCTTTGGCTGCACCCTCCGGCGCTACGCCCCAAAAATCGTAATGCCTAAATCCCTGCCTTTTTGCTTCCTGAATCTGACGCCACTGCAATAACTGCGGCGCCATAACATTACGCTGTTCGTCAGCAGAAGCGCCATGAACATAAGTTACTGTATCACCGAAAAATGTGACCAAATTAGCGGCGATCGACTGGCCTTTATATTCTGCGATAAACATTTTCATAAAGCCTGAGCCGCTCAGAGTCTCCAGCATTTTTTGGTAATAATTTTTTGAATGAGCAGAAAATTGATCACGCCTGCTAGTAGCTAAATTCAGCTGCCAGAATTTATCCAAATCTTCTGCTCCAGAAATTCTTACAGTTACACCTTTTTTTTCTGCTAAACGAATGTTATATCGTGTCTTGTGATGCATAGCCTGCAACAATTCGTCCTCGGATTGCGATAAATCCATATACCAGCTATCCTGCGGCTGGACAAAATCAGCCGGCTTACTGTTAAACCCACTGATAACGTCTTTAAAAAACTGCCGATTCTTTTTTTCAATCGGCGGTTCAATCTTTACAAATAAAGCGCTTTGTTCTTTACCCAATGAAGCAATTTTAAATTCTAATTCCTTGAAAACATCTTGATTATCTCCCACCGGGCCTCGCGGGCAGTATAAATAACACTTGCCCATAGGCAAGGTTTGCTTAATAACTAAGGCACTGCCAACTAAGTTATCACCTTCAAAAACACCTAGGCGCCAAATCTGACGGTCTAAGCTTTTTTGAAATTCACCCCACTCCCATGATTGCAAAAATTGACTCATCTTTTGTGAACCAATAAATTCATTTAATACCTCTTTATGGATAATTTCTTTTATTTCCATGAATCTACTTTTTACCCAGCATCTTTAAAGCGGCCTTTATCCTATCTTTAACCTCAGTGATATCTTTGTCAACCTGACGCAAAGCTTCACGCGCCTCACCAGCTGAATACCCCAGGCTTATTAACCCGTCAATAGACTGACTGTCCGAGGTGCCGGCTGAACTGCTATCTATCTTATCTTCTTCACTCACCGTCAGCTTATTCCTAAGCTCCAGTATCAAACGCTCTGCTGTTTTTTTACCGATGCCGGAAACTTTTGTTAATAACGAGGCGTCTTCCTGAACAATCGCTTTTTTTAAATCAGGCAGTGGCGCTAATGACATTATAGTGACAGCAGACTTGGGGCCAACGCCTGAGACGCTGATTAAATCCTGAAAAAAAATCCTCTGCTCCATGTCAGCAAAACCATACAGCTCCATTGCATCCTCCCGGACATGCATATGCGTGAAGAGTGATAGTTCTTCGCCTGATTTAGCTTTTTCCAAAACAAGCGGCAGGACGTAAATTTCATAGCCAACGCCGTTGGTTTCTAAAACCACCGACCTCTTAGTAATTACCTTAATTATGCCAGAAACGTATGAAATCATGTTTGATTAATTTGAGTCAAATTATATGTTAAAAGTTTAAAGAAAAAAGTATAAAAAAAGATTTATGTCTTAGGTATTTTATTTTATGAACTTATAGCTTAAAAACTTACATCTATACCTTCTTCCTTAAACGTAAAACCTATGACCTTGTTCAAATATATAAGATACTTAAATACCCTCATTATTATACCAAAAAAGGCTATTATTTACGAGAAATAGCAGCCCTTTCTGTTTTTATATTAAAAAGGTGCAAATAACTTAAGCTGCTTTCAGGTCAGCTACCGCTTGCTCGAAGTGAGTTAATCCCGCATCAACAATATTATCAACATCAACTACCGCCGCATTACTGCAGTCAATAGTTAATTCATCATTCACCTTCTTTATGGTAATTAATTTTTCCTGATTTTCATTATGCTCAATTTCAGTTATGCCTCTCACTTCATCACTGCGCAATACGCCATAGCCTTCTTTTTCAAATGCTTCTACAATAAAATCACGCAAAGCCGCTATCATATGCGGAGACTGTTTTAATGTTTTATAAGGCTCAATAAGCTCAACTACAGCTTCTTGAGGTGGATGCTTCAAGCCTGGCTTTGAATTTTTAAATAATGGAACTAAAATTATCGGAGCCATCAGGGTGGTAATTACAGTCATCATAATTGACACCCCAAAAATTTCATTGCTGATAATGCCGGCAGACAAACCAATACCCGCCACAATCAACGCCACTTCGCCGCGAGGCAGCATGCCTATACCTATTCTGGACGAGCCAAGAAAATTAAACCCGCTGAAAAATGCCGGAATACCACACCCAATCACCTTGCCAATAATGGCAAAGGTGGTAATGACCAGGCCGAATACCAAGGCAGAAGCCATAGCCTGAAAATCAACCAGCGTGCCCATGATGGCGAAAAATACCGGCACTATTAAATGCGATGCACCAGCTAATTTTTCCTCAAGCTCTTTTCCAAGCGGTGTGACTGACAATAAAATACCAGCCAAGTAAGCGCCAATAATTGTGGCCAAGCCAAACATTTCAGCTACCGCTGCAATAATAAAACAAATGGCTGCAGCAATAGCCATATAACTCTTGCCTTCAAGTTTCAACAATACTTTGGATAGCCGCTTGGCAAACAACATGCCTAAAATCACCAGCACCCCGATAAAGCCCAGTGCCTTTAAGCCAATAGTGCCCAGCTGGCTCCAGGAAATGTCACCACCACCACTGGCAGCTAATGATAGCACCAAAGCCAAAACTAAAATGCCTAAAATATCATCAATCACTGCCGCAGCTAATATGGAAACGCCCTCGCGGGTATCCAGTTTATACATATCTGATAAAACCCGTGCCGTAATACCTACTGAAGTGGCCGTCATAATAGCACCCATGAATAAGGCCGGGACGTCAGTTATACTGTCAGCAAAACCAAACATGACCGTACCATAAGCGCCTAAAAGAAAAGGTAAAACAACACCGCCGATAGCAATACCTAAAGATTTCAAACCGTATTTCATAAACATCTTGGCGTCCGTTTCCAGGCCAACCAAGAATAGGAGTAAAATTGCGCCGATTTGGCCGAAGAAATATAACTCTGAAGAAATCGGCAGGGTGGAAACATGCTCACCTACCTGCTCAATTATCGGAAATAATGGACCAAGCCAAGGCAGGTCAATTGCACCCAGAGCAAAAGGCCCGACGGCCATACCACCGAGCAGCTCACCAAGTACTTCGGATTGTTTAAGTTTTTTAAATACTAAACCAAATAGTTTAGCTACTAGTAAAAGCACTGCTAGCTGAAGAATTAATAGTGCCAGTTCATGCGGATCCATATTTTTTTGTTTTAAGTAACAAATTAGTAAATTATTTTTAAAAAAAGCTCGTTCTACGAACCTATTGAAATTTATAATAATACTTTTACTGGAAGTGTCAACCCTGTTAGAAATTTAAGTCAAAAATAACACTATAATTAATGTAATCTAATTTCTAACAGGGTCAACCCCTGGAAAAAAGTACATTTTCATGCTATCATCTATCTACTTTAAATTTATACAATTTCAACTTAAATCTCAGCCAAAGGCTGCACGCCATGGCGGCATGCCGTGGATCCGCCTCTGACGGAAAAATTTTTAACAAAAAAGAGTCGTGAATAAATTTAAATTACGATCACAATTTTCTCCCACCGGTGACCCCGCGTCACTTCCTTCGGTAGTTTTGCGGGGCAAGCCAGCCATAAAAAATTTTTCTTAAATATTATTAACAATGAAGTTTAAATTAACATCTAGCTTTAAACCTGCTGGGGATCAACCGCAGGCTATAAAAACCCTGATTTCAGGCTTAAAAAGGGGCTATCGCGACCAAACCCTGCTTGGCGTTACTGGCTCGGGTAAAACTTTTACTATGGCTAATGTTATTCAAAAATTACAAAAGCCTACTTTGATAATTTCACATAACAAAACCCTGGCTGCCCAGCTGGCTTCTGAGTTTCAGGATTTCTTTCCCAATAACGCAGTTAATTACTTTGTCTCTTATTATGATTACTACCAGCCAGAAGCCTATATCCCGCGCACTGATACTTATATAGAAAAAGAAACGCAGATGAATGAAGAAATTGACCGCTTGCGCCACGCTTCTACAGCTGCTTTACTATCCAGAGATGACGTAATTATAGTAGCTTCTGTTTCCTGCTTGTATGGCTTAGGTTCGCCTATTGAATACAAAAAAGATGTCCTTACTTTAAAAGTTGGGCAAAAAACAAAGCGTGATCTGATACTCCATGCCCTGGTTAATATCCGATATCAACGTAATCAGACTGATTTGTGGCGCAGCCGCTTCCGGGTTACCGGGGAAATTCTGGAAATTTTTCCGGTTTTTTCGGAAAATAATTTTTATCGCATTCAGTTTTTCGGAAATGAAATTGAAAAAATTTCTGAAGTAGACTCCTTAACGAACAAAATTAGTGTTCAATTAAAATCAGTAGATATTTACCCAGCTCGGCACTATCTTGCTCCGGATAAAACCATGAAGCTGGCATTGCAGCAGATTAAAAAAGACATGACCAAGCAGGTTGAAGAATTTAAAAAACAAAATAAACTAGTTGAAGCCCAACGGCTAGAGCAAAGGACTCGTTATGATCTGGAAACCATCAAAGAAATCGGATACTGCAACGGCATAGAAAATTATTCACGCTATTTTGACCAGCGACAGCCGGGCCAACCACCCCATACGCTGTTTGATTTCTTTCCTAAAGATTATTTACTGTTCATTGATGAATCTCACATGACCATACCGCAGATCAATGGCATGTACTTTGGCGACCGTGCACGCAAAGAATCATTAGTTGAATTTGGTTTCCGCCTGCCAGCTGCCATAGACAACCGCCCGCTTACTTTTGAAGAATTTAAAAAGAAAGTAAATCAGGTAATTTACGTATCGGCTACGCCTAAGGAATATGAACATGAAATTTCCCAACAAACCGCTGAACAGATTATTCGTCCGACTGGTTTGCTTGACCCAACTATTGAAGTTAAGCCAACCAAAGATCAAATTGACGACCTGATTGGAGAAATAAAAAAACGCACGTCTGAAAAACAGCGTGTCTTGGTTACTACTTTAACCAAGCGCATGTCAGAAGACCTGACTGAATATCTGGCTGACTTGGACATAAAAGTACAGTATTTGCACTCTGAGGTGGACACTATGGAACGCCTTGAAATACTGCGCGATCTGCGTACTGGAGAGTATGACGTGTTAGTGGGAATTAACCTGCTGCGCGAGGGTTTAGACCTGCCAGAAGTGTCCTTAATTGCCATATTAGACGCTGATAAAGAGGGTTTTTTACGCTCTGATATCGCGCTTATTCAAACCATGGGACGGGCTGCCCGGCACATAGAAGGCCATATAATTATGTACTCGGATAAAGTAACCGGATCCATGGACCGCGCCATTAAGGAAACTCTTCGCCGCCGAAAAATCCAGGCAGCCTATAATAAAAAACACAGAATAATCCCTAAATCAATTACTAAAGATATTAAAGAATCCCGCTTAGCCGGCGCCAAATCAACCAAGCCAGCCGCGGTCTCTGTGCCGCGGATGGCGGGCATTTCCAAACAAGAATTACCTCACATTCTCAAAGATCTAGAAAACCAAATGGAGATTGCTGCTAAAAATTTGGAGTTTGAAAAAGCCGCTGATCTGCGTGACCAGATTATTGCCTTGAAAAACATTAAGAAGAAATAATCACTCCTTGACTAATTTTAAGTTATTTATTACTTTATAATATTACTGTCCATTGGAATATAAAATAACTGCAGTCTGGTTTTCTTCGCCGGACCGTGGTTTTCTTCCGGCTTGTGCCTAGGTTGCCGATCTTGGTCATGCACTTAGATACGAACTGTGCTTTGTTAAGTGTCCGTTTGCGAACAGGACACGCTTAGTTACTTTATTCTTAAGTAGCTGAACCACCCCATATCTTAGGAGCGTTGCCGAAATAGGCTATAACGTGACCTCTATGATAGGGTGGTTTTTTTATATAAAAAAACGGCTCTGCTTTTTTAAAAACAGAGCTGGGTGATGGAATATTATTCCAAAACTTTCAGTTTTTCCTCGGGAATAGTATCTGCCTCCGGATACTCCCCATTAAAGCACGCCAAGCAAAAGGTGCCGCTAGGCTCCATCGTACATTCAAGCAAGCCTTCAATGGTCAAATAGCCAAGGTAATCAGCTTCAATAAGATTGCGTATACCCTCAACTTCCATTTGACTAGCCACCAACTCAGCCTGAGTCGGCGTATCAATGCCATAGAAGCATGAATGAGTAATAGGCGGAGAGCCAATAAGCACAATCACTTCAATTGCGCCAGCTAATCTAAGCATACGTACTAGCTTACGAATAGTAGTGCTACGGACAATCGAATCATCTATGACAATAACTCGCTTGCCTTTTACAACCGCTTTATCGGGGTTGTTCTTGAATTTGACCACTTCATCCCTGCCTGCTTGGCCTGCTTCAATAAACTCCCTAACAGCATAATGATGGCGTACCAAGCCAAAGTCAAAGGCAAGTCCGCTAGATTGAGAAAAACCAAGGGCAATATGATTAGAAGAATCAGGCACTGATATTACCACATACTCTTCTGGGGGCATCCTTATGACGTGTTTATGCAACCTCCACAGCATATCACCTTCACGCTTGCGGAACCTGGAAACTGAGTGACCAAAAATCCAGCTATCAGGCCGGCTGAAATAAATCAGCTCAAAAATGCAAAATGATTTCTCATCAGACCTGACACCCTCAAAGCTTCTTTCGCGGTCACCATCAATTCTCACTATTTGTCCGGGCTCAATCTCACGGATATAATCAGCCCCTAAAATGTCAAAGGCAACAGTTTCCGAAGCTACTACATAAGCTTCATAGTGCCGTCCAAGCACCAATGGCCTGAAACCACGAGGATCGCGAAATGCAAACAACTTACCATTAATGATAAAAACGCAGGAATACGCTCCACCGCGTAATTCTTGCATAGTACACTTAATTGCTTCAACTTCATCTAAATTTTGATCAAGATAAAAAGCAATTAATGCGACTATAAGTTCCGCGTCGTTATTTGACTTCAGTTCATATCCTTGAGCTTCCAGCCTGCTGCGAATTTTTGCATATCCAGGCAAATCGCCATTACTCGCACCAACAATTTCCACGCCCTGCTTGCTAGTATAAAGATGGGGCTGAGTATCTTGTGGTGTATTAGGTCCGCAAGTTGAATAACGATTATGACCAATAGCAATTTGACCTGGTAGATTACCCAGTACTGATCCAGTAAAGATAGTACGAACTCGTCCTGTCTCCTTGTGTAGATGAAAACCATTACCCCCATTCCAAGTTGCTATGCCAGCTGCCTCCTGGCCACGATGCTGCATCATATGCAGTGCCCACGAAGCGTGCAAAGACGCTTTAGGGTCACCATATATTCCAAACACAGCACATTCATGCTGAAATTTATCCACTGAAATAACCCTCCAATCTATATGTAATGGAACTTTTTTCGTTTTTGTTTAGTGAGCCATTAATCTTATATAACAATACCCATTTTGTCAAAACGATAAATTACTTATAAATCTGCTATAATTAAGGCATGAAAAAAGTACTAATTACCGGCACCTTTGACATTATCCATCCCGGCCACTTGTTTTTGCTTAAACAAGCCAAACAGCAGAGTAATTTTTTAATGGTAATAATTGCCCGTGACGCCACAGTGAAAAAAGTGAAAGGACACTCCCCGTATTTCAATGAATTAGAACGGGTAAATAATTTTAAAGCCTTGCGCATAGCCAATCGGGTGGCGCTGGGCAACCGAGGAGACAAGTTGAAAATTGTCTCCGCCCTTAAACCGGATATAATTTGCCTGGGCTATGATCAGGGGGTATTTACTGCCAACCTGAAAGAACAATTAAAGAAGCGGGGCTTAGAGCCGAAAATAATCAGAATGAAGCCTTTGGGGCCAGATAAGTATAAAACCTCCCTGCTTTATAAAAACAACCTAGTTGCTTTAAAAAATATTGATCCCACAATAATTTGCGAACCCAGGTATGCAACTAAAAATAATTTCCTCAAAAAACCATTATATTTAAATAAAATAATCCTGGCCCGAAAAAACATAGCAGAAAAATTAAAGCGCGTTCAGAGAAACTTAAGAAAACAAGGGCTAGGATTAAAAATCTGGGACTGCTACAGGCCATTATCGGTTCAAAAACAAATGTGGAAATTCAAGCTGGACGAACGCTATATCGGCGATCCTAAGAAAAAGCCGTTTCATACGCGCGCGGCCGCTGTTGATTGCACCTTGGTGGATAGAAATGGACGAGAGCTTGTTATGCCCACGCCGTTTGATGAATTCTCGCCGCGCGCCCATCGCGACCACCCCAGTCACTCGCCCGCTGCCAAAAAAAATATGCTTATCCTGGAAAAAGCTATGCGCCAAGCCGGTCTAAAACCTTTCCCTACCGAATGGTGGCACTTTACCGACCCTAATTGGAAAAAATACCCTTGTCTGGATATTGCTATTTAAAATAGTATCGCGCCGCCATTTGGTGGGACATACGAGAGTATGTTACAAAACCATAACAGCCTTTCGGCTGTCCAACCGTAATTAAAAAAAGGTAGCAGACCTATAAACCAGGCGGCGCTTGCCGAAACCATAAAACCCTGTTAAACTAATACCACTAATTTTGAATTATAAATTACTAATTATAAATTAAACACATGCCAATTAAAAAAGCAGCTAAGAAGCATTTGCGCCAGACAAAAAAACGTACCATTAAAAACCTAGGTGCCAAGAACAGAATCAAAGCGGCTATTAAATCAGCACGCCTGGCTCTGACTAACAAAGATAAATCAAAAGCCCAGGAACAAATTAAAAAAACTATAAAAATTCTTGATAAAGCAGCACAGAATAAAATCCTGAAAAAAAATACCGCCTCGCGCTTTAAATCAAGGCTAATGAAACAGCTGAATAAGCTGAAATAATTACCCGGCCTGGCAAACACCGGTTACCAGCAGATCAAACATTAGGCGCGGGTTGTCCTGAGTGGTTTTAAGACGAATATCTATCTCCAATAATTGGCGGTAGATATTTTTTAATTCTGCCAGAGAAAACCTGCGAGCATCGCGAATGGCTTTTTGGGCCACAAACGGATGTATCTGCAGGCGCGAGGCTACAGTATAATAATTCGGCTCGCGGTCAATTAATTCCTTAGTCTGCAATAAAATGCGAAATTGCCTGATAAGCATGGTTAAAATATACAGCTCGTGGCTGCCCAGGGCCAATTGATCATATAACAGCTTGAAGGAAAGCTTGGCATTCCTGGCCGCCAAGGCGTCTGTTAAATGAAAAATATTATCATCAAACTTTGCCCGCACCATATTACGTACATCATCCGGTGTAATCTCCTGCCGGTTTTTAAAATTAATAAGTTTTTCAATCTCTGTGACCATATTCCAGAGATCCGAACCAACCAAACTGGCCAGTTCTAATACTGCCGGACTGCTTATGGCACCTCCTCGTTTTTTTACTTCTGCCCTGATCCACTTATTCAACTGCTCGCCCTGCAGTAAAGGAAAATTTTCAGCTTTCTCTTTCAGCAATCTGGTCAAGAGCGGTTTAGCAGACGAGGTTTTACTTTTTTGCTTTTTACTATATTCCTGCTCTTCTGTTACCTCTCGGAAAACCAAAACATTCTCATCTGATGTATCCTTGTCCAAATAATCAATTACTTCCTGCTGAATTTTTTTATTCTTATTCTTGCTGATCAGGTTTTCCACTACTATAAAACGCTTACTGGCCAGAAAACCCATCTGGCCGGCGCTTTTACTCAATTCTTCCATAGTCAGATTTTCTCCATCCAAATTTACCACGTTTAAACCGGAAGGATCATACTTTTTTTTGAACCCCTCACGATAAAAATGCAGCCTTTGTCTGGACCGGTAAGTATCCGGGCCATAGAGTAAAATTTTCATAACTAAATTTTAAATTCTTTTAATGCCCCCCAATTGTTTCCTACGGCTACGTCGGTTTTAATCGGCACTTTTAATTTATAAACGCCATTCATTTCTTCGGCAATAAATTTTGCCATCTTAGTTACATCCTTATCAAGCACTTCAAATACCAGCTCATCATGCACTTGTAAAATCATTTTAGACTCCGGGCAAAAACTTGGCAACTTGGCCAGGATGTTAATCATGGCAATCTTCAATAAATCAGCGGCTGTACCCTGGATCGGCATATTTACTGCCATGCGCTCGGCTGCTGCGCGAACCTGCGGCATTGAAGAATTTATTTCTGACAAATAGCGCCGCCGTCCAAATAATGTTTCCACATATCCCTGCTCATGAGCCAAAGTTATAGTAGCTGATAAATATTCCTGAATTTCCTGGTGAGTATAAAAATATTTCTCAATAAAAGCCCTGGCCCGCTCGCGGGACATGTTCTGCCGGGAAGCTAAGCCCCAGGCACCCATGCCGTATAATATTCCAAAATTGACCTCCTTGGCTTCATAGCGCTGGTCTTTAGTTACCTCTTCTATAGGAATATTGTGTATATCAGCGGCCGTGCGCCGGTGGATATCCTCATCTTTTTTAAATGAAGCAATCATTTTTTCGTCATTAGCCATGGAAGCAATGATTCTCAGCTCAATTTGAGAATAATCAGCGGCCACTATTTTGAAACCTTTTTCTGCAATAAATGCTTGTCTAATTTTTCTGCCCTCTTCAGTGCGTATAGGGATATTCTGTAAATTCGGGTTTGATGATGAAAGCCGGCCAGTCGCAGTAATAGTCTGGTTAAAACTGGTGTGGACACGATTTGTCTTGGGGTTTACCAATCTAGGCAGGGCTTCTAAATACGTTGAACGAAGCTTAGATAGCTCCCGAAAATCAGATAATAAGGGAATGATCGGATGTGCGTTTTTTAATTTCTCCAGTTCAGCTGCGGCAGTTGAAATGCCTGTCTTGATTTTACTTATCCCCTCTGTATTAATTTTTAGCTTTTCAAACAGCACCTCTTTTAGCTGTAACGGCGAATTAATATTAAATTCGGTTTTTGCATGCTCATATATCTTTTTTTCTAAGATATCAAGTCGCCTTTTTTCCTGCTTGGACATGGCCACTAAAAACCCTGTATCAATTTTTACTCCGTTCTGTTCCAAAGTGGCTAAAACCGGAATTAATGGCATTTCGATCTTTTCCATCAGGCCTAAAATATTTTTCTCTTCCAGCTCCGGCTTTAAGTACTGGCAAAGGCGATAAGTATAATCAGCATCTTCACAAGCATACCAGGACGCTTTATCCAAGGGAACCGCCTCCATGGAAATCTTTTTTTTGCCCTTGCCAATCAAATCAGTAATTGGCTGCATCTGGTAGCCAAATACCTCAAAAGCTAGATTGTCCAGGCTGTGGCCGCGTGTACCGGGATTCAACAAATATGAACCGACCATGCTGTCAAAGATGACCGGCATAATCTTAATACCGGCTTGTTGTAATAAGGTCATATCATATTTAATGTTATGCCCAAATTTTTCAACCTGGCTACTTTCTAAGATTGGTTTTAATTTTTTCAGCCACAACCGGTTATCCTTAATATTTAAATAATAAGCCCATCCGTCTGACCAGCAAAAGCTGATACCAAGCAGCTTAGCGCTAATTGCATCTAGGCTAGTTGACTCTGTATCTAAAGCAAAAACCTTTTGTTTTTCTAATTGGTTAATAAAACCGGTAAATTCACTATCTGAATTTACTAATTTATAATCAACCTTACTGTCCTTTTTAGATTGTGAGGCCTGCGGTAAAGTGGTCTGTACGGACTGTTTCTCATCTTCTTCTATCTTATTTTTTTCCACTTTGATATCCGGCTTAAATTCAGGCAAGCGGGCAAGTAAGCTCCTGAATTCTAATTCCTTGAAAAGTTCAAACACTTTTTGCTTATCATAAGCCCGCAATTTACTGTCTTCAATACTAAAATCCAATGGCACATCGCAGACAATAGTAGCCAGCATTTTGCTCATCTCGGCGTCCTTTTTACCTTCTGTTAACAATTTCAAATAGCGCGGTTTGATTTTAACCTTGTCCCCATTCTTTTTAATCTCCTTATAAATATTATCAACGCTGCCAAATTGC
>JAHIVO010000070.1 GCA_018816445.1 Patescibacteria group bacterium
GGTAAGCGTTTGATGAAACAAGCGGAGATGCTAGCTAAGAAAAAAGGGTATAAAAAAATTGCCGTAATTTCGGGAGTAGGAGTGAGGGGGTATTATAAAAAAATGGGGTATAAGCTTGAAAAAACGTATATGGTGAAACAATTGACATAAATAATAAATTTTGTTAAGCTCATACAATTAACAAAACGACAGGCAGAGGAGGTGTGATGAAAATTATAAAAGGCCCTCACTTTCAGCACGATTGTGCGCAATGTCAGTACCTTTTTAGTGTGAGAGTTGGATGGTGGAAGCGGAAGAGGGCTGACTTCTACCAATCTGAAAATGCTTCCGATGGGGTAGTTATTCGGTTTAGCAGTGAGCCGAGTGATTACACAACCATGGCTGAACAGGCGGCTATTATATTGGGAGTATTTGTGGGGGAAATTCGGCAAATACTAAAAAAGAAAGGAATGTCCTCCCCACTACAGACAGCGTGAGTTCATTATTTGTACATTACCCGAACTTTTGTTCGGGTTTTGTTTTAGTTGAAATCGTTTTATCTAGGCTACTGGTTACAGGAGAAGTATATGGTGAAGGATTTATAATTGTTGTTACGCCTCTAATCATCATTTGTCACTCAGAGTCCTGTCGAAAGCAGGACGAAGAGTCTTTACGACGCCTATGAATAAACACATCATAAAGATTCTTCGGTCGTTCCACTCCCTCTGAATGACATATTGGAGCAGCGTCGATGTGAGTTTTTATTACGAAAAAGTCTTGTTGATCCAGAGGCCGAGGTAGTGGGTGATGGTGATGACCACTACGGCGATCAATAAATGTTCGCCCACAATTTTCCAGGGTGGTTCTTGCTGCTGCTTGGCCAGCACAAAACTTAAGATGCACAGCAGTAATAAGCCTATGGCCACGCTGACAACAATAGCTGCGCTTAATTCAAAGATAATTACCGGGATTATAAACATCAGCGCAAAGACAGCCTTAAAACTAAAAGTAGCCAGAGTGGAGGTCCAGATTTCCTTAGTTGTATGGATATTTTCTGACTCCTCGGAAATATGAATGCCCAGGGCATCAGAAAAAGCATCAGCAATGGCGATAGTGATAACGCCACCAATAACGGCTAAGCGTGAACTAGTGCCGGCTTCCAAGCCGACCATCAGACCCAGGGTGGTAATTATTGCTGAGGTGAGTCCGAAGCTAAAGCCGATTTTAAGTGAGTGCTTCATATTAGTTATTATACTGCGAATCTATTTGCTGATAAACAGCACTGGATATTTCACGGATGGTCCGGGTTAGTTCATTGAGATCATTGCCGCGGGTCATAATGCAGAGTAAATAAGGATGGTTAGGATAATAGATAATTCCGCAATCATGGAGCTGTTTTTCCTGGTTTTCAGCAATAGTTTTAATGCCAAATTTGTTGGCAATAGTAGTGCCCTGGGGCAGGCCGGCGGCTATGCCCTGATCAAATGTAGCCTGGCTAAGGAGCGACAAAGCTTTTTCTGACATGGCGCGATTTAAATATGAAGCGTTAAATAATACTCTAAACAGCGAGGCATATTCCTTAACCGTGATAAAATCGTCCGGAGTTTGCTGGTCAGGCACTGTTAAGCCTAAATCAATATGTACTTGCTTAATTTCATTAAAGTCAATATTTTGTATTAAGGTATCGAAGGAATTATTATCTGATTCAATAATCATATTATTAATCAATTCGTCTATAGTATAGGATTGGCCAATGGTAAGCAGCGCCGTTTCCGGATTGCTGCCATAAATACTCGCGATTTCCGGAGTAAACTCTAATTTGTTATTAAGATAACCAGGATTAGCTTCCTCTTTTTTGTAGTAGGTGATCATTAGGGGAGTTTTCAGGAGGCTAGCCGGGGCAAAATTTTCTTTTTCATTAATGCCAAACCAAGGCCCATTATTGAGGTCACGAAAATAAACCGAGATATGGTTAATGGGGTCTTGTTTTATTTTTTGGTTTATAATTTTATTAATATCTTGTTTATAGTCTTTTAAGGATTTATTTCCCCAGCCGCCATCAACCTCACATTCCAGCAAAGGATTAATATACATATAGCCACCTTGCCTAACGCTCTTACTGTTGTTGTCTTGAGTTGCTATTTTATTAATGCCTATTAAAAAACCAAAAAACACCCCGCCAACTAGGGTAATTATTACAATTATTAAAGAATTTCTTTTATTCATTTTTATGTCTTGGCCAGATTTAATTATATTATATGCCTTGATTGTGTCAATAATTTAACTTGATTTTTTTATCTAAATGTGTTACAATAAGAGTATAAATTTGAAAGTTTTTTAGCTTTCAAATTATTGTGTTATTAGTAATAAAATTTATTTTTTATTAACACTTATGGCCACATGCCGTAGGACAACAAAAAAAACAAAAACTCTAAAGAATGCAGGGGTTTTAACAAGCAGAAAAAATAAAAAATCTGTTCTAAAAAAGCGTTCTGCGCAGAAACACGTTTTTTCTTATTATCGTAGCATTGGCAAGGCCAATAAAATTACGCGTCCAGCACCAAGTTTAGTTGGGCGGATTTTTGTAAATTTACAAAATCGGTTTTTGTCCTTGAGGCAGATTTTTTCTCGGATAGAAATTTGTGTATTTGATAAGGTTGAAAAGTTTTTTTCTAGGTGCTCGGAGAGTATAAAATTCAGGCGTTGGTTTTTCAGAGTCACGGCAGTAGTAATAATCCTTTTAATAGCAGGCAGTTTTGTGCAGTGGCAGTTAATTCTGGCCGCTACCCAGCAAATTACCTTACAGGCTGATTGGGAACTGGGCAGTTATAATGACCAAAGGATTGATACAAAAACTTCAGCTGATTCTATCCAGCTGCGGCAGGGGATCGGCCAGTGGGATCAGCCAGCGAACCCGCCATTTTACTATTTATCATATGGCGCTACCCTAGCTTCTGATGGATCAAGTATTTATGCATTTCGAGGATATTTTTCACCAGAGTTTTACCGGTTTGATCCGGATACGGAAATATGGAAAAGGCTGGCTGATATACCGTCTGCGACATACGATGGAGCTGATTTGGTTTATGGCGGTGACGGATATATGTACGCTTTTCCTGGTGGAAATGCCGGGCAAACAGCAGGTTCACTTAAGCAATTCTGGCGCTATGATATTGCCAACGATACTTGGGAAGCAATAACTGACGCGCCAGAGGAGGAGCGGCGGGGTACTTCATTAGCTTATGATGGCAATGGAAATATCTGGGCACTATTCTCCACTTCCGGGGCTGATAACTGGTTTTATGTTTATGATATCAGCGCTGGTACCTGGACTGCCAAATCAAATATGACGGTAGTACCTTCCAGTGGAGGCGGTGGGTTGGTATTTGTACCGGCTGGAGCCAGCGGCTGTGGAAGCGATGATGGCTGTTTATATGGCGTTAGAGGAGGAAACCAGGATGATTTTTACCAGTATGATATTCAGAATAATAACTGGACTCCAACATGTGCTACTGCAGGTTGTTTAGATTTAATTACAGAGAATGTTAGTTATGGCAATTCCATAGTTTATGATTCTTCCCACAATGATATTTATATTTTTCAGGGCAATCAGACAGATGAATTTTATCAATATGATGTAGCTACTAATAAATGGGATGCCAACTCTGGGGTAACTGAAAATGCACCTGGTAATGTTTATTATGGTGGTGCCATGGCCTATTTGGATGGATATATTTATGGTTTTCCCGGCCAGGTCAGGCAGAATTTTTGGAAGTTTGATGTTGGCGATGGCACAAATGGCACCTGGCTGACTTTGGATGAATATGATGATGCTAGTCATTATTCTGGCACAAATGAGGGGAAAACATTGATTTACGGTGCGACAAATACAGTATATGGTTATCCTGGCAGGAACGATTATAATTTTTATGAATACGATTCATCCGCTGGTTCGTGGACTACCGGTGGAAATTTTTATTCAAATAACGGTCCTCAAAGAGGCAGTAATTTAGCATATGATGATGATAATAATTTGGTGTATATAGTAGTCGGAGAAAATGGAATTAATTTTTATGAATACAATGGTACCTCATGGTCACAAGAAGATGATTTGCCGGAAGCAGCACAGTATGGCTCAGCTTCAGCTTATATAACAGGAGATGGGGTCTATGCCTTGCGTGGTAACAACCAAAGAGATATATGGCGATTTACAACGCCAGACGGTCCTTGGACGGCTGATAGTGTTTTGGAAGACGTGCCTGAAGCCGTCTATATGGGCGGTGCCATGGCCTCTGATGATATTTATTTATATGTTTTTACCGGGAATTATAGTAATAGTTTTTACCAATATGATCCGGATGGTGATGCTGATGGCGTCTGGACGCAATTAGCAGATGTACCAGCACCCACATACTATGGCGCGGATATGACTTTTGTACCCAATGGTGCATATTGTGCTGATGCCGGCGGCTGCATATATGCCTTTACCGGCAACTATAAACCGGATTTTTGGCGCTATAATATTAGCGGCGGCGACTGGGAAAAAATGGCCAATGCTCCGCACTGGATCGGCGGCGGCGGTTCTGTTACTTATAATCCTGATGATGATAAGATTTATGCTGTAGGGGGTTATTATGGTACTTCATTGTGGACCTATACAATTGAGGATGATAATACACATTATGTGACTGAAGGGACTTATGTTTCAAAATCAATTGATTTAATTTATGCTGCAGATTTTACCGGAGGATTTAGTGCAACTACAAATATTCCAGCCAATACTTCGATAACCTGGTACAGCCGTACTTCGGCTGATCAAGCCACTTGGTCTGATTGGGAAGAAATTGTGGCTGGAGCCATTGCTTCAGATGCTGCCCGTTATATCAAGATAAAGGCAGTTTTAGAGACTTCGGATACAGCGTTTACGCCAAGGATAGACGATTTTACTATTACTTATACTGGTGATGTGGCTGATCCAACTAATCCGGCTGGAACAGCTACAGGTTTATCTGATACTGGCGGCACCTCAATAACCTCGGGTCAATCATATTCCTATAACAATCCATTTTTCAGCTGGTCAGCCGGTACTGACGCGGCTTCAGGTGTGGTCGGATATTATGTACACTGGTCAACTGGCACAACTTTTGATGAAACATCAGTGGGCACTTATCAAACCGGTACCAATTACCAGGTAAACACAGGCATGTCTACCGGCATTTATCATTTATTAATAAAGACTAAAGATATTGCGGGCAATGTGGCTGATACTGCCTGGGATGCTTTTACTTATATTTATAGCGGTATTTCTCCGGCCAATGAGTTTGGTACGCCAATTGGCCAGGCAGGCATGGAAGTTGAAGAAGCCTGGACTTGCGCTGACTGTACAAATACTAATTTGGATACGGGTGATTCGTCTAATATACGTTTATCAGGCGTAACCGCTGGTTTTTGGGAAGGTACCTCGCCATTACCTGCTTATGGCCAGATTGGCGATACGATGACTACTGATGGCACATATTTGTATGCTTTGCGCGGAAATACCCGGGATTTGTACAGGTATACGCCGTCAACTGATACTTGGGATAATGATTTAGATGCTATGCCCGGTTCTACCAATACCCAATATGGCGCTAATTTGGAATATGTAAATAATTCAGATGGAGAGTTTTTGTACGCCACGCCAGGCCGCAATACCACCTGGTTTTATCGTTTTGATTTAACGGCTGAAGAGTGGCAGCAGTATGACCAGGATATTTCTATTTGGACTGCCAGTGCTGGTAATCCTTTACCTTTGCCAGATGAGGCATATTTCGGCACGCAATTGGAATATGTGCCGTTTGATGATAATGATGATATTGATCGATGCAATGATGCTAAGGGTTGTTTATTTATTTTGGAAGCCAATAATTCCACAGAATTTTGGCGGTTTGATTTGACTGATAATGCTTTTAACACATCCCAACCAATTATTCCCAATAATGCCCGTATGGGAGCAACTATGGAGTATGTTAGTGACAATGGTTATATGTATGCCTTGCGTGGCAACAATGCGCCTTATTTATTCAAACACGATTTTGAGACCGGCAACTGGACGTATGAAAATGCTGCACCGAGTAACGTATATTACGGTGCTACCATGACTTATGACGGAGACAGCACATTGTATGTTATTAACGGCAGCGTATTGGATACCCGCACCGGCCAGGATTTGTGGTGGCAAAGGCAGTTTTGGTCGTGTGATATTAATACCGGCTATTGGACAGTTATTGGGGACGCGCCAATACAGCACTACCAGGGTGAGGGCAACAATCTAGTTTATCTGGATGGTTATTTATATTTCCTAGGCAATACTTATTTTGGTTCAGGCTTATATAAATATGATATTGCCAATAGCCGGTGGATTTCCAAGGGCCTGCCAAACAATTCCTATTATTCAAATATTGTTTTTGATGGTGATGATAATCTTTATGCTACGGCTGCGTATAATGACATTGATTTTTATAAATATTCAATTTCCAATGAGAGTTGGAGCAGATTGGCTAATACGCCAACTCGTACGGAAGAAGGATCTGATTTAATTTTTATTCCCGGATCTCATGCTGATTGTGATAACCAAGATGGCTGTGTTTTCTTGACGCGCGGTAACGGTACGGACGATTTTTGGAAATACAATATTGATTATGATTCTTGGGAGGTTATGGATCCGTTTCCAGAAACTATTACCCAGGGCGGAGGTTTGGCCTGGGGGCAGGATGGGTATATTTATGGCATTAGAGGCCAGAATGACGCTGATTTTTACCGTTATGATATTGACTCTGGCGCCACTGGCAGTTGGGGAGACGCGCCTGAAGATCTGCCAGCTGCGGTTGACGATGGTTCATCAATAGCCTATGTGCCGGCTTCGGAAACAGGCTGTCCTGATTCAACTGGCTGTTTATTTATTATCCGCGGTAATAATACAAGTAATGTTTATCGTTTTGACATCAATGACGGTGCTTTTGAAACTGTTACTCCGCCAGCGGTAACGCCTAATGCCACAGAACACGCTGAAACATTATTTTATGATGAGGATGGTGGCTTATGGACTTTTGATGTTAATACGACACAGGATTTTTGGAAGTTTGACCTAACCTCGACTTCGCCTGGTTCTTGGGATGATACAGTAGCTGAAGCGCTGGGTACGCCATATTACGCTGATATTGCTAAAGGTGATCCCACTTATAATATTATGTATGCTTTGCAGGGCGGCCAGTATAATGAGACCATGTGGAAATATGTAGCTTATGAATCGGATACAACTTCTTTTGAAGAGTCTGGCTCGCATACGTCTTCAATATTGGATCTGGGAAATGTTGGTGGTTGGGGAGGTTTAACAGCCGTATTTACAGAAAATACCAATACCACCATAACGGTTGACACTAGAAGTTGTTCAGATTCTGACTGCGATCCGGTTAGCGGCAACGGTGATGCTAGCGCAGAATGGGACGCTTGGGATGAAGTGAGCCAGGAAAAAACTAATGATTATGACAATACCCATTTATATGATATTGATTCTACGGCTGCTCAGTATTTGCAGATCAGATTGAGCTGGTCTTCTGCGGATAAAGTTTTCTCGCCAGTTGTTAACAGTATGCAGGTTAGTTATTATGTTGATAATACTGATCCGGACAATCCTTCTACTACTTCAGCATATACTGATGATACACCTGGCGATCCGTTAAGCGCCAGTACCTGGTATAATGACGCCACACCGTATTTTGACTGGGATAATGCCAGTGATAATGTTGGCGGTTCGGGTGTAGCCGGCTACTATGTCTATTTTGGTAGTGACAATACTAAGGATCCAATTGATGATGCGGGCGATGCCACTAATTTAGCTTATGTTGGGGGCACAAATTTATATACTGCTTCTGAATGGGATGCCCTGGATGAAGCAGCTTCAGCTTTAACCACTGATACGTATTATTTGCGCATCAGGACAGAAGATAATGTAGGCAACCAAGCGGATGCTACTTACGCGGCTTTTATTTATCAATACGACGGTACTAATCCTACTCAGCCAGGTTCGCTGGATGTAACGCCGACTGGATATTCGGCTACGGATAATTTTGATTTTGATTGGAATGCCTCAACAGATACAGATTCAAACATTGTTTCTTATTGCTATAAAACTGCTACCACCAATCCTTTGGATCCGTTTTATACAGAACAGTGTACTACTGATTTGTTTATTAATGACGTTACTTCTTATCAATCGCGAAGCAATACTTTTTATGTGCGTGCTTTAGATAATGCCGGAAATTATTCTGGTTATTCGCAAACAAATTTTTACTATGCTGGCGATGCTCCAACCGCGCCAGCCGCTTTATATGCTAATCCGACATCCGCTGTCGACAATAATACATTTTCTTTCTCTTGGGAATTACCAGCTACTTGTTTAGGACAGACTCCTTGTGCGGCTGGAGACGTTCTTAGGTATTGCTATACAATTAATGAGGTGCCGAGTGCAGCTACTTGCGGACAAAATACTTCAGGAAGTGATACACCAAGTCCGGATGGCGGCTGGACAACTTCCACTCAAACTTCAAATAAATTATTACCAGGATTTTCTGCAGCTACGCAACAAGGGACTAATACATTGTATCTAGTTGCTACGGATTCCATAAGCAATATTGATTATGATAATTATGTAACTGTTACTTATGATTTTATATCTAATGCGCCTGGTCCTCCTACCAGTATGCAGGCAGTTGACTCTTCTGATCGTTCAACTAGCCGTTATTTAGTAACCCTGACCTGGGATGAGCCAACTGATGAAGGTTCTGGTGTAGAAGGTTATAAGGTATACCGTTGTGAGGATAGTGTTGACTGTACTAATCCTAGTACGGTTGATGATCCACCGGATAATTACTCGATGCTAGCTGAGGTTGATGCGGATAACTTAGGTTATTTAAATACCAGTCTGGATAATACAATAACTTATTCATATTTTACCCGGGCAATTGGTTCTGGAGGCACTATTTCGGGTAATTCAGCTGTGGTCGATATAAAACCCGAAGGTAAGTTTAAAAATGCTCCTTCCATCAGCGGTTTGCCGCTGGCTACAGCTAGGATTCGTTCCGCAGTCATAGAATGGCTAACTCTTGATGACCAGGATCGTGAAGGTAATATTATTCCTCACCCTGCTACTTCATTTGTTGAATACGGGGAAACTACTGCTTATGGCGGAGAAACCGGCACTTCAGAATTAGTCTCTGAGCATGAAGTGACAGTGACTGATTTGACGCCTGATACAGAATATCACTATCGAACAAAGTGGGTGGATCAGGATGGTAATGTCGGTTATTCAAGTGATTTTCAGTTCACTACCAAGGGGGCTCCATCAGCTCCGCTAAATTTGGCTGTCACACCTGCCTCAAATACCCTTAATAATTTTGCTTTTAATTGGGAGGCGCCTGATGATGAGGGCGTGACGGTTGCTGGATATTACTATGTGGTTAATAATTTGCCCAATGAAGAAAATGTAACTTATATGGAAGAAACCTCTTTGACAGCATATGACGCGGCAACCCAACAGGGCATTAATACCTTTTATGTAGTGGCTATTGATAATACCGGCAATATTAATTATTCAAACTATGCAGCCATAGAATTTGAGGCTTATACCACGCCACCCGGCTCACCGCATGCTGTCACTATTACAGACTCATCGGATAGGGATGCTAAGCGCTATTCAATAACTATTACCTGGGATCCGCCTGAAGGCTATACGCTCGAGGATGAAATATATTACACGATTGAGCGCTCTATTGACGGATTAACTTTTGAGGAAATAGCCACCATTACGTCAACAGGATATCTTGATACCGGCTTGAATAATTCTACGGAATATTATTATAAAATTACAGCTGAAGATAAGGCACAAGCCACTTCTCTGCCTACTGACGTTGTCTCCGAAGTTCCAGAAGGTCGCTATACATCGCCGCCAGCTATTACAGAAGCGCCGGTGGCCGTGCCTGATTCATTCTCGGCATTGGTGAATTGGCGTACAGAGCGTATCGCTTCATCATTTGTTGACTTTGGTATAACCAAGACGGACTGGACAGAAGAACAGGGCACGGCTGATTTATTGGAACAGCATGAAGTAAAAGTCACCGGCCTGAAGTCTGAAACAACGTACTATTACCAGATTAAAAGTATTGATGTTGACGAAAATGAAGCCTACTCAGACGTTAAATCATTCACTACTTTAGAAGCACCTAGGGTGATGGATGTGAAGATTACGGACGTCAGGCTGTACGACGGTATTATCAGTTGGGAAACTAATAAGGAGTCTACTGCGGCCATACAGTATGGTACAACGGCTAACTACGGGTTTACCTGGACTGATACTACACTTTCGTATGCCTACACCCATACGGTTAAGCTGGAAAATTTAAGTGACAGTACGTTGTACCATTTGCGCATCGGCGGTCAGGATAAGAATGGCAACCCAATATCTTCAGATGATTATACTTTTAGTACGCTGACTTTTCCGAAAGTGTCAGATATAACATATGAAAATAAGGCCGAAGGCCAGACGGAAGTTTACTGGAAAACCAATGTACCTACCACTTCGGAAGTAGAATATTACAGTGAGAATATTTCTCCTAAGACACAGGGCAATACTGCCATGGTTACCGACCACGTCATATTATTATACGGCCTGGAAGACGCAGCCAGATATTTATTTAAAGTGCGCGGTTCTGACGCGTTCGGCTACGAAGCAGTATCAGAGGAAAACGAGTTTACCACGCTTGAAGATACGACGCCGCCGGAAATTTTTGGCATACAATCTGAATCCAATACTATTGGTTCAGGTGAAGGCTCTAAGATCCAGATTGTGATTTCCTGGAAATCAGATGAGCCAACCACCTCCCAGGTTGAATTCGGCGTTGGTTTGTCCGGTTCAGAATACAGCGACCAGACCGAGGAAAATGCCGAATTGGTTATGGATCATTTGACCGTTATCAGTGAATTAGCGCCGGCTAAAACTTATCATTTCCGGGTGGTATCGCGCGATAAAGCCGGCAATGAAACAAAATCAGGATCACACTCCGTACTGACTTCCAGGAAACGCGAATCATTTTTGCAGTTGATTATCACTAACTTAGAACAAACATTCTCCTGGCTGGGTAATATGGGCAGTTTGTTCTAGAGTAATTTAATGAGTTTTAATTATTTTTGAATAATATGTTATAATATAGTAAATACCAAACTGGTTATTGTTTAATAATTTTAAAAATATTTAAAAATTTATATAGTATTAACTATCATATTTTTGGGTGGAAGATGAAATGGTAAACCAATCCAAAGAAAAAGAAAAAGAAAAAAAACCAATTCCTGCAGAGTCAAAAGGCCAGACTATTGCTGATATTGCTGCGCAGAGCGCCAAAACAGAAAATGAGAAGAAAAAGCCAATTATTGAAGTGCGTAATTTGAACAAATACTACATGGTTGGTAAAAACCGTATTGATGTAGTGAAGAATATAAATATAAAAATTTATCCTCAGGAATTTATCGTAATTTTAGGTCCTTCTGGCAGCGGCAAGTCAACACTGCTCAATCATATGATCGGTCTGGAAACTCCCAGCTCCGGCAGTGTTATTGTGAATGGGGACGTAATATCTAATAAAAAGCCAAACCAGATAGCAAAATTCAGATTCAAACACTATGGGATTGTGTTTCAGCGCGCTGAATGGGTTCGGTCAATTTCAGTTTTAGATAATGTAGCCTTGCCTTTAGCAATTAATAATATTGGAAAATCAGAAAGAAATAAAAAAGCCCAGCAGTATTTAAAAGATTTAGGCATGGAGACCCATGCTAATTATTTGCCCACTGAACTTTCTGGCGGCCAGCAGCAGAAAGTAACTATTGCCCGCGCCCTAATGAATAATCCTCCAATTATTGTAGCTGATGAACCCACTGGTAACTTAGATACTAATTCCGCAGACAGGGTGATGACCCTACTTAAAAATTTTAATGAAAAAGATAAAAAAACAATTTTAATGGTTACGCATAATATTGACTATGTACGCTATGCTTCCCGAACGGTTTATATCCGCGACGGCAATGTAGTGCAGGGCAGCGAACAATTTTTAGGCGGCTGATAGTTTAATAATATGAAAATAAATTATACATTTTTTCTTTCAGAATCCAACCTTAGGCGCAGAAAACTCAGGAGTATTTTAACTATTGGCGGCATGACGGTAGGCATAGGCTTGGTGGTTTTTCTGGTGTCCATGGGTTTTGGCCTGCAGAGACTAGTACGCGGGCAAATTGCCAATGTAGAAGCTTTGACGATACTGGATGTTTCCAAGGGTGAATCTACATTATTGGAACTGAACGAGGAAGTGGTTGAACAGTTTAACACGATGGAAGATGTGGATTCGGTAAGTCCATCGCTGAGTTTGTCAGCCCAGGTAGTGCATGGTGATGCAGTAACGGACGTGGCAATTTACGGTATTAATCCAACTTTTTTATCAATGGAAGGCATTAAACTGAAAGAAGGGCAGGAATTTTCTTCCGAGAAGGCCAATGAAATGGTTATTACCTCAACAGCTCTTAATTTGGTCGGTTATGGAAATCCGGATGAAGCAGTAGGACAGGAATTAAAGGTGAGATTATTAGTACCCCAAAAAATTGAAGGCAGCTCAGAAGAAGAATTAGTGTCAAGGGAAGTTTCCGTAAAAATAATTGGTACACTTGAAGATGAAGATGAGCTTAGTATTTCATATATCCCCATAGCTTATTTACAAAACCTTGGCTATAGCGCCGATTATAGTGCTGCTAAGGTTAAAGTTCAGGATGACAAGTTAGAAGATTACACTTTGGCCCGCGTAAAGGTAAATGATGAAGCAGCCTTGCCGGAAGTGAGGAAAAGAATTGAATCAATGGGCTACCAAGTTGATTCAGTAGCTGATACAGTCGGGCAGATTGACCAGATATTTGTCGTTTTTGAATTAATAGTAGCTGGTTTCGGGGCTATCGCCCTGTTTGTAGCGGCACTTGGAGCATTAAATACACTTACTGTTTCACTTCTGGAAAGAACTAGGGAGATCGGCCTGATGAAATCTTTAGGGGCCACTTCGGGGGATATTTATAAATTATTTTTAGTTGAGGCTATTATTATAGGTATGACCGGAGGAATAATTGGAATTTTTGTAGGGGTAGGCGGTGGGGAGCTGACAAATTTTGGCATAAATTATTTAGCCGGACGATTGGGCGGCGAGCCGGTAGATATGTTTTATTCACCTATGATTTTTTTAGTTATAATATTATTGGTGGTATTTTTTGTCAGCGTTATCACAGGCGTTTATCCTGCCCGGCGCGCGGCGAAAATTTCAGCTTTAGATGCTTTGCGTTATGAATAATATTTAAGCATATGGAATCAGGCAATAAAGCAAAAATCATATATCAAAAGAAAAAACGCAGAATTATCGGCGAGTTATTCAATGAAGCTGAAATTAAAAATACCTCTGCCTGGTTGACCCTGCATAAGTCCTCAAAAGAGAAGCTGATCACATATGAAAGCGAGGGATTAGTTGTATCAATTTCAGGCAGCGGTTCATTGCCTGCTGATCATAACCAATGCCAGCAAGCGGCGGTTCTGACAGAGTACGTGATTAAGCAGGGAGGGATTATAATGAACGGCGGACGCTCATCAGGCATTATGGAATCCACATCAAAAATAGCAAAGGACAAGGCAGCTGGAATTATTTTCCCGGAACTTAAAAAAGATGCCAGTTCTTTTGGTGAAAAAATTATGGTTAATTCTCCCCAGCCCCGAATTGAACTGCTGGCTACCTGCTCCCCAATTATTGTGGTTTTTCGCGGTGGCTTGGGCACTTTGATGGTATTGATGCGATCAATTGTCCATATCAGGAATCGTACTTATCATCCGGAGCAGCTTCAGCAAATGGTTTTTATCAGTAATTACTGGATTGGCCTGCTTACCACTATGATGAATTTAGGCACACTGCCCAGGGAATTTTTGACTGAACTTAAATTTTTTGACCAAGCCGATAATATAATTGAAAAAATTCCATTATTTAAAAAATAATTTTATAATATGAATCCTAAAACGAAAAAAATCCTGATAATTTCTACAGTCGTTGTATTGCTGGCCATAATAGGATTTATTGTATTTATCGTAATTCGTGTGGAGAATGTTGAGCCAATTACCAATAATGAAGATACTATTACTACAAACATAAACAATGAATCTTCAGCCAATGATAATATTAATAACGGTGATGAAGCAGTGTCAGGAACAGCTTCAACGAATGAAGAGGTGATAATTGAAGGAACGGTTTTTGTAAAGGGTTATAATACGCCTAGCGAGTCATTTGGCATCTTGGCTACGAGCGGCTATGAAATCGGTTTGCAAAAATATGATTCTATGAAAGAGCAATTCAGGCCGTATCGGGGAGAAAAAGTTACTGTTACTTTTGAAAGAATTTGCAAGTCATCAAACGAGGATTGCTGCCGTACCTTATTTTATTATTGTGGTACAGTAAAATCATGGGAACCACTAGAGGAGGAATAAATATGCCAGTCAACAAGAAAAAAAATCAGAAGAACAGTGAGGATATGCTAGGTTTGGTTTCCCATAAATTCAAAGGCCCATTGACTACTATTAATCTATATTCTGAAGCAATGTTAATCGGACAGGTTGGCAAGATAAGCAAGGAACAAAAAGAATATCTTGATGAAATTCACAAGGCCAGCAAGAAAATGACGAAGTTTATAAATGATTATGTGAGGTCGGCCATGAAAGAAAAGAAGTAATCCGGAAAATTGAGTAATTTATTTTGATATATTTAACTCAGGCATTCTTAATAATGCCCTATACTTTGATTAGATTCAATTTATACAGTACAATAGTATTATATGTATTCAATTAATGACAAAAAAATCAGTTTGGCCATGAATGATGAGCTCAAGCGTCAGCAAGATGGCCTGGAAATGATACCATCAGAAAATTATGTTTCCCAGGATGTCTTAAAGACTTTGGGTTCTGTTTTGACAAATAAATATTCAGAAGGGTATCCGGGTAAACGCTATTATGGCGGCAATAAGTACATTGATGTTATTGAAAAAGAAGCTATAGAGAGA
>JAHIVO010000071.1 GCA_018816445.1 Patescibacteria group bacterium
ATTGAAGAACTGGCCTACAAATTAAAACTGTGGAATATGTACTACAATGATCTACAGCACTGTGGTTTAAACAATAAAACACCGAATCAATACCTGGCGGAATATAATAACTAAAACCGCCATAAGTGTGTGCCTAAAACACAACATTACAGCATGCCCCATATAATAAATAAGGGCAGAATTGTTTCCTGCCCCTTATTTTTCAATTAATTATTTAAAAAATTATTCTCCCCTGGCTACTGCTTCTATTACTTTTTTCTTTATTTCATCAATTATTTTCGGATTCTGGCGCAAGAATAATCTGGCATTTTCCCGACCAATACCAAGTTTGGTTTCCCCGTAAGAAAATGTGTTACCACTCTTATTGACTACCTTATGCAGGATACCTGTATCCAGGGCATCACCTCCAATGGAAATCCCCTCATTGTACATAATATCAAATTCCGTAGTCCTAAACGGCGGCGCCACTTTATTTTTTACAATCTTAACTTTAACGCGGTTGCCGATTACCTCATCGCCTTTTTTTATCTGGGCTGCTCGGCGCACCTCAATGCGAACCGATGAATAGAATTTAAGAGCCATGCCGCCGGTAGTAGTTTCCGGGTTGCCGAAAAAAACGCCGATCTTCATGCGGGTCTGATTTATAAAAACCACCACTGTTCTGGTCTTGCTGACAATGCTGGTCAATTTACGCAAAGCCTGGCTCATTAATCTGGCCTGCAAGCCCATATGAGAATCGCCCATATCGCCTTCAATCTCAGCCTTTGGAGTTAAGGCAGCTACTGAATCAATAACCACCACGTCAACCCCATTTGAACGTACTAGTGTCTCGGTAATCTCTAAAGCCTGCTCGCCGGTATCAGGCTGTGATATTAATAAGTCGTCAATATTCACTCCGATTTTTTTCGCATACTCAGGATCCAAGGCATGTTCAGCATCGACAAATGCCGCAATACCGCCCATTTTTTGCACAGAAGCAACAATATGCTGGGCCAAAGTAGTTTTACCAGATGCTTCTGGCCCATAAATTTCAATCACCCTTCCACGCGGAACCCCGCCTACCCCCAGCGCTAAATCCAACGATAAACACCCCGTAGGTACAGTATCAATATCGACTTTTTTTGCCTCTCCCAGCTTCATGATTGAACCATCACCAAATCTTTCTTTAATCTGGGCAATGGCCTCCTGGGCAGCTTTTGATCTATTACTGGAAGGTTTTATCTTATCTTGTTCTTTTTGTGGGATCATATATTTTAATATTAATTATTAACATATTAATTAATCTGATATAAAACATGACGAATTTCTGTTACTTCCTTGCTCCTTTTCTTGACGGATTTAATGATTATCTTATTCACGCCTTCATTTAAATTAATCACCTCAATAAATTCACCTTTTTCATCTAAATAGGTCTGTTTTCCGTTTATTGTTAATTGTGCTTCAGGGTCCGTTGTCCCGGAAACTGTAATGGAATTTTGGGTGGTAGATAAATTATTATCTGGTTCAAGTACCACCAGTTCCGGAGGCGAAAATATTTCAGTTATTTCAAACCCCACATAAGTCAGACAGGCACTAATTATAAAAACTATTAATATAATTTTTATAATCTTGGGGGTAATAATTGGTTTAGGAATTTTCCTGCTTGGCAATTTTACTCCTCCCTGATATTGTTTTTTTAATACCTTCTTATCCTGCTGCTTAAAAACATCCATGACAAAATCTTCGCTGACCTTTAAATACCTGGCATATTTCCTTAAAAAATTTTCAATATACACCGGGCCTGGTAAAAATCTGTAGTTTCCCTCCTCAATTGATTGTAAATATTCTTTCCTAATCTGGATATCTTTAGCCACTTCTTCCAAACTAACCCCCTGCTCCTGGCGAACCTTGCGAAGCCTTTCGCCTAAAGTTTTTGATTTATCAATAACTCTTTTATTAAACGGCATATTATTTTACAACTTCATCTTCATCTGATTGTGGATACATATCCTCATCATCAGGCGGCTGATTAGATAAATCTTCACTATTATCTACATTATCTGTTTTGATAAATATTTCCCGTGGTTTAGCTCCGTCTCCAGGGCCAATAATACCACCCTCCTCCAAAATATCTAATAACCGTGCTGCTCTGGCATAGCCAATTCGGAGACGCCGCTGTAAAAATGAAGCTGATGCTTTACCGGCTGTAACAACTAACTCTTTAGCCTGCTCCAGTAGTTCATCATCAGCCAAATCCTCAAAATTTCCAACTAAAGTCCTATCAATAACTTTTTCCAAAATCTCTTCCTGGTATTCAGGGCCAGCTTGATTTTTCAAATGATCCAGAACCCTAGTAATTTCCTGATCTGTTACATAAGCGCCTTGCAACCGCTTAGGCTTGGAAATCTGCGATGAAATATACAATAAATCACCCCTGCCCACCAGCTTTTCAGCACCCGAGGTGTCTAAAATAGTCCTAGAATCAATTAATGAAGCAACAGAAAAAGCAATCCTAGTTGTTATGTTGGCCTTTATTAAACCGGTGATAATATCAACAGACGGACGCTGGGTAGCTAAAATTAAATGAATACCTACTGCCCTGGCCATTTGTGCTAACCTGATTATAGCTGCTTCTACTTCATTGGACGCTACGGACATTAAATCGGCTAACTCATCAATAGCCAGCACTAAATAAGGCATGGTATTGCCGTTATTAAAATTATAAGCATTAATATTACGATGGCCGGTTTTTGATAACAACTCAAAGCGCCTGTCCATTTCAGCTACCACCCAGCGCAGGGCATTAATCGTCTTGTCTACCTCATTAACCACCGGCGTTAATAAATGAGGGATGCCGTTATAAGCAGTCATTTCAACTCTCTTAGGATCAACCAGGATAAGCTTTAATTCATCCGGTGAATTCTGATAAAGCAAGCTTAAAAGTATGGAGTTCAAGCATACTGATTTCCCCGAACCAGTGGCACCGGCAATAAGTAAATGCGGCATCGGGTCCAAGTCAGCTGTCCAAACTTTACCTGCCACATCCTTACCTAAAGCAACGGTTAATTTTGATTTTTGCTTCTTAAACTCTGAACTCATTAAAATTTCTTTTAGCTTGACTACTGCTACTGCCTGATTTGGTACTTCAATACCTACCAGGGACTGTCCGGGAATAGGCGCTTCAATCCTGATGGGATGTGCGGCTAAGGCCAAGGCTAAATCGTTTCCTAGAGTAGTAATTTGAGATAATTTAACCCCTTCAGCAGGCTTTAAAGTGTACTGGGTTACTGTTGGGCCTACCTTGGCCTCCCCCATTTCCACCTCGATGCCAAAATTTCTGAAAGTTTTTTCAATTTTTTCCTTATGCCCTTCTATATCTCCGCTGGTAGGTTTAGCATTGTTTGATTCCAACAAATCAATAGGCATATCAATTTTTCTCTTATGCTTCTTAGCCGCTGAAAACAAAGCCATTTGTTTTTCTGTTAATGAAGTGTCTGTGGCAACTGGCTTGGCTTCATTGAATTCAGAAGAAGCCATAGTGGCCTCTTGTTTAATAGATTTTACATCAAAGTTTTTCTCCTCAGTTACTTCTGACTGCTCCATTTCTGATACTTCGCCACCCTTTGAATCCATATTAACCTTGAGCTTGTAAAAAAACTGTCTGAACTTCTCTGGAACTTTTCTAAAAAATCCCCCATTGCTCAATAATTTCTTTAATGATATATCAAAGGTAATTAATAACGACACAATAAATATGGAAACAATAATTACTCCACCAGCCCAAGGGCCCATTAACTTTATCAAAGGATAGAATAAAATTATGCCAAAATATCCTCCACCGTGGCCTTCGGCAATATCCGAAACAGCCCTATCCAAAGGCACGGCAATTAAATGCAAGAGTGCCGAATAACTTGCTACCATAAAAACCAGGCCAACGTAAGTATTCAGCCTGAATTCAAGTTTCCGCTGCTTGGCGAATAAATATCCAAATAAAAACATTATTAAAGGAAATATATATTTACCCCAGCCAAATAAGTATTTCAAACCAGTATCAACGGCCTGGCCTAACTGGCCTGCCCAATTAAAAAGGCTTAAAGCCGCAATAATCCCTAAGGTTACAACTACTACAATAATTATGCCGTTTTTTGTCTCTGAACGCAGACGTGGCCTTTGCTCAGCTTCCTCAGGAGTTTCCTTATGGATATTTTTTCTGGCTTCCTTTTTATATTTTTTTAGATAATCCTTTTTTGTTCGTCTTTGCATAGATAATTCTAGAAAGGTGGTTAGATTCTAACACTTTTTAAGAGAAATCTCAACCTAAAACCTCTTCCACAATAGTCAGGAAGGCCATTTATTTTGCTTAAACAATAATTATTTATATAGTTCTTTACGAAATCCGGTACCAGCAGGTATAAGCTTACCAATTATTACATTCTCTTTCAAGCCTCTTAACCGGTCAATCTTGCCGGATACTGCTGCATCAATAAGCACTCTGGCTGTCTCCTGGAAAGAAGCAGCAGAAAGGAAGCTGTCAATTGATAATGAAGCCTTGGTTATACCTAATAACAACTGGTCCCCAACAGCGGGTTTGCAATTCTTCTTCCTAAATTCCGCATTAGTTTCCACAAAATTGCTTCTCTCTACAATTTCCCCAGATAAAAAGTTAGTATCCCCGGTATCCCTAATATAAATTCGCGAGAACATCTGCCTGACTACAACTTCTATATGCTTATCATTGAGCTTCTGGCCCTGCGACGAATAAATATACTGGATTTCTTTAATAACATAACGTTCTACTGCCTCTTGGCCCTTTAAGTAGAATAGCTGGTGTAAATCAAGGCTCCCGTCGGTCAGCTGGTCACCAATATTTATCAAGTCCCCATCTTTAACCCAAACCAATTGACCAGATGACGTAATATACTCTTTTTTCTTGTCTATTTCTGAAATTAAATGAAGTGCCTCTTTCTCTATCTTAATAACGCCATTGGTTGGCGCTTCAACCTTACTGGTGCCAATTTCAAGCATAACTTGCCCAGTCTTAACATGTTCTCCGTCTTTTACTTTTAGATCAACTTTTTTCTTACCTTTAACAAGAGGAAATTTTATATCCTCATTATATTTATAAGTAATAATTATTTCTTTAACATTCTTGCCCTCATCTTTTATGGACACCTTACCATGAACACCTGCTACTAAGGCTGGTCGGCGAATAGGCCTGGCTTCAAATAGCTCTTCAACGCGCGGCAAACCCTGAGTAATATCCTGACCAGCTACACCACCAGTGTGGAAAGTTCTCATGGTCAACTGGGTGCCCGGTTCACCAATACTTTGGGCGGCAATAATACCGACTGCAACTCCCATGGCTACCATCTTATTAAAGCCCAAATCATAACCATAGCACTTTTGGCAAACACCCCAGGGTGATTTGCAGCGCAAAACAGAACGGACTTTAATCTTATCAATATTAATCTTATCAATCTGAGGTAAAACTTCCTCAGTAATTAATTCACCACTCTTGACAACTACCTTTTTAGTCTTAGGGGAAACGATTTCTTCAAGTGTTACCCGGCCAAGCAAGCGGCTAGAGAAACTATCGCCCATCTGTTCGCTTTCTTCATTGGTTATATAAAAACCTTCTTTGTCATGGCAATCAAGCTGGGTAATTATTACATCCTGGGAAACATCAACCAAGCGCCTAGTCAAATACCCCGCATTAGCAGTACGCAAGGCCGTATCAGACAAACCTTTTCTGGCACCATGAGTAGATATGAAATATTCCAATACATCAAAGCCTTCCTTAAAACTGCCCTTAACAGGCAATTCAATGGTTTCACCTGCCGGGTTGGTTACTAAACCTTTCATACCCATCATTTGAGTTGTCTGTGCCCAAGAACCTCTGGCTCCTGATTCTATCATGGCATAAACCGAACCTTTTTTATCTAAAGATTCACGGCTGACTTTTTGGATTTTATCTTTAGCATGGGCCCAAATTTCAATAACCTTCATATGCCTTTCCTCATCTGTTAATAAACCCTGCTCATAATGCGATTGCACTTCGTCGTTGGCCTTGTCTGCATCATCAATAATCTCTCCTTTTTTCTCGGGTGTCACTAAGTCGCTCATTCCCCAACTTAAGCCGGAATATGTTAAATACTTAAAGGCTGTCATTTTTAAATTATCAAGTATTTTAACGGTTCCCTCGTTACCAAAATCAATTAAGCATTTACCGATCAGCTTTGAAAGCAACTTCCTGTCCATTGTTTCATTAATATAAGATACTTTATCCGGGAAAATACCATTGAAAATTATCCGGCCGGCAGAAGTTTCTATCATTTCCTTGCCTATCTTAACTACAATTTTTTGTTGAATATGAATATTTCTCAATTGATATGACATTATAGCCTCATCTTCTGAAGAGAAATATCTAATTTCTTCTTTAGGAACGTTTTTTAGCAGGGTCAAATAATAACAGCCCAATACCACGTCTTGTGAAGGAGAGACAACAGGAACGCCGGTAGCTGGCTTTAATAAATTGTGTACCGAGGCGATTATTTCAGCAGCTTCTTTTTTTGAATTTTCAGTCAGCGGCACATGTACGGCCATCTGGTCCCCGTCAAAATCAGCATTAAAGGCTGTGCATACTAAAGGATGAATCTGGATAGCTTTACCTTCTATCAAAATCGGACGGAATGCCTGGATGCCTAAGCGATGCAGAGTCGGAGCGCGATTTAATAATACTCGTGAAGTCTTGGTAATTTCTTCTAAAATATCCCATATCTCCGGCCTTTCTCCTTCAATAAACCTGTTTGCACTTCTTACATTATGAACATATTCACGCTTAATAAGCTGGCTGATAATAAATGGCTTAAATAATTCCAAGGCCATTCTTTTTGGCAAGCCACATTCATCCATCTTCAGATGCGGACCAACAACAATGACAGAACGCCCTGAATAATCTACGCGCTTGCCTAATAAATTTTGTCTGAACCTACCCTGTTTACCCTTTAAGATATCAGCAATTGATTTCAGCATCCTCTTCTGACCTGTGGAAGCAGTAACGGTTTTACCGTGGCGGGCATTGTTGTCAATTAGCGCGTCAACTGCTTCCTGCAACATACGTTTTTCATTGCGGCGGATTACTTCCGGGGCATTAAGAACAATCAACCTCTTTAATCTGTTATTTCTATTAATTACCCGGCGATATAAATCATTAAGGTCAGAAGCGGCAAACCTGCCACCATCCAGCTGAACCATGGGCCGCAAGTCCGGCGGAATAACAGGGATAACCGTTAAAATCATCCATTCAGGCCTTAATTTATTTATTTTAAAACTCTTAAATAATTTTAAGCGGCGAATCATTCTGCGTCGTTTGCTTTCGGGAGACTTTATAATTTCTTCTTCAATTTTTTTTGCAGATTGTTCTATATTAATTTCTCGTAGCAATTCAAAAACTGCATCTGCACCAATATTAGCCTCAAAAACATGACCATATTTCAAAGACAAATCCCTGTAAGTTTGTTCGGAAATAATCTGCAACGGTTTTAAATTTACCAGTTCTTTTATGGCCAGATCAACAGCTTCTGTAAGGTCTCGTAATTTTTCCTCGCGCATTTTACTGTTAGCAATTAATTCCTCGTCTGATTCCTTTTCCAAAGCTTTTTTCTTTTTATCATCCTTTTCCTTAGCTGAAATCTCAATTTTTTTCTGCTTAATATCATTAGCCATTCTGCTGAATTCAGATTCAATGGTTTTTTTCTTGGCCTGGTGCTCAGCATCTATCTGTTTTAAAGTTTCATCGCGAAGATTATTGTCAACTTTGGTAATAATAAAATTAGCAAAATATATTACTTTTTCTAATTCCTGGATAGACAAGTCCAATATTAATCCGATTTTTGAAGGCACACCCCGCAAAAACCAAATATGCGAAACTGGTGCAGATAATTTTATATGCCCCATGCGCTCGCGCCTGACTATGCTCCTGGTCACTTCCACACCGCACTTATCACAAATAATCCCTTTATACCTTACTTTCTTATACTTTCCGCAGTAGCATTCCCAGTCCTTAGTGGGTCCAAAAATTTTCTCACAAAACAGACCGTCTTTTTCCGGTTTTTGCGTACGGTAATTAATCGTTTCCGGCTTTAATACCTCGCCATGAGACCAATCCAGCATTTCATCTGGTGAAGCCAGCTTTAACCGAACGGCCTTGAAATCAACTGTCTTAGTTGTTGTGTCTGTAGTCATATTACTTTTTTTCCTCCCTACTTTTTTCTTTGCCTTTTTCTTCATGATTTTCTTCAACTCCCCCAATTAATTCCATATCTAAACATAAACCTTTTAATTCCCTCACTAATACATTGAATGATTCGGGAATATTTATTTTTCTTATTGGCTCACCCTTAATAATCGCTTCATAAGCCTTTGAACGCCCTGGCACATCATCTGATTTAATGGTCAGCATCTCCTGTAAGGTATGTGCCGCGCCATACGCTTCCAAGGCCCACACTTCCATTTCACCGAAACGCTGGCCGCCAAATTGAGCTTTACCGCCAAGCGGCTGTTGAGTCACTAATGAATAAGGACCAATAGATCGCATATGAATCTTATCCTCCACCATATGGTTCAGTTTCATCATATAGATATATCCAACGGTAACCAGGTGATCAAAGGATTCACTTGTGCGTCCGTCATATAATTTTATTTTACCGCTCTCAGGAAAACCGGCCTTTTTCAATTCACCGCGAATCACTTCCTCGGATACGCCATTTAAAGCCGGACTAGCAACTTTATAGCCGAGCATCTTAGCTGCTAAACCAAGGTGAGTCTCAAGTATCTGGCCTAAATTCATACGAGAGGCTACGCCCAGTGGATTTAAAATAATTTCAACCTGCGTGCCATCAGCTAGATACGGCATATCTTCATTGGCTACAATACGGGAAATAACACCCTTATTACCGTGGCGGCCGGCCATTTTATCACCGACCTGCAACTTTCTAAGTTGAGCAACTGAAACCTGGATAGTCTTAAATATACCTGAAGATAACTTATCGCCGCGTTCTCGCGAGAATATTTTGATATCTACGACTTTACCATGTTCACCATGCTCTAAATATAAAGAGCTGTCCTTAACATCCTTTGCTTTTTCACCAAATATAGCTCTTAAAAGTTTTTCCTCGGCTGATAGCTCAGTTTCACCTTTAGGCGTAATTTTTCCTACTAAGATATCACCTGAGGAAACCTCAGCGCCAATTCGCACAACACCTTCCTCATCAAGGTCTTTCAGCTTATCTTCGCCAATATTTGGAATATCCCGGGTTACTACTTCCGGACCTAATTTAGTATCGCGTATATCGACTACATAATCTTCAATATGAATAGAGGTAAAACGGTCATCACGAACTAACTTCTCAGAAATTAAAATTGCATCCTCATAATTACCGCCTTCCCAGGACATAAAGGCAACTAATATATTCTGTCCCAGTGATAAATCACCACCGTCAGTAGCCGGACCATCAGCTAAAATATCCCCTTCAACCACTTCCTGGCCGACATTTACTAAGGACTGCTGATTTATACATGTTGAAGCATTTGAACGGACAAATTTCTTGAGTAAATATTTTTTTACCTTGCCACTCTTGGTTAAGACATTAATTTCACGGCCATCAGCCTTGGTTACCTTGCCTTCTTCTTCGGCAACAATTACCTGACCAGAATCACAAGCTGCTTTGCGCTCAACACCAGTTCCGACTAAAGGAGCGTCAGGATTAATGCAAGGAACCGCCTGTCGTTGCATATTTGAACCCATTAAAGCACGGACGGCATCGTCATGCTCTAAAAAAGGAATTAAGGCAGTGGTAATGCTGATTATCTGATACGGGGCTACGTCCATAAAATCAATTTTCCAGTTATTCTCTAAGGTCGGCTCACCATGCAAACGCACCTCCGCTTTGTCATTTACAAAATACCCATTTTCATCAATCGGGGTAGTCGCTGCGGTTGTTACATATTGCTCTTCAATAAAAGCATCCAAATACACAATTTCATTAGTAACGCGTGGTTTTATCGGTATATTTTTTTTATCTGTTTTTTCAAGTTTACCAGCCAGCTCTTTGCTAATTTTATCTCCTTTTTGACCAATAATATTATCCTCGCTATCCTTAATATCTTCGCGCAGTATTTCACCTTCTGTTAGGGAATATTTGTTTTCAATATCATGGACAACCTTAATAAAAGGAGTTTCAATAAAACCGAATTCGTTGATTCGAGCATAACAGGATAAATGGCCTACTAATCCGATATTTGGTCCCTCGGGGGTAGCAATAGGGCAGATACGTCCGTAGTGGGTTCGATGGACATCACGCACATCAAAACCCGCCCGTTCGCGCGATAAACCGCCTGGGCCCATAGCTGATAAACGACGCTTATGTTCCAGCTCAGCCAAGGGATTGGTTTGGTCCATAAACTGGGACAACTGCGATGACATAAAAAACTCTTTTACGGCACCAATTATTGGACGAGCGTTAATTAATTGATTCGGCGTAAGGGTATTTATATCTAAAGTACTCATCCTGTCTTTAACAATACGTTCCATACGGGCCAAGCCGATGCGGAACTTATTCTGGACCAGCTCTCCGATAGCGCGCACTCTCCGGTTGCCAAGATGATCAATATCATCAGCGTCTTTCTGCGTATTATTTAAACGAATAACTTCTCTGATAATTTCCAGCAGGTCTTCTTTTTGTAAAACGCGGTACTCTTTCTTATTGGGAAAGTCAAAATTAAATCTCTGGTTCAGCTTATATCGCCCTACCCGTCCAAAATCATAACGGTCAAAACTAAAAAACATTTTAAAAATTAAATCACGTGCATTATCAACCGTCGCTAAATCACCCGGCCTAATTCTCTTATACACCTCTTTTAAGCCTTCCGCCTCATTACGCGAAATATCCTTTTTTAAGGTAGCTGCTAAATGATTATTATCTGGATTATTATCTATATCTTTAAACAGGGCTGTGATTTCTTCATCCGTACCAAAACTAAAAGCCCGCAACAGGGATGTTATCGGCACTTTACGCTTACGGTCAATTTTTACTGAAATAACATTATTAACATCAGTTTCCAATTCCAGCCAGGCACCGCGGTTAGGAATTATCTTGGCTCCATAAAACCGCCGGCCGCGCATCACCTCAGAAGTAAAAAAAACACCAGCTGATCGGATCAACTGGCTGACTACTACTCTCTCAATGCCATTAATAATAAAAGTGCCGCGGTCTGTCATTAATGGGAAATCACCCAAATATACTTCTTGCTCCTTAATCTCACCTGTTTTTTTATTTACCAATTTTGTTTCAACCCGCAGCGGCGCTTCAAATGTAACATTTTTTTCCTTGGCGGTAATTTCATCAAAACGCGACTCATCTAAATAATAATTTAAAAAATATAATTCCAAGTCCCGCCCGATGAAATCACGGATAGGCGAAACCTCCTCAAAAAGTTCCTTAAGGCCCTCTTTCAGCAGCCAATCATAAGAAGTTTTTTGGACTTTGATTAAGTCTGGCAGGTCAATGGTCGCCCTTATTTGAGTAAATCTTTGGCGGTCGTTTTCTAACATTATAAAAAAAATTAATTAAAATGGTAATAAAAATCCTCTCTCATTTACCAAAAAACAAGAGAGAGGTTATCTTAGTTATGTTAATGTATAGCGTTGTATAATAACGTCATTAAATGTTTAGACGTCTTCCTTTTAGGAATATAGTGTATGGAGTGTAGCAAATATGAAATAAGCTGTCAAGTTTTTAACATATCATTAACTCTATATTGCTTTTTGGGCTAACCTTGGCAAATTAATTAATATGTCTCTATATATTCATTAAAATACCTAGGAATAACTTAAATAACAGGTTATCCACAAAAAAAGACAGTTAATAAACTGCATTTGTTTGCTTTTTTAATTAAACTTTAGTAAAAAATCTAAAACGGCCTAATAGTCACATCCTCAATGTTACATTTATCCGACTGATTGCAGATTAAGCTGATCAAACGACTAATATCGCCTACCTCCAACATGCTGAACTTACTACCCTTTTTTTATAATTAATTTTTACTTAATGTACTTTTCTACAACTTGACGGTCATTCCAATCAACCATTTTTCCGTCCTTAACGGCCATGACCGTCTCACTGCCTTTGCCTGTAATTATTACAATGTCATTCACTTGGGCAATATCCAAGGCGCGTTTAATGGCCTCCTCTCTGTCTGCTATTTTTTCAATTGGAGGATGCTTGATAATTGATAATGCTCCGGCTGCTACATCATCTATTATCTGCTGGGGGTCTTCATCATACGGATCCTCATTGGTAACAATCACATGGTCGGTATATTGGGCTGCTAGTTTGCCTAAAATCGGACGCTTAGCTTTATCGCGCCCGCCGCCCTGCGAGCCTAATATGCTAATAATCTTATTTGGCTTAAAGTCTTTAATGGTTTTATAAACAGCTTCTAGGGAGGCCGGCTCATGAGCATAATCAACAAATATCCTAAATCCTCTATTATTACTGATCTCATCCATCCTGCCCGGCACACTGGTAATCTTTTCTAAAGCTTGCTTCATCTCCAGTAATTCAACTCCCTGTGAATATCCGACAGCTATTGCGGCAATTGCATTATAAACATTGAACCGGCCTAATAATTGCAGTTCAAATGACACATTGTCAACCGTAAATTCCGTGCTATCCGAATGTACTACTACGCTACGGCCAGTAATTAAGTTGGTTTTAATGTCCGGGTTATGGTCTGGCGATTCCAGGCTATAGCCCCATTTTTCATCCGCTTCAAAGCCGGCAAAAAAACTTGATTCCTTGTCATCTAAATTAGTTACAATTACTTTTTTTACTTCCTTCCCGCTAATTATTTTATTTTTATTATTCTTTAATCTGATAAACAGCTTTGACTTGGCCTCGCGATATTTCTCATAGCTGCCGTGTGATTCTATGTGTTCTGGCGATAAGTTAGTGAATACAGCCACGTCATATTCAATTCCTAGATGGCGAAACTGAGCTATGCCCTCAGATGAAGTTTCAATTATGGCGTATTGGCAGCCGGCTGAACTTATTTGCGATAACAATTTCTGCAAATGCCAGCGGCCGGGCATAGTCTGTTTGGTAGTATTGATCCATTCCCTGTCAGCAATCTTGAAATTTATAGTGGAAATTAAACCCGTGATATAGCCTGCTTGTTCTAGTATCTTAGAAATCATACTGACTGTTGTAGATTTACCTTTGGTGCCGGTAACGCCAATTACAATTAAACGGCTCGAGGGCCGGCCGTATATAAAAGCTCCTAACTTAGCCAATGCCCAGTGGTATGCATTAATTATATATTTGGGAACTAATTTCCTAATTATTTTTTTCATAATGAATTTCTCCAGACAGCTCCCATCCTCCAAGCTTATTCTAATAATCCCTGGCTTCTACCGACCTCATAGGTTGGAATTACTTTAACCTGCAAATTTACAGAAGATTCCAGCCGGCTTATCAAAATATCAGACAGCCTGTTTATATGACTGGATGTCAGTTCATAAGGAGATTGTAAAGTTACATTTATATCCACCACATCTCCCTCATCATCAATAGTCAAGCTGGTAACTTTCGTATTAATCGTATACTGCTCAACCACTTCCCTGATTATGCCGCGCTCCTTGTTTTCATTCAATATCCCTTTCATTACTAATGTTAATGGTATGGCAATTATTATTAAAAATATCACAAACCAGCTGATATTGCTGACTGCTACGTCTTTGCTGGTCTGGCGTGTAGGGAATTTTACACCAACCAGCATGAACAATATTACAGAGGATAAGGTAATGGCGATCAAGTTAGTAAAATACAATAGGGCCGCGCCCCCAGCCAGTATAAATTCTCCTTGAGCAAATAAAACGCCCATGGCAGCCAACGGCGGCACTAAGGCAACCGCAGCTACCACGCCGGCCAAAGCTGCAGATAGCTTGGGGTGGGCGACAGCAAATGCGCCGATAAAACCCGCGGCCAGGGCAATAAATAATTCAAATAAAGTTGGCTTGGTTCGCAACAGTAATTCCCGGCTTTCACCAAGATAAGGTGAAATAATGGCTACAATAAAAGACACAATGAATATTAATAAAGTGGCTTTAAGTATGGTAAAAATGGACTTTCTGATTTGTCTGACATTGCCCCTGATAACGGCCAGCGATAAAGATAAAACAGGCCAAAAAAGCGGAGCAATTATCATACCGCCGATTACCACCGCTGCATTATCAATTATCAAGCCTAAGGCAATAATTATGGCAGAAAAAATTGTTAGAAGTACAAAATCAAAATCCGGCTTGGCCTTGTCCTTGATTTCCTCGGAAAATTTCTGCCGCCTGGACTCATCCATGCGAAAAAAATGGACATACTTTTTCACCGGCTCTTCAATCTTCTTCTCTATCTTCTCAATGCTACGTTCTGCTTTATTATTTTGTTTCTTTGGTAAGCCACCTAGCATATGATTTTAAAACTCGATTAATGGGTAATTCTAATATACACGGAACTTGATAAGGATGATGTTTTTTAACTAACTTTTCAATAGCTGGATAATTTTTTTTTGGCGCTGCGACAAAAGTTACAATACCCTTGGTGGCAACCATTTTCCCCTGCCACCAGTACATATCATCCTGTTTAACAAAACTTATACAGCCGGCTAATCGCTTTTTTAGCAACAACCTAGAAATCTTTCTGGCTATCTGTAATGTCGGGTAGTGAATATATACATGCACCATATTATTCCGCGCGGATTAACTCCCCACTTAAATCCAATTCAACAAAATGTTTAGCCGTACCGCCACGAAAAGCCGAACACTGGTTCTCCGGCAAGTCATCAACTGCCTGTCTGGGACTATGTGCAATATCAGCTACCCAATCTTTAATTACATTATTTGATAAACACGGGCCATTAGACAAATCCTCGTCCATGGCAAATTTTAAACGCCAGAGTTCCTTGGCTTTAGCAATAGCTAAATTCTTGTCAGCACTTTTCTTTATCTGGATATCAGCTGAGCCAGACACCACTTCTGATACTGTAAAGCTATTGGCATTTTCCTGCTCATTGTTAGCATAAGAAATTATTACATAGGCTAAACCACCTACCAGCCCCAGCACAATAATAATGATAATTAAGGTCTTCATATTTTTTGAAATTAGTGCCTTTATTATAATATTTTTATGGACAAAAAACAAACCAAAAGTTAATATTAATCGGCTATAAACTATCAACTATTAACAATTATCTACTGTTTCAGAGCCTCAACCTTATCCAGCTTTTCCCAGGGGAACTCCACATCAGTCCGGCCAAAGTGGCCGTAAGCTGCTGTTTTTTCATAAATTGGCTGACGTAAATTCAATTGCTCAATTATATCACCTGGTTTCAATGGAAAATTTTTCCTGATTAAATCTTCTAATTCGCCATTTTCAATTTTACCGGTACCAAAAGTATTGACCATTATAGAAACTGGCTCAGATACACCAATAGCATAAGCTAATTGAAGTTCGCAACGCTCAGCAATGCCCGCAGCGACAATATTCTTGGCAATGTAACGAGCAGCGTATGAAGCACTGCGGTCTACCTTGGTAATGTCCTTGCCGGAAAAACAACCGCCGCCGTGCGCACCAACCCCGCCGTATGTATCAACAATAATTTTTCTACCGGTTAAACCTGTATCCGCCGGTGGTCCGCCCATTATAAAACGGCCAGTGGCATTAATATGAAATTTAATATCTTCATTATACCAATCACCTAGCACCGGCCTGATGACCATAGCCTTAATATCACGCCTTAGTTGTTCTGTGGTCACCTTGTCTGAATGATGTGCCGCAATGACAACTGTATCAACTTTTTTTGGTTTTTCATTTTCATATTCTACCGTTACCTGGGACTTGCCATCCGGCCTTAAATAATCAAGCTGGCCATTTTTTCTAACTTCGGCCAGCTTCCTGGTTAATTGATGGGCTAATGAAATTGTTAATGGCATCAGCTCTGGTGTTTCAACGCAGGCAAAACCGAACATCAGGCCTTGGTCGCCAGCGCCAATTTCCTTTGATTTTGCCTTATTCTCGTCTACCCCCTGGGCGATATCCGGCGACTGCTCGTGAATAGCGCTTAACACCCCCACGTCGTCACAGCAAAAACCGTACTCGGACTTATCATAACCAATCCTTTTAATCGTCCTCCGGACAATATTCTGGATATCCACATACCCCTTAGTTCTCACTTCCCCTGCCACAAATACTAAACCGGTAGTTACAAAAGTTTCTACTGCTGAACGTGAATACTTGTCCTGCCTGATCATGTCATCGTAAATTGCGTCGGAAATCTGATCGCAGACCTTATCCGGATGGCCTTCGGTGACTGACTCGGAAGTAAATAATTTTTTATCTTTTTGCTGACTAATCATAATAATAATTTAATAGTAAATAATTTAAGTAATAAAAAAATCTCTTATATATAAGGGATTCGTCTAATCTCTTATCTGCCCCCTGCGCCTTACGCAAGAGCTGGACTTGGCACTTTTCCCGCTTGTCATCCTGAACTTCCGTTCTCCGTAGCAGTATTCTGCTACTGCGAAGGATGAATGATTCAGGATCTAGCGGAGAAGTTGTCGGAGCGTCATCGGGCCAGAACCCTCGGCTCTCTCTTGATAAAATTTATTTGTTAAAGTATGTTAACAATTATAGCAATTTTCATAAATTAGTCAAATATTAAACAGCACTGGCATTAAAAAATTAAACTAAAAAAGGCCCGCACCAGACTGACGATTAAATTTACTAATCAGCAATCTGGTGATGCGGGCCTAAATCCTCCTCTTATAAGAGAGGATCGGGATCCTTACAAGTAACAACTTGCTTGGATCACCATTACCATTTTAGCATATTTTCAAGAAAAAATCAATTAATTTTGAAATTTAACGATACCGCAACGAAGTAATTTTCTTATTTTGCTTTTTCCTGTGCTTTTTATTAGCTACTCGCCTCTTTTTATTCATTTCGCTTGCATCCTTTCTTCATTACCTATTATGTCAGACCCACCAGCCATTGGCAAATAGAGCTGTAAATAAACCTAATAATAATAAACTAATAATTATTATAAACTTATCTATATATTCATTCCTGCCCCAACGGCTAAGCAAAATAAAGGCCGGAAACATTACTAATACATACCTATTAACACTAACCAGGGAGCCGGAAAAAAACGCCGGTACCAGCAACAAAAATATGAACAGGCCATAGGCTTTATTCATTTTGAAAAATATATAAACCGCAAAAAATAAAAATATAATAAATACCCCATAGTCAACTAAATGAATGGCATACTGCTCTGTAAACATTGAATCAATAAATAAACTTTTTGTTTCCATCCAAAAGTTTGAGAAGGCGCTAAAAAAACCAACCTCGCGGTGCTGTAATGGCCAAGTGTCTTGGATATTGATAAAGGCAAAGTAATCACCATACACTGACTTTAAATATGCCAACCAGCCAACAAAAACAATCACGGGCAGCACTAACGTTTTTAAAACGTTTTTAATTTTTAACCAAACAACTTGTCCGGAATTTTGTCTGAATATTTCCAATAACAAAGCAGGGATAATAAAAATTCCGATTGAGCGAGTTAAAATTGCCAAAGAAACAGTCATGGCGGCTCCCCAATATGCTTTTTTCTTAATTAAATAAAACGAGCTTACGATCCAAAGTAAAAATAATGACTCACTATACAAACTGCCAAAGAAAAACGCAGTGGGGAAAATCAACAAATAAAAAATTGTTCGTTTAGTAAAACCAGCTTCATACTTTAAGCGAAGTAATTTATATAATATAAACAACGCGACAATAAAAGCGATATTGGAAACCAGCAAGCCAGCTACAAAATAATTATTTATGACAATGCCTATAATTTTAATTAAAAATGGATACAGCGGAAAAAACGCCGCCTGCTCTGCTGTCTGATACCAATCCCGCGCCATGGCAATATAATGCCCAGAATCAAAACCAATCCATGGGTTTAACCAATGCCAAGAGGTCGGTGCCTCACGTAACGTATTATTGGCAATACGCAAAGAGCCAAAATATGAAAAAATAACTAAAGCCAGCCGCCAAACCAAAAAAGTCAGCAAAGTAAAATTTATTGCCTCCTTATTACTAATATAAAACTGCTTAATTCTATCAAGAATTAACATGTAATAAGATCGTTGAATTAAAAACTACTAGAATTTCCTCTCAATAATCTTTTTCTTGTTAGTTACTACAATTGCACCAAAAATCATAAAAGCAGCAAAACCCAGCCAGTTACCAATCCATAAAGTATAAACCGCCCCGGCTACCATAAACAAAACAAGGAAATAAAAACCCCAAATACGTCTGGGCTTATTTTTCTTTTCGGGCAAAGCATCTTTGGATACTGAATTATCTACCTCTGTATTTTGCGATACGTTTTTTTCATTATCCATGGATTTTGTTATTATAATTATTTAAATTACCCCCATAAGCCCCGCGCCATTCATACCCCCGAGAGGAATCGTCCAGTCATGCGACCGGACAGCCCCGTCGAATGACGGGGCGAACCTGCCCCCGACAGGACTTGAACCTGTGTCCCGAGCTCCGCCCCGCACCAATGCCCCCAAGGGGATTCGAACCTCTATTACAAGATCCGGAATCTTGCGTCCTATCCATTGAACGACAGGGGCATTGGTGCGGGGTCTCCGCTCCCCTGAAACCAATTCAGGGTCACTCCGAGAATCTTGCGCCCTACTTACCCTCTGAATAGTAGGGTCCATTGCTTGCCCTGAGCGAATCCTGCTTAGCTGGATGAGTCGAAGGGAACTACAGGGGCCCATAATTACCTATTAGCTAAGCGTTTAGCCATTATTTCATTAGCAATGTCCAGTTGGTGCTGAGTATTAACGCCCACCCATTCATCCAAATCTGTAATCATATGCGCGCATATTCGCTGTCCGTTATCTACTGCTATTTTTACTAAATCCGGTAATATTAACTCTCCCTGGCCGGTTGCCGAGGGTTTCAATTCTTTAATATTTTTCCATAACCACCCTGCTTCAAAACAATAAGTGGCTGTATTAATCTCACTAATTTTCTTTTCCTCTTCTGTTAAAACTTCTTTTTCCTTAATAGCAATAACTTGGCCATCTTTATTGCGAATAATTCTGCCCAG
>JAHIVO010000013.1 GCA_018816445.1 Patescibacteria group bacterium
AAGCTGAGGTACGTCTACCCTCTCTCGCCTGGCATAATAACCATCAGCATATGAATGGAGCAGCACCTTTTTAAACGATTCTGACAACTCGGTCTTCCCCTTTACTCTTGGAACTTTAAATAAGCTTCGCGTAATTTTATCCACCAATGACTTTCCGTCTACACCCAGACGACCCAATACTACCCTGGTCTGATTATAAGCCAGTAATGTAGCCAGAATATGTAATGGCAAAGCCTCACCATGTTCCAACTTTTTAGCCAGCTGCCAGGCCTGCTCAACAACCTTATTTGCCTCTATTGTTAAAGTGCTGGATACCTCAATCCTTTCTCCTTTATCCGCGGCCACTGTTTCTTCAAATAAGGTATTTGGTTCTTCAAGAGTAGTTATTGTTTCAAAACGCTTAGGCTGTATTGTCTTTTCTAAATTTGATTGTCTTTGCATGCGGTAGTAAGCATATAAATCCGTCAGTAAAGTTACGGCAAATATGCCCATCAAACCATTTTGCACCTTTATGAAATCCCAGAAGTAAAGGCTGTCCTTTGCTAACTGGTAAAGCGTAGCAAATGCGGCAACCAGACCAAGCACCCCGAAAAAAATTAAAAAGCCGTTAATCAAAGATTTTACTGTACGCTCAATCTCCTCCTCAAAAATATGAAGGGTGTCAATTTTTTTATTCCAATACAAAATATCGCCTTCAAGCCAGGCAAATAAGCCCTGTTCAGAGCAACGGCGGCAGTCTTCACTGCCAATAACGCCTTTCCCCTGGCACAAAGGGCATTCTAAAAAAATGAAACTTTTACCTTTTGGTTCCGGCATAGCTATTCCTTAATAAAGAAAAGTGGGATATCAAAAACCTGATAAAGAATAAAATAGATAATTAAAATTGGCAGTATGATCCAGGCGATAAAAATTACTAAAAGAATAATCAGCCACACTAGCATGGCCACTATCTTATAAATTAAAACCACGATGCGCATGCCAAAACTGATAATCCTGCCTTCCTTGGTATAATCGCCATACATCGGCTTGAACATGCTCCTTAGCCAAATACCCAAAGCCAAACGCCGACGTATATGGGTAGAGACGCTATTTATGCAATAATGATAAACACGTAATAGTCCTTTTGAATACCACCAGATTGGGAAATACACCATATCCCAAATAATCTCAACAGCTATATACTTAATAGTAGCGAGAAAAATATTGTTTGACATAATTTAATGATTAAATTGTAACACATTTTTTGCATTTTGTAAAGATAGATATATTTATTTAATATATTAATTTCAATTAACACCAAAATCCCAACAAATTAACATTGTCAAAGCATGTCTTGGCCCCTATAATTAACTTATATATATAAAAATATTTATGAGCAATAATAAATCAATATCCATAATTATTCCAGCTTATAATGAGGAGGAAAATTTACCGGTTCTACTGCAAAAAATTGACGAAATGTTCAGGCAAAGCGGTTTGCATGGCGAAGCAGTAGTTATTAATGACGGCAGTACTGACGACACTCAAGTTATTTTAGACGGATTGAAAAATAAATTCGTTTTTCTAAAAACAATTGAACATACAGTAAACAGCGGCGTAACTGCCTCACTTGAGAATGGTATTTCTCGGGCCACTGGCGATATATTAATTTACTATCCGGCTGATCTGCAGTATCTGCCGGAAGATATCCCCAAACTGGTAAAAAAAATAAATGATGGCTGTGATATTGTAACTGGCTGGCGCCAGGGCAAGTACGGGGGAAAGGCTTTTGTTTCAAAAATTTACAATTTTATATCACGGCTTTTTTTCAAAATCTCAGTACACGATCTGAATTCAGTCAAAGCTTTTAAAAAAGAAATTTTTTCAAACATCTCCTTCCAAAAAGACTGGCATCGATACATGGTAGTTTTAGCGGCTGCCAAGGGATATAAAGTAGCAGAAGTAAGGATAACGCTCTATCCGCGTATGTATGGTAAATCTAAATTCGGACCTCAACGCGTTCTGCCGGCATTTTGGGACTTTGTAGTAGTACTTTTCGTAATAAAGTTCAGCCAAAAACCAATGCGCCTTTTTGGCAACCTTGGACTGATATCATTTATTATTGGATTGGGCCTGCTTATCTACTTATCAATCCTGCACTGGCTAGGTGAAAAGATTGGCGACCGTCCCCTGCTTTTAATTTCAATTTTGCTGATTTTCGTTGGCATCCAATTTATAGCCATCGGTTTATTAGGAGAACTTATCAACCAGAATTCCCGGAAGAAATAAATTAATATATTTCTCTGGAAACAATTACTAAAAATACCCTATATACATTGCCAAAGCGCATCTTGGTCTATATAATTAATTTATATTTTTATTTTACATTTAATGAATCAGAGTAATCTAAATAATTTCCATAATGCCGTTCCTTCAGATTATTACCATCAGGGAGTAAATAAAAATTTTCTTCAAAAGCTTTGGCATAATCAGCGCAAAAAAGCGATTAAAGCTGTTGTTCAGATGACTGGCGGGACACTGCTTGATTTAGGCAGCCACGGCGGCTACCTGACTGAATTTATTGCCCAACAAACGAACGCCTCAAAAGTAATTGTCGTAGATATTTCACGCCAGGCCATAAACTTTATCAAAAAAAATAAACCTGACTGGCATGCAATTTGCGCAAATATTGAAAAACCATTGGATATTATGGATCAATCAGCAGATATAATTACTTCTTTTGATGTTTTTGAACACCTCAATAACCCAGAAAAAACTATAAAAGAGGCTAAACGAATATTAAAACCTGGCGGTTCCTTTATTATTGGGGTGCCAAACGAAACTTTATTATGGAAAATTGTTTGGTTTGCATGGACAAAATTTGGACCTGGGAAAGTTTGGCATGAAGTACACGTGCAGAATTACAGTAAAAAATCCCTTAATGATCTTTTCTTAAAATATGGTTTTACTAAAAAATTAGAATTAACAACACATCTGGGCATGTATAAAATAAATAAATATGAGTATGAATGAAGCATTAAGAGATAATAATAAAAATATTTTTTTAAGTATCGAGGTTATTGTATTTATTATCCTAGTAATTAATTTTGTCCTAACATTGCAATCTGCTGGTACAATTTTGAATAAACTATTAAATTTTTTAATATTTTTATTTGCCGGCCTGTACATTTTAATTTCGTCAACTACGAAAAAAAAGATAGGATTTATAATCATAAAACCAATTAAAGAAATATTACTATTATCCTTTATCTTTTTTATAATCGCCAGCACCCTCTTCAGCCAAATCCAATATAAAGAGCTTGGGTCAACAGACTACGTATATCATGATGGAGCAATACAAACTGAAATTGCATTTGATTATATTAAATCCGGTAAAAACCCGTATTCTGAAACATACTACAATACCTTACTGGAAGAAAAAGAGGGATACATTTTTAATGGTAATTGGTATTTAAATCCCGCGCTGGAACATTATATTTATCTGCCGGCTACTTTCTTTATCAGCGGTTCTTTTAACGCTATCCAAAAAGCTATTGCCGGATGGTCAGACCTCCGAATTTTAAATTTTATATACCTGCTGGGGTCATTAATAATATTATGGAAAATTGTAGGAAATCATCCGCTAAGAAACCTGGTAATTATACTATTTGCATTAAATCCTTTTTTCTTAAGGTACTTTCTGGAAGGCAGAAATGACATTATTGTATTGTTCTGGATTTTAGCCGCCTTCTATTTATTATTAAAAAATAGATTTCTGATATCGGGCCTGTTATTTGGCATTGCCCTGTCAACCAAACAATTTGCTTGGATTTTTATTCCATTTATTTTAGCTTTTTTCATGCAAAAAAACTCACCAGATAAAAAAGTCAGTACTAATAATTTATTAAAATTTATAATTCCAGCCTCTATTATTGCCATATTATTTATTACACCTTTTGTCATATGGGACATTTCCTCATTTATTGATGATACAATCCTTTATGCCTCGGGCAGTAGCTCGGGACTCAACTATCCAATAACCGGATACGGCTTTTCTCAGATTGTTACATTTTTTGGCGTACAAGCCGAAGAATCATTTCCTTTTTGGATAATAATGGCGGCCGTTGGCTTGCCTGTATTATTCTTTATGCTCAAACGCGTTAGAGCTAAAGGGACTATAGAAAGCATAATTGTCAATACAACAATTTTCATATTATTTACCTTTTTATTCTCAAGATTCCTAAATAATAATTATTTAGCTTTTATTTCCCAATTGCTGATAATCTGGCTGGCCTTTATTTTAGGCGGTTTAAAATCGGAAACAGCAAATAAAACCCAAATTGCCAAAGAAAATCTATTAGAATAAAAAATGCCCCAATAGGCAAATCAGGATATATTGCTATTAAATTTTCTAACCTACCGACCGCATTATCCACAAAATGATAAATAGGAAAACAGCTGAATAAACAACAGCGAACAAATCATCAAGCATCACTCCCCATCTGTTCTGATATTGATCAACAATTTTTGCTAAACCAAATTTAACCGTATCAAAAATCCTACCAGAAGCGAGCTCAGCACCCCTTTGTCGGTGGTGAAATATTTTTGATTGAATTAAGTTAAGCAACTAAATTAAGCTTTTTTATTATAAATTTACCAATCTCTCAACTCCCATTACATATTTTGAGCTTTTAGTAATCCGAAATGGTAAGTTATTAGTTATAGAAGCCGCAAAATCATCATTTTCCTGACTATATTTTAATTCTAAAACAACATCTTTGTAATTAGAAAAACTATCAAAGAAATTATTATGCAGATTGTTTAATCGATGAAATTTCATGTTATCATCAATTGTAAATCTAAAATTTTTGTTTTCAGATAAAAAATATTCGCGATTATAATAATTAAATATTGCTAAATCTAAAGACTGCAGCTCAATTTTAAGAAATTCAGGGATCTTGGCTTCCCGGAATATTTTTTTTATTGTTACTATGGAAAAATTATTATTTATTGAAAAAGAGGGTAAAGGAAACTGTATTTTACCTCTCAGGTAATTATTTTTTACTTTCAGTTCAAGAATGGGTTTCTCAATGAAGCCTAAATTATTACCATACCAGCGAATACGGACTTTTAACCTATTACTTACTCCATCTAAATTATCAAAGTAGCTTTTCATATTAAATGAGTCAAAATAAATATTATTAACTTTACGCCGATAAAATATTTCTGTAAAAATTGCTGGATGACTATTAACCATTGCTATAATCTCTTCTCTTGAAAATCCAGGAAGATAAAATTTTCGTTCATACTGATAATCATTATCTTTAAGCAGTTGGGTTATTGATAATAAATTCATGGTAATTATTTATTCTCCATATAGTGACATATAAACATCTTTATGATTTGGTTTCATTTTTTCATTTCTTAGTATTAATGAGGAACCTTCCTCCAGTAGATAATAAGTTTTCACATTCTCGCTATTATCTGTTGATATTTTAATACTGGCGGGACCATATTCGGACTTTTTTTGATAAACAGCATAGCCAATCTCACTATCATGAATTGTTACATTGTCAAGAACTACTTCGGATAGATCCTTGCTCGCCACGGCTATCCTGCTATTTCCTACTTCTATACCATTCCCAACTACCTGGCTATTTTCACCGATACTTATACCCTTATCGCCTGCTCTATTAATAAGGATGCCATTTAACTCAACGCCACTGCCGGAAAAATCTAAGCAATCGCCGTTGCCATCACCATTACCACAATCAATAAAAGTGGAGTTCAGAATACTCCCGTTAGAAAAATCAATATCTACAGCATCGGCAAATGTATTATTAAATAGTGATGTATCAATAATAAATTCCGAACGAATAATATTTAAATAATCATCTGATTCACGGTTTTTTGTAAATTTACAATAATAAATATCAACCGGCGATTCATAAAAAGTAATAGCTCCGGTTAATCCCCAATCACCTTGAGTTGGTGCAGTTAAATTATCAAAATTCACATATTTAAGAATAGATATATTCTTACTATTAATTACAACTATCCCTTGCCCTGCTGAGTCTGCAGATTTAATAACAATGGGACGATCCTCGCTACCAATAAACTCTAGGGGAGAATACGATAATATTTTTGCAGAATTTGATAAATCCAACTCTGTTCCTTCACCCAAAACGAAATGATAACCCTCCGGAATAATAAGATTTTTTCCGATTTTCCAGCTGCCTGGTTCAATAGTAATCTGTTTCAGCTCCTCGTTTGTCTGTATAAACCCAAACTCTTTCCAATTTGGCTCTTGCCGTATAAAATCATTTTCAATAAAATTGTCATCCAAATGAGCCCAGGGGATGACAGGTTGCTGCAAAATATTATCGGTTCCTAAAATTTTATAGCGTACATTCAAATCATCGACCATTTCATCAGACCAAATTATTTGATCAGATATTAAAAACTCTTCAACTACGAATTCTATTGGTTTAAGCGCTTCTTTGGACGGTAAATAAATTCCTGTGCTTGGCATAAATAATATTTCATCTGAATATTGCATGTCAATAACTTCAATCGGAAACATTTGGATATTGCCCAGTTCGATTTCTAGCAAATTTGAATCTTTATTATATTGCTTGAAATAGGCTTGCATACCTTTATCTATATTTAATATCTTTTTCAAAAACTCCTGGTTATCATAGAGAATATCCTTGCCATCAAAAAAATATGAGGGAGTTTCAGTGGATAAAATTATTAACTTTTCATTATATTCTTTCTTTATTGATTTAAAAAAACTATCAAGCCATTCTTTATCAGAAACCTGTTGTAGTGCCTGTATGTATTTTGAAAAAAATATCCTATCACTAAAAAATGCATCAGTAAAACTTGCTTCGCGGTCTTCTTTAACTTCAATCCTGTTATTATCTCCCTCAATATAATTTGCTGGGAGAATATAATTTATATCATAAGCAATAGGCTCCAACAAGGATGTTACTGGATTATAATAAAATCGCATATTAGGATATCGAGCGGCGTGATGACGGCCAGATAATTCATTTATTGCAAAAAAGTTCGCCAATTTTTCAATATCAAAAACTTGATGTGCCATTAACTCACCTAATCGAAATGACTCTAGCAAATTTTTTGCTTCATTGAATTGTTTTTGAAAAATATCATTCACCTTTATACTTTTTGTCTGAAATGCATCTATAGAAGTTACAAAATAGATTTCTTCCAGACTAAGCGGGTTGTATAAATCCTCAAATCTTATAATAGGGCCAGTTATGTATTGATTATTTTCAATTAAAATATTATCAAAATGTTCTTCAAGGGCATAAGTCCCCAAGTGCTTCCCATAAAAAGTTACATCAATAAAATCATAGCGTAAATTTATCAAATCTGCATATCCAAATAGATTGTGCATAAGCCATTCATTAAAACTACCTCTAGTTTCAGGTTTCTGGATGGAAAATTTCTTCATACCAAAAAGTGTATTATCACCTTTTAATTCTATTCTAAAAGACCACTTATCCTCATCCTCCCAATGGTCTGGCATATCCCCCTTGAGTCTAATTTCTGCATTAACCATTTTATTATCGTGCGTAATTGTCGCTGGTACAAAATCTTCCGTAGATGCGTTTAGGTAGCCCAAATTCAGTGCTTCATCTCTTTTTAATGCAAGTTTTTCGTAATGTTCATCTTTTACTTCTATAACAATGTTTTCTGCCTTAATATTAGATCCATAGGATATGCGAGATTCATCACCGGTAACGTGAAATAAAATCTTGCCAATAGTTATATCCCCTTCTAAAACTATATAAAAATATGAACCAATAATTATGAGGATAATTAAAATAACTAAAAAAAGAGCCAGCGTAACATTGATTCTAACTCTGGCTAAAATTCTAAATATCCGAAATACTAAATTGTTTTTTTCTGATTTCTTTAATTCCATTGCCTAGCCAATACTTTTATTATCTAACAAAGTAATTTTAATGGAATTATCAAGCTCTTTAAGTTTAGCTCTGCTTTTATTTAGCAGCTCAGGATTAGGAAAATCAACAAAAAATGAGGCCTCAAGAGCTTCCTTTGTTTCGTCAAATCGTTTCAAATTAACACTAGTGCAATACTTTTTTAGTACGCCAATAACTACATCTAAAGATATCTTACTCGGATTATTACACGAAATGGTCAAATAGATGTTTTGATTTTTTTCTTTTCTACTTGAAAAGTTAATCAACCAAATAATGATAATTATTACAAAAAAAGATACTAATGTTATAGCTCTCTGGCTTGCCCCTAAACCTAAGCCTATTGAAATGGCAAAAAAAAGATAGACGAGTTCCTCGGGCTCTTTAATGGCTGCCCGAAACCTAACAATAGATAATGCGCCAACGAGTCCAAGCGATAAAGCCAAAGATGATTTTACAATAGTAATAATAAACATCGTCGTCATTATCAATAAAATAAAATTCCTTGCTAGTAATTTACGATTTGAAAGTGACTTTCCATATCTAATATAAATATAACTTAAAATAAATCCTAATACTGCAGCTAGCATAAGATTTATTAAAAAATCTTCAATAGAGAATTGAACGTTTTGAGTAGCAAATAAATCTAATATATCCTGCAATTGATTCATATTTTATTCACTAACTATATAAAAAAAATTATAATTTGATATTTCGTTAATATGTAACATTATAATACAATTATAGATTAAAATCTTTATAAAATCAATTATTACCAAATACTCAAATTCTTTCTAGCCTACCGACCGCATTATCCACAAAACGATAAATAGGAAAACAGCTGAATAAACACCAGCGAACAAATCGTCCAGCATCACTCCCCATCTGTTCTGCCATTGATCAGCGATTTTTGCTAAACCAAATTTAACCGTATCAAAAATCCTGAACATTAAAAATCCAATAATTACATTTAATAGCGTTCTTTCAAAAAAGAATAAAGGCAATAATGTAACCATCATACCAACCCATTCATCAATCACAATTTGATTGTTATCATGTAACTGGCCAGTTTTTTTAAACAAGTGCCTGTCAGCTATTGAGGAAACTCCCGTCCCCAGGAAAAAAAATCCGATAATTATTATTAAATACCAAATTAACGGCAAGTCTAATAACCACCAGCAGCCAACCGCCATCAAGGCGGCTCCCCAGCTGCCCGGACCCAGCGGTAAATATCCGCTACCAAAACCAGTAGCTAAAATTATAGAAATTTTTTCAATTACCTTCTTCATACACTCGGAAGAAAGAGTGAGAATACCAGCTCATCCTTGCCAATATGAAAATGGTCTTTTAGCACCGCTTCCTGGCGCATGCCCTTATCAATATAAAACTCCTTTATTTGCTTATCGTCAGCATGAATCATTGAAAAAACCTTGTGCAACCGCGAGCCATGCTGCTTATAATAATAATCTGCTTCTGCCATCATAACGTCATACAATGACTCTTTGACAGATTGATAATTTGGGATGTTTTGCTGAACAATAAACCGTGTTAATTCCGCCACTCCATGTTTTGGGGTACCTTGTAACCGCCAGCTGATTAAACCGACTACCCGACCATTAATTTCGGCTATCCTATAATGCTGGTTCTGGCACTCATCCTTGAATACAGCAGCCGCTTCCTCCCGGGTAGAAAAACTATATTTGCTTTTTAAGAGTTCTGAGATAATTTGGCCGTCATCACAATTGGCCCTGCGAACGTCTATCATTTTATTTTGCCTCCTTTATTTTTATTTATTAAGTTCTTGATCAATAATTTCTTTAAATTCTTCAGTTGACTTTGCCCCGACTAATATCTGGTCATTTATACGGAACGTCGGAGTTGCATCAACTTTATTGTCAGCAGCCACATTGGTATCGCGCTTTACTTCATCAGACATTTCATCATTATCCAGGCAACTTATAAATTCCTCAGTATTTAATCCAGCTTCTTCTGCGTACTGCTTGAATAAATTAATAGCTTCATCATTACTGGACCATTCTTTTTGACTGGTAAATAATAAATCATGCAAAGCCCAGAATTTTCCCTGCTTATGCGCGCATTCACCAGCTTCCAGGGATTTTTCTGACCAATCATGCCTTAAATTAAAACCATTAAAAACCAATGCAATCTGATCGCCATACTCCTCAGTCAACTGCTTTACTGTAGGTGCAGCTTCTGCGCAAGCTGGACAGCTGAAGTCAGAGAATTCCGTAATTACAACTTTTGCATCTTCAGGTCCGATTCTAGGATTATCTATAGCACCACTATCAATATTATCAGAACTATTATTAGTATTGCTTAAATTTACTGTCCAGTAGGTTCCCCCGCCAATGGCAGCTAATATTATAACAATCACCAGCCAGCGGCTCATTTTTTTACTTCTCAGTCTTTTCTCCTGTTCCTCGCGGCGCTGCTGCTTTTTTAACTCACGCCTCTGGCGCTTGGTGAGTCGCTCACCTTCAGTACCGTCCATAAACTTAAATTTTATTAAGTAAACGTAACTATAATAATAACAGATAATAAAAAAATAACAACTGTTTATAACTGCAAAATCATGATACACAAAAAAACCTCTAAATATTTTATATAGTATCAGCTATTATACCTACTGTTCTTCACTCTCTGGCTTCTTTTTAAACACTGCAAAATGCAATTTTTTTAAACCATACGCTATTAGGCAAGCTAGTATGTAAGCAATAACCAAAGGAATTATTAACTCCAGGAATCCTACCCAAATTTTTTGGCCGTTAGAAAAATAGGACCAGTGGGAGTTTAATGTATCAATCGGTCCACTAACCATTATAAATGTCAATAAGATCAGCATCACGATCCACGGATATGGGAAAAGCATCAGGCTATAAGTCAGTCCGCCTGCAGCCTCCCCGCTATTTGATAATAAAACCTCAAGACCCAAAAATAATGGTATTAATAAGGCAAGTATAATTTTGACTATCGTAGGCTTTAAAAAATCTTTCATATATTAATAATATAACACATTTATAATTCCTCGGGCAACTACAAAATACCAGTTTTTATCGCCTGGCGGACTGTTTTCATTAAATTTAAATAGAAGCTTAAATTATGGATAGTAGCTAACCTTAATCCTAGCGGGTCATTAACCATGAACAAGTGCCTTAAATAAGCCCGGGAATAATTCTGGCATGTTTGACAATGACAGCGGGAATCAAGAGGTCTAATATCCCCGGTAAAAACTGACTTCTTGATACGCAGTTCTTGATAAAATTTACCCTTTAATTTTTTATTCTTCATTATGTATAATAAACCATGCCGGGCATTACGCGTAGGAATAACACAATCAAACATATCTATACCTTTCTTGACTGCTTCCACTATCTGTTCCGGCTTGCCTACACCCATTAAATATCGCGGTTTGCCAGCCGGCATTAAGGGTGTAATACTTTTTAATACTTGGTACATCTTACTTGGGGGTTCCCCCACTGCTAAACCTCCTAATGCATAACCATCAAAATTAAGACTAGTTAACTCTGACATGCTCTGCTGGCGTAAGTCAGGGTATACTGAACCTTGAATAATCCCAAATATTAACTGGCCTTTAATTTTTTTTACATGATAATACTCCAATCCTTGCTTTGCCCAGCGTGTAGTTAATTTTAATGACTCTTTGGCATATTTCTTTGTACATGGGTATGGAGTGCATTCATCCAGACTCATAATGATGTCTGAGCCCAATACCCTTTGGATTTCAATAGCCTTTTGGGGAGTTAACAAATGTTTTTGGCCGTCAATATCTGAAGTAAACTGAACTCCATTTTCAATAATTTTTCTTGAACGTGCCAGAGAAAAAACCTGGTAGCCGCCGGAGTCAGTTAATATTGGGCCAGACCAATTCATGAACTTATGCAGCCCGCCGGCCTTTTTGATAACATTTAACCCTGGCCTTTGCCAAAGATGGTAAGTATTAGCTAAAACAATCTGAGATTTTAATATTCCAAGATCATTAGCTGATAATGTCTTGACAGCTCCCTTGGTCGCTATAGGCATAAAAAAAGGAGTGTCAATTCTACCATGTAGGGTTATGAGCTGTCCTAAGCGGGATGATGACTGACTGCTTTTTTTTATTAATTTAAAAGGCATGGACAAAAATTGATTTTTCTTATACTTTTAATATATGAACGGCGATACAATAAATAATATTTTTCTGGGGCGCATAATAAATGGCAAAGAAAAAATGCTGCGCGGCATTGCCAAGGTAATCCCTCCTTTTATTACTCCCAATATGATTACCACTTTGCGGGCTCTTTTTATTATACCTATTTACTTTGCATATCAGCAAGAAGCATATACCTGGGTTTTTATCCTCTTTATATTAGCTTTATCAACTGATACAATAGACGGGATCCAGGCCAGATACCACAATAAAGTCACTACCCTGGGTAAGCTGCTTGACCCAGCCGCTGATAAAATACTTTTTATTGGGCTTTTTTTAATGCTAGCTCCGGACCGCTTAAGCTCAGCAGTAATTTATACGATAATTATTCTCGAGTTGGCTCTAGTGCTATTAGCTGCGGTATTAGCACCTATCATGATCCGTTTTTTCAAATATAAGCTGGTACCGGGAGCCAATAACGCGGGTAAAATCAAAATGAATATAGAGGGCCTAGCCATTATTATCTTGTTATTTGGCATTAATAATCCAACCATACATCTTATTTCAGAAGTATGCCTGTGGTTAGCCGCCTGCTTTGCCCTGCTCAGTATAATCCTTCACTTGTCTGCTAAGGAAAATAAAAACACCAATTCTGCTTAAACAACTAAATGCAATGACCGCTAATTATTAGTATTACTGGCTGTATTTGTATTGGCTGGCGCACTGTTAAATACCTTACCCTGGTCTGCTGCTATAGGGTCATCTGGTAAATCAGAAGTTATCATATCCTGGATATTGGTAAGTGGCTGCTCAGTATAATTATCACTGGCAGTTGCCTCACTTTTATTTAATAAAATGAGTAACTTCCCAATATCGCTTTTCTCTGGCACCACCTCAACACCAAATCTTACTTCCAGTTCAGGGATCAGCTGGCCTACATGCGGCGGAATTTTATTGATTGACCAGGTAACTATCCTGGTGGCGGGATCATAATTTATTTCCCCGGCAGATAATAAAGTATCATCAGTCCAGCGCACATCTTCTGGCAATTCAGCCTTTACTTCCACATTTGCCACCTCATTAGTGCCGTTTTGCAAAAACCAATAAATTTGGTAAGTTGTTTTTTCACCAACTACCGGGGGAATAGGCCCCTCCCCAACCGGCAAATATTCATCATCATAATACCTGCCTTCGGCCCGTAAATCTAAACGACTGTTAATCTTGGTTACAATTTCCTCACTCTCAACTTCCAGGGAGCTACCCTCCAAATCTGTAACTTCGCTTGAACGGGCCAAGACCTGCGCAGAGACTGTATAATTTATATCATCACTATCCTGAGCTTTCAGGTTATCTGCTAGATTAATGCTGAACCAAAACTCCCCTTGGTCACCCGGTTCTACAAGCTCAAGATCCGGTAAACCATTTTTATCCCAAATAATCGTTTGCTCACTAACTGAACCATTATTACTGTCAATTAAACTGTTCCAATCCAGTACTTCACCCGACATATCAACTGACAATTCCATATTTCTGATATCAGACTGGCTTTCATTAGCATACCCAATTTTATATTGAAGGGTCTTGCCAAAAAAGGTCGTTGTATCAGACGTATCACCATTTACGCTTAATGATAAAATTAGCTGGGGAAAAACCACAAATACTATTGAAGATTCCTCGGCCTGAACGTGATACTGCCCCTGGTTATCTACATACCCGACTTCAGCGCTAATTTCCCGCATCTCCCCGTCATCTATAGATAAGGATCCGTTGAATTTAATATCATAACTTTTCCCACTCTCCAATGACTCAATTTCCCAAACTAAATCACCATCCGTTGATTCCGGTTCTTTTGAACTGATCTCCATGTCTTCCGGTATACTGAGAACGATCCTAATGCCATTCATGTCATCTGGTGAGTTATTAGTAACACTAATATTATAAGCTGATGCCTGTTCGCTAATTACTTTCACCGGAACATCCATATCCAAACCAATTACGGATTCCTTGATTATCACATTAGCTGACTTTTTCATTTGGAATTCTGAATTAAAATTTTCCGGCATATAGCTCAAAATAAAATTAAACTCCTTAACACTGCCAATATCCCCGACAACCAGGCCTGTTATGTTAATTGTTTCAGTACTCCGGCTTTTGACCGTACCAATTCCCCAGGCATTATTCGCTTCATTTACTGGCTGTGGATCAGCCTGGCTAAAAGTAAAACCACCAGGGTACTGAACGGTAACCTCTGCGTTTTTTATGCCTAGGACTTCTTGATTGTTAATTTCCAGAGTAAGGGTTAGCCCATTGCCTGAAGCAACATTAATTGGAACGTCAATATTAAGACTGATGTTTTCGCCTGTAAACTGGTCCTGCCTATTAATAAAGTAGTAAAATCCGGCTAAAGTAAATCCCACAATAATCACAAGTGCAAATATTGTCCATCCAATTATTTTCTTCTTACGATTCGGGTCAGTCTTGTCTATAATTGACATGTTCACCCTGCCATTCCGGTTGTCTTGATAAAGCTCATTAAATTCCTTATTGGCGGCTGTTGTTTGAGCTCTGTGTGAAGGCTTATAATAATCCTGGCTTTTTTCTTCTCTGATAGAAACTTTAATTTCATCTTGGCTAATTGGCTTATCTTGGCTGCCTTCTTCAGTTAAAATCTTTTTTATCTCAACTCTGGCCTCTTGAAAGCGTTCTTCGCTGATATTATTCTTGGGTGGCTTGGTTTTTTTAGGGTTTTTAGATTGCTGTGGCATATTTTATGATTATATTATACCAAATCATGAAGCTTTTAAAAAATTATCAAGCAGCAGATCTTCCTCAAGGGTGTACTGCAAATATTCCTTTGTCATTAAATTAAGTTCTTTGAGCAATTGCTGATTATACTTTATTTTTCGTAAATAAACAAGTTCTTTATCTAAAATTAAACGCAGAAACTTTATCAGATTATTTGATATCCCCATTATCTCTGATGTTTCACTCTGACAACTATAACAAATTATTCCACCTCTTTTTAGGCTAAAATAATTCCTGCGGGCAGCTACTTTTTTATGACAAATTGCGCACTCATACAGCTCCGGCTGGTAACCTAAATAAGATAAATATCGCCATATAAAATACCAGATAACCAGCGGGTAATTGCTGTTTGAATTATTATTCTCTAAATACTCAAAAATTTCCTTTACCAAATTATAGATTTTTATATCCCGCTGGCTGGGTTTAGCCGACCTATCAATCAGTTCCCCAATATACTGCACTAGGGCCAATCTCTTGTTGTTGCTTTTTAAATGATGGAAATATTCAATTACTTCCGAACTTGTAATGGTATCATAATTACGCCCGCGAGCCATGATAAAATTAGACAGTAAAAAAGGCTCACACCTGCCGGCCAGTTTGCTGGTAATTTTCCTGGCGCCCCGCGCCAAACCTGCAATCTTGCCGAATTCTTTTGTGAATATTGTTATTATGCGATCTGCTTCCCTGAAATTTTTATGTTTTATAATAATTCCTTGGGTGTGATATGTACCCATGCAAAGAATTTTATTTTTTCTTTAAACCAAAAACAATTTTATTTCCCGCAATATCCAATACTGTCTTCAAATCTACATTAGCAGGTAATTCCTTAAGGCATTCTGAAGCTAATGTTTCACTGCAAATATCTTTTTTATAGTGAGTAATGATTTTTTCCAAAAATTCATCTTCAACCTCATAATATAGGGTAATTAAATCATCAATAGTCAATTGGGCGTCCTTGCGCATAGCATTAATCTGCCTGATCACCTCCCGGACAACACCTAAGCCCTTAAGTTCATCTGTTATTGTTTTATCTAAGGCTACCTTAACATTTGCGGTTTCCTTATAAACAAAATCTTTGCCGGTTGGCAGCTGTTTGGCTGTAATTACTTCCTGGACATTAAGTTCATCCTTGATAAGGCCGGTAATCTCCGGATTTAACAGCTGTGTTTGTATGATAAATTGTGATAAAGGCTGCCTCACTTTAAAATTATTTTCTTTGCGTAATGAATGCCCCAGTTCAACCGCCTGCCTGGCTATACTCATTATGTCTATCAGCTTATTATCAATAGCGGCCTTATTCACTTCAGGCCACTCACATAAATGAACGCTGGTTAATATTTTGTCTTTATTTACTTCCTTAAATAAACTTTCAGCAAACATTGGTGCAAAGGGTGCCATAATTTTTGATAAATGCAGTAAAATAAAATGCAAAGTATGCAAAGCCTGCTGCTTATCATCACCGTCTTTCTTGAATCTGGCTCGGGAGCGTCGCAAATACCAAGTTGATAAAATATTAATAAATTCGCCCATAGCCCTAGCTGCCTCTGTAACCTCATAATTATCTAAATTTTTAGTAACCTGTTCAACTAAAACATTAAAGCGGGCTGTAATCCACTTATCCAGTACATGGCTTGAATCTTTGGCGCTAGGGCTAAAATTCTTGGCATACATTTTCCAAAAAGTTAAAACATTCCACAGAATCAGCCAATTCTTTTTTACCACGTCCTCAAGTTTCTTCTCACTAAACAGCTTTGCTTCGCCCGGCTGGTTCATAGTGAATAAATACCAGCGCAATGGATCAGCGCCGTACTTTCTAATAATAGTAAACGGATCTACCACATTACCCTTGGACTTGGACATTTTCTGCCCTTTTTCATCCAGAATTAAACCTAAACATGTCACATTTTTATATGGCGTACCTTTACCAAGCAAGGTAGCCACTGCCAGCAAAGTGTAAAACCACCCGCGGGTCTGATCAACTGCCTCGGATATATAATCAGCCGGGAAGCTAACTCCTTCATCAATCCGCTCCTTATTGGCAAACGGATAATGCCACTGGGCAAACGGCATGGCTCCAGCATCAAACCACACGTCAATTACTTCTTTAACGCGTTTATACTCTTTGCCATCCCTTACTAAAACTATGTCATCAACAAACGGCCGGTGCAAATCAAATTTGTCATCAATTTTTTTCGGGTCTTTAGCCAGCGATTTTAAATCTTTACGGGAACCAATGCACAATCGATCTTTGTCATCAGATTCCCAGATCGGCAGGGGTGTGCCCCAATATCTTTCCCGCGAAAAAGCCCAATCTTTTAATTCATCAAGCCACTCGCCAAAACGTCCGTGCTTAATATAACTTGGAGTCCAGTTAATCTGCTCGTTGTTCCTTATTAACTTTTCCTTTAGCTTACTCATACGGATAAACCAGGAATCTTTTGCATAATATAAAAGTGGTGTTTCACAGCGCCAGCAAAAGGGATATGAATGCTTGTATGGTTCACTCTTCAATAATAACTTCTTTTCCTCCAAGTCATTGACTATGCCCTGCTCTACTTTTTCATCTTTTACAAACTGGCCAGCCCACTTTTCCACTTCCTTGGTAAATAAGCCGTTCTCATCAACAGTATGATATTTTGGCAGGCCGACTCGCTCTCCTAATTGATAATCATCTTCACCATACATAACTGCAGTATGGACAATACCAGTGCCTTCTTCAATATTTACAAAATCTGCCACGTAAACTTTATGCGCTTTATCCGATTTCAATGATGCAATATTAAACAGCGGCTCATACGCCATACCAACTAAATCTTTGCCTTTCATTTCTTTAACTACTTTTAACTTCTCAAATAATTTTTCAGCAATAGATTTGGCTAAAATATAAATTTCCTTATCTACCTTAACTTTTGCGTAATCAATATCCTCGCCCACCGCTAAAGCCACATTGCCGGGTAAAGTCCAAGGGGTAGTTGTCCAGGACAATATATATGTATCTTCCTCATCTACGACTTTGAACTTGATATATACGGAATCCTCTTCAACTTCTTTATAACCCAAGGCTACTTCGTGCGAGGACAAGGCAGTGCCGCAGCGCGGACAATGCGGTACGACTTTATAGCCTTTATATAATAAACCTTTATCCCAGACTTGCTTAATTATCCACCACAGCGATTCCAGATAATCATTTTCATAGGTTATATAAGGATTATCCATATCCAGCCAAAAACCGATCCGCTTAGTCATTTCCTCCCACTCTTTTTTATATTTCCATACGCTCTCCTTGCATTTCTTATTAAATTCAGCAATGCCGTACTTTTCAATCTCCGGCTTGCCGGAAATTTTTAATTCTTTTTCTGCCTGCAGTTCAACTGGCAAGCCCTGCGTATCCCAGCCCGCCTTGCGCTCAACATAAAAACCCTGCATTGTTTTATAACGCGGGATTATGTCTTTATAGGCGCGGGCCAGTACATGATGAATACCCGGCCGGCCATTAGCAGTCGGCGGCCCTTCAAAAAAAACAAAAGACTTTCCGCCTTTAGTTTTATCCAATGATTTTTGGAATATTTTTTCCTTTTCCCAAAATTTTAAAACCTCTTCCTCCATGCTTGGGAAATCAGGTTTATTCCCCTTTTTTTCCTTTTTATCGTCCATAATATTTGTAGTCTATATTGTAGTAAAAAATAGCTATCAAGGCAAGCCTACCAATCGTCCCGACCTCCCCGCGAATACCCTAGAGTCTATTATTTGCATATACATTTCCCCCTCCTTGCCAAGGAGGGGCTAAACCTTTGCTGCTTTTTCTACACGTTAAAATGGGGAGGTCGGGACGACAGTACTTTTTTTAATAAATAAAATGACCCCGCACGGATGACAGACTGATTAGTCTATCATCCCGGAGTCAAATAAAAAAAGGGCAGACGCTATATAGCAATCTGCCCAGAAATTTGTGCGTTTTGCCGTTGTGGCGAGAATACTCGCCGTGGGTATTCGGCTTATGCCTATTGAGGAGTACGCTACCTGACTCCTCAAATTTATTATATTGGCGTTAGGCGAGGATACCCTTGTTACCTTTAAGCAATGTCTAGACACCCCTTGTTTTAAGGTTTTTCTGCTTTCTTTATCCGCA
>JAHIVO010000072.1 GCA_018816445.1 Patescibacteria group bacterium
ATTTATATATTAAACCAAATTCTAATTTGTTTGGCAAATAAAAGACAAGCATTAAATTCTAATGCATATTGTAAGTAATCTGCTATTTATTAGAAAATTTATGCCAAACGACTAAAAATGGACTGGCAATAAAGACCGATGAATATGTACCGGCGACTATTCCAATAATAAGAGCCAGCACAAATAATTGTATTGACTGTCCACCGAATAGATATAAAGCCAATAAAACTAGCAAAGTCGTAAAAGAGGTATTGAGTGATCTAATGAGTGTCTGGTTTACACTATGATTTACTGTAATTTCGAATGTTTCATTGTAGCTAGATTTTAGTCTTTCACGAACTCGGTCATAAACAACGATAGTATCGTGGACTGAAAATCCAAGTACCGTTAATAAGGCCGTAATAAATAAAATATCTATTTCTATGTTAAATAATTTTCCCATAATGGCAAAAATACCGACTACAATCAAAATATCATGAAATAATGCAACAAGCGCACCTAATCCATATACCCACGATTTTACAGCTCCACCTGAAACTTTTCTAAAAGCAATTGAAATATAAATTATAATAAATATTAAAACTACAATTACGGCAATTATTGCCTTGTCACGCAATTCCCGTCCGATAGTCGGACCTATAGATTCAAAGCTTTGTTCTGAAGAATCAGGATAATACTCTTGAAGCTTACTTGTAACTCTGACATGGGTCTCATTATCAATATCAGGTAGTCTGATGGTAATTTCATCATCATCCAATGGTTGTACCCTGATATTATCATCCATCAGTTCCTCGTTTATTAGATATTTAACTTCTGATAGTGCGGGTACATTACCACTTTTAAAAGAAACTCTCATTAAACTGCCACCGGTAAAATCAATACCCAATTTTAATCCACCTAAAGCAATAGCCAAAATACCGGGAATTATAATTATTGCCGATATTATGAACCAAATTCTTCTTTTTTGAATAATTTTATACATATCTTAAAATTATTTGAGATGTCCGGAAAACCAAGATGTACGTTTTTCCAACCACTGAGTGGCAGTTAATCTTAAAAATGTTCTACTCACGGTAATAGCTGAAAACATGCTTAAAATTACGCCGATTCCCAGGGTAATGGCAAACCCTTTTATAATACTGGTACCAAACCAGGCTAAAATTGCACAAGTAATTAAGCTGGAAATATTCGAATCCCTAATGGAAGGCCAGGCCCTTTTAAAACCTTCCTCAATTGAAATTTTCAATGATTTACCTTGCTGTAATTCTTCCTTACTTCTTTCAAAAATTAAAATATTTGCGTCAACTGCCATACCTATAGATAATATAAATCCGGCTATGCCAGCTAAGGTAAGAGTAACCGGTATCAATTTAAATATGGCCAAAACTAACATTGCATAAGTAAGCAGGGCAAATACGGACATAAATCCTGGCAATCTATAATAAATTACCATGAATATGGCTACTAATATTAATCCGACAATACCGGCTAATAAACTTTTTTCTACAGATACGCTGCCTAGTGTAGCACCAACATTATGCTGGGAAACTAAAGTTATGGGTACAGGCAAAGCGCCAGCATTTAATCTTTGGGCAAGTAATTTTGCTTCATCTAAATTAAAACTGCCAGTGATAATTGCTGTCCCGTCTCTAATCGCCTGATTGACTCTAGGCAATGAAATTGGTGATCCATCAAGATAAATGCCAACAATTTTATTAACATTACGTTCTGTAATAGCCGCAAAAAGTTCTTTACCTTCGTTATCAAATTCTAAGGCTACTTGCGGTTCATTTGTATTAGGATCAAATTCCACATATGATCGCTCTAACTGTTTACCTGACAATCCAGTGTTTTCTAATGTTGGCTGATTTTCTGTAGATTGCTTCATAAATAAAATATGGGAAGCTCGTGCTTGATCATCTTGTACGCCGGTTTTTTTGATAATATGGTAACCAAACTGCGTTTCAACCAATTCTGGAAATATTTGATTAACTTCCAATTTATCAAATATAACATCTGTAAATTCTGGTACCATCATTTCACGTGTAAAAAAATCCAGGTCCCCTCCCTTTTTTTCTTCCGTTTCATAATCAGTATTTCCAGGATCTTCTGAATATTCATTAGCCAAAGCAGCAAAATCTGCTTCAGGCTGTAAAACCTGAGCTAATACTTCTTCTGCTTTTTTCTTGGCTTCTTCGTTAATTGCTACAAGTGCGTTTTTTTCTTCTTCTGTCATTTCCTCTGTTACTTCTTCCTTAAATTCTAATAGAGGTGTTTCTCCGATCATGGAAATTGCTTCATTAACATCAGTTATACCAGCTAATTCCACAATAATACGCCAATTATTTCCTTTTTTACTTGTTTGAATTAAAGGTTCAGATACACCAAAAGCGTTTACACGACGCTCGATAACATCCCGCACTCCTTCTAAGGCTGAAGTTTTATCTTCATTGGGAATTTCAGTGGTATCAGCATCATAAAGCAAGTGTGATCCGCCCTGCAAATCTAATCCTAGGTGGACTTTTAATTCCTTGAAATATTCTCCAATTTTTATGTCTGGACCTTTGGGATAGTCTACTACTCCAGCTAATGCAGTAAGTAGTAAAATTCCAGCGAAAGTTAGCCAGACTTTTTTACGTAATACCATAAAATCAGTATATAAAAACAACAAAATCTATTTATTCTAGATGATGTGTATTATATCAAATGATAAATTATTTGGCTAGACTCTGATTATGTTTTTATTGCTGGACTATTACCCTTGTGCTCATAGGAGTGGCATTATAAAGCCATTCTGCATCAGGATAAGCAATGTTAATACAGCCATGGCTCATTCGATGACCAAAATTATTATGCCAATAAGCGCCGTGCAGTAATCTATTTTGATCAAATCTCATATTCCATAAGGTATTAGGCAGGTAATAATCTGGGCCCGAATATAACTTGGAATAAGTCTTTTGGGAAATTCTAAAATCTCCTGCTCGCGTATCCATGCCCGGCAAGCCAGTTGAAACTAAAAATGATTTAAGTAAGATATTATTGCTATAAGCATAAAGTTTTTGCTCTGACAAATCTACCAAAATAAAATCAACAACTCCGTCATCAATACTTTTTGAAGGTGCGGTGATGATTTCATTCAACCCGTCACGATCAATATCACCTGCTGCGATATTAACTCCTCCCCTAAAATCATGTTCATAAGCAAAAACATTGAATCTTAATTCTTCCCCAGAACCTTCATATGCTTTGACATGCGGGCCGCCTCCACTATTTGCAGCTGTTAAAATTTCATCAAATCCGTCATTATCTATGTCACTGCCATAAATATTTACTCCGCCTTTAAAATTATCCGGAAAGGCTAAAAAATTACTAACAACGGTTTTTTCAGATCCAAACTTCATCACTTTAACCCAGGCTGAATCCTGATTTTGCACACCCATAACTAATTCTTCTTCACTACCACCATCTATGTTAGCGATAGCTAAGCTAACACCCCCGCTGTATTCTGAATGAAACGGATAAATATCGTATCCCAATTTATTGCCGTAACGATTAAACACATTAACTCTCGGTTCAACACCAAAAGCTGGTGCAGTAATTATTTCTTTAAAACCGCCACCATCTAAATCCCCTATAGCAATATTTACCCCTCCTTTTATTGACGAATCATATGCAAAAAATCCTGGTGTGAATACTGATTGGCCATATCTGTTGAAAATTCTAATATGAGATCCGCCTGCTGATTTTGGACCAGTGACAATTTCAGCTTGACCATCAGCATCTAAATCACCGCAAGCTACATTAACTCCTCCTTTAAACTCCTGATCATAAGCAAAAAAACCTGGTGTAAATACTGCCCGGCCTAAACTGTTAAAAGTCCTTACTTGGGGCCCGCCGCCTGGCCCTGCTCCAACTACTATTTCCTCATACCCATTACCATCCAGATCACAAACTGCAACAGAAGCTCCTCCCTGAAAACCTTCCTGAAAAGCTAAAAAACTTGATGTGCTGTCATGTGGTCCCATTGCATATGAGGGATCTGATTTGAATATTTGTATATCAGCTTGCCTGGATTCAATTGCATGAGTAGCTAGTGGCATAACTAAAAAAAGAATTGCAATGCAAATAGCAATTCCTAAATATATAGAGTTTTTTACAGAATTTTGCATATTTTTATTTTTATTTTTACGTGTCTATGTGTATTTTAACACATTTTTGAACTTTTGTAAATACCAAATTGTTAAATTCTAATTAAATTTTTGAAGAAGCTTTTCCAATCGTGAGTCGTATTTATTATCAGTAATATTTCCCTGTTCATCAAAAAGTTTTTCAATATTAGAAAAATATATAGCTGGAATAATAATTTTCATCTGGAAACAAACTAAAATTGGTAGAAAGTTCTCAACTACCCTGGCGCCACCCAATCCCCCACTGGAAACTCCGCAAACAGCTATCGACTTGCCTTGCAGCTGCGTTTGGATCTTATCAAAGAATATTTTTAATTCACCCGGATAACCATGATTATATTCTGGTATCACTAAAATCAATCCATCTGCTTTTTGCATGAGGGATTGCACTTTTTTAATAATGGGATTTTGATTTTCCCAACCAGGCACAGTAATGGGTGTCGCATAATCTCGCACATCAATAATCTCAGTAATAAATTTATCATAATTAACAATCTGCCTTTTTACATACTCTGCCACTTTTTCTGAATAACGTCCCTGTCTGCCAGTGCCAAGAAGAATTGGTATGTGTAATCTTCTCATAGTATAGTGATATTACATGCGTCTTTTAAAACATGCAAATCGTGTATTTCTATTTCTTTACATACAATGTTTGTGTTGGGTAGGCCATCTCTATGCTTTCATTTTCAAAGCCTTCACGAATTTTAAAATTAATTTCTTGCTGAATATCTAAATATTTAGCATACTCAGGCGCTTCAACATAATAGGCAATTTCAAAATTTAATGATGAATCCTCAAATTCCTTGAAATGCACTCTATCCAATCTAGCATCTGAAATATCATTAAATATTTTTGTAATCATGTACGGAATTATCTTTAATTTTTTAGTTGGAGTTTCATATGTTGTACCAATAGAAAAAACTATTTTGCGTTCTTTCATTTTTTTAAAATTATGAATCTGGGCTGAAGTTAATTCTTGATTTGAAATTACAATTTCTTCTCCCTGCAAAGCCCTGATCCTGGTAGATTTAATACCAATTTTTTCAACAGTGCCCTGCTTATCCCCTACGACAACAAAATCTCCAGGTATAAATGGCTTATCAAAATGAATTGCAAATGAGCTAAACAAATCACCCAGTATATTTTGTAAGGCTAAAGCAACCGCTACGCCACCAATACCAAGGCCGGCTACTAGAGAGGTAATATTTATTCCGAGGTTAGACAACAGTAATAACAAACCTAATACCCATATAATTACTTTAGCAATAATTTTGATAGCACCTAATGCCGATTTTGTCCCCCTACCTTCTTCTTCTTCAATTTTTTTCTGAAAAAATTTATTAATGAATATTTGAGCAGCTTTAGTAACAATAATAATCATCCAAATTATTAAAATTGCTCCAATTACTTTTTGCACAATATCAGGGAAGCTTAAGGTGCCAACAGCGATGTAAAAAACGATAAATCCATACAATGGCGGCTTAATTGTACGAAATACTTCAATTACTGCGTCGTCTAAATCTGTTTTGGTTTTTTTTGCTAATTTTTCAAGTCTATACAAAACAAATTTTTGAAAAATCGCAAATATTATTATCAAACCAACAAGCAACGCTAAGGCTATTGCGTACTCCTGCATTGTATTGTTCCAAAATTCTTTTGCTAAAAATTCTTGCATTTATATAATCTTAATTTTTATCTTTTTTAAATCTCCAATGTCTTTTTTCAATATACACAATTCTCCACCACACCTTACCAATGAAAAATCCACCAATAATTCCTAGAATTAATATTGTGTATTGAAAAATCGGGTGCAAAGCGCACATACCAATACCTAAATGGTTATACCAAATAATATCATCAGCATATTTTAACCACAATATTTCAGCTAAGGCATGAATTATATAGCTTAATAACACCATTAAAATTACACTCAGGATGCGATATAGGTAATATTTCGCCTTCATATGTTCAATTATATCAACTATTCCAGATATTTGCACGTTTGACTAATATTAAGCATTATTATAATATTACGCTCAATAATTAATAAATTAGCATTATATTATCATGGAAAATAATGAATCATTTATCACTCGCTGGTCTAAGTTTTTCATCCACAGATACCGTATTAGCATCCTAATAATACTGGCAATTTTAATAGCAGGTTTTTGGGGAGTTACCAATAATCAACGACAGGATTTTCCAAGTATCCGACTTAATTTTTTAATTATAACAGCGGTTTATCCTGGAGCTTCACCAGCTGATATAGAACAGGAGGTTGTCATACCTATTGAACAAGCCGCTACTGCTTATGACGAAGTGGATTATGCCCAATCCAGATCGCAGAACAGCTTTGGTATGGTTGAGGTATTTATTAAAGATATTAATGATATTGACAGTGTAGCCGCAAAGTTAAATGATGACCTGAGTAAAATTGGTTTGCCAAATGACGTAGAAGCAGAAGTACAAACCATTGATTCAACTGGTCCATCTATTGCTTTTGGTATGGTAGGTAATAATGGTGAAACAACTAATGACTTACTACAATATGCCAGTGATATTAAATCCAGGCTTGAAACTTCATCAAATGAAGTAAAATACATTGAAATTGCGCCAGCTAACGAATTTAAAGTGCAAATCACTCTTGACTTGGAAAAGATGAATCAAAATCGAATAAGTTATGATTTAGTTAAAAATTCGATATTATCCCAAATTGTATCACTGCCTGGCGGTTCAGTAGAGACTGACGAAGGTCGTAAAGAATCAATAACAGTAAATGCTCCTGTAAAAAGAATTGAAGATTTACAAAACATATCACTTGGTCAGGTTAAACTGGCTGACGTCAGCACTATTGAGCGACTGCCAAAGGATGATCAGACAGTACACTATGTTGGCTATAAAAAAGACGGCCTGGCTTTTGCTAAAGAATCAGTTTATTTAATGGCTTATAAAAATGACGATGGCGATATTATTACAATGTCTGAAGAACTGCATGCTGAAATTGATGCCATTAAAGCCGATGGCCTGATACCAGATGATGTGGATATTGTTACTGGATATAATTTAGCTCCGTTTATTGATGATCAAATTGACACATTACTCGCAAATGCTTGGTATGGCTTAATTCTAATTTTAATAGTATTGCTGTTCTTTATTAATTTCAGAACAGCAATTGTAGTTGCTTTAGTCATTCCTATTGTATTTTTAATAGGACTCTTTGCTTTGGCAGTATTTAATTTTACTTTAAATATCTTGACTTTATTCGCTATGATACTGACGTTAGGTATTTTAGTTGATAATGCCATTGTCATTGCTGAAGGAATTGTGCATGAGCTTGATAAGGGTGCTTCTAGAGTAAAGGCTTCCATTACTTCAGTTAAAAAATACGGATCTGCAGTAACAGCCGCTACCATAACTACTGTTGTTGTATTTATCCCATTCGCAATGATTGGTGGTATTATGGGTGAGTTTCTTAAATATATTCCTTATACAATTATCATAATAATTCTTGCTTCTTACTTTGCAGCAATATCAATTACTCCGCTCTTAGGAAGGTGGTTTTTAAAAGAACAAACTTACGAGCAAAGACGTGCACAAAAGATTAAAGGGTGGCAAAAAGCACTCATACTTCCTGCTATTGTATATTACGGCCAAAATTTCATCGATTGGTTAAGCCTGAAGTATAAAGTCATGATGCAAAAGATATACAAAAAACTTTCTTTAAAATTATTAGTAATTGCCATTACAACCATTTTAATGGGTGTTAGCTTTGGTTACTTTTTCCCTCAGCTTGAATTTGAACAAATGCCTTCAAAAGATGGGGATACAATTCAGGTTGATGTTGCTTTCCCGTCAGGCACACCCTTTGAAGAGCAGAAAGAAGTTTTTATTAAAGTTCAAAATGAGATTATTAAACTTCCCTATTTTCAAACTTTTTATACATTTGGCAATACGGTTTGGGCAACTTTTGATCAGCCAGTTGACCGGCC
>JAHIVO010000002.1 GCA_018816445.1 Patescibacteria group bacterium
CCGGCTATTCGTGCGGCTCGACTGGATCCCATAGATGCGCTAAAATATGAGTAGAGCTTTTTTAGTTTATAGTTTATAGTTAATGGTATATGGTTATATTGTTTGCAGGGCTAAATTGCGTTATTTTATAAACTATTAACTATAAACCAAAAACCATCGAATATGATTAGATTTAAAAATGTTTCAAAAGTATACGGTTCTGATACTTATGCGCTGAAAAATATTAATTTACGGATAAAACCGGGTGAATTTGTTTCAATTGTAGGCCAATCCGGCACTGGTAAGACAACTTTAATCAGGCTAATAATTGCTGAAGAAAAACCGAGTAAAGGAAGGGTAATTATCGGTGACTGGGATATTACAAATATCAAAGGCCGGGAAATCTCGATTCTTAGAAGACAGATTGGTGTTGTTTTTCAGGATTTTAAGCTGTTGCCCAGAAAAACAGTACTGGAGAACGTCTCATTTGGCCTGGAAGTTGCCGGAACCAAGCAATCCCGGATCAGCAAGATTGTGCCGCAGGTTTTGAAAATTGTTGGCCTGGAAAATAAAGAGGATAGGTTCCCTCGGCAATTATCCGGTGGTGAACAGCAAAGAACAGTCATCGCCAGGTCATTGGTCCATCGGCCAAAAATATTAGTAGCAGATGAGCCGACTGGAAATTTGGATTCTATAAATTCTCAGGAGATTATAAATTTATTAAGAAAGATCAATGAATTTGGCACTACGGTTGTATTAGTCACTCATAATCGTGAAATTGTTAATTCATTACGAAAAAGGGTTATTACCCTTGACCAGGGCATGATAATTTCCGACCAAGTTAGTGGTAAATATATTTTATAATTATGTTTGTATTTTTTTATCGCACAATTAAATTTTCATTCCAGGGTTTCTTTAGAAATATCTGGCTATCAATCGTTACAATAATTATTTTAATTTTAACTTTATTATCCGTTACCACAGTAGCAGGAATTAATGTAGTAGCCAATCAGACCCTAGCTTCTGTTGAAGACAAGGTAGATGTTTCAGTTTATTTCAAGCCTGATGTAGAGGAAGAAAATGTTTTAAGTATGCAATACAGGCTTGAAGAAATTTCTCAAGTTCAGTCTGTGAATTATGTTTCAAAAGATGAAGCACTGGAAAAATTTAAAGCTGAACACGCAGATGAATCTGTAATTTTAGAGTCACTTGATCAGTTTGAAGAAAATCCATTAGGTGCCACTTTGGTAATTAAGGCCAACGACATTGATGATTATCCGGATATCCTGGCATTTTTAGAAAATTCTGATTATGATCAATTAATTTCAGATAAGAATTTTGATGATAATGAAGCAGTAATAAATAGACTGTCTGATATATCTGTGAAGATCCAGAATATCGGCGTAATAATTAGCGGAATTTTTGTTATCATTGCTATAATGATTATATTTAATACCATAAGAATAAATATTTATACACATCGTGAAGAAATTGGTATTATGAAGCTGGTGGGAGCCAGCAATTGGTTTGTCAGAGCTCCATTTTTAGTTGAAAGTCTGATGTATGCCGTGTTTGCGGTGATTATTACCATGGCTGTGTTATATCCATTATTGAGTGTAGTTGCGCCGCAAATTGATAATTTTTTCCAAGGTTACAATCTAAATTTAATTGAATATTTTAATACGCATGTTTTAAAAATTATTGGATATCAAATAGCTTTTGCGGTTTTATTGAGTGTCATAAGTTCCAGTATAGCTATTGGACGGTATATGCGTGTCTAATCCACTTTGGCGTTCGCTCCGGCGGACAAGTTGACACTTTACTGATGATTTTGTAGTCTAGTAAATGAAGTCTTAACAGCATAAGACTTTTTTTATTAAGGTAATAATGCCGGATCGCCCGCCCGCCTTCGCCAAGGCGAAGCCGATGGCGGGCGGGTCTAATGGCCCCGCTATCCGCTTTGCTCCAGCGGGATAAATAGTACACTTTAAAAAATTATTACATTCTCTGCTGCCGGATCGTCTAATGGTAGGACACGGGCCTTTGAAGCCCGGTATGTAGGTTCGATTCCTACTCCGGCA
>JAHIVO010000014.1 GCA_018816445.1 Patescibacteria group bacterium
TTATGGCAATTATGAGATGGAGGCCAATGTGGGACATGAATGACTTTGAAAAGTTTTTTGAAGACATGCCCATGGCGCCTCAAAAAATGGCTTCGTACACACCGGCCGTGGACGTATACCAGGATAAAAATAACGTGGTAGTGGAAACTCCTTTGGCTGGCGTTGATCCTGAAAAAGTTAATATTTCTGTAGAAAATGACACTTTATTAATAGAAGGTAAAAGTGAGCATAAATCAGAGGTAGATGAGAAGAATTATTACCGCAAAGAAGTGCGCCAGGGCAGTTTTTACCGCGCCGTAGCTCTGCCAGCCCATATAAAAGCTGACAATGCCAAGGCTACGTTTGAAAATGGTATGTTAAAGGTAGTTATTCCAAAGGTTCAAGAAGCTAAGCCAAAAACTATTAAAGTAGAAGTTAAGAAAAATTTAAAATAATTTACATATCCGGGACACTGGCCATTTCTTATGGCCACTCGGAGCAAGAGAATTATCAGGTAAAATAGTTTTTTTACTCTGAGAAACTAAATACATAAAAAAATGAAAACTTCTAATAATTTTCCAAATAAATTCGGCGGTAATGGTTTTAAGCCTGAAAGGATCAAGATTGATGCCAAGTGCCCGGTTTGCGGCAGTATGTACGACTTCGGTCATTTAGAAGTGCTGCAGGAAGAAGAAGGTGCCACTCTAATGTTTATAAAATGTACAGTTTGCCAGAGTGCGGCCATGTCTTTGATAGCTTTCGGCACCTTTGGCTTAAAAGTAGCCAGCGCGGTTACGGATTTAGAACAGGACGAAGTGTTAATGTTCCAGGAATACAAGCCAATTAATAGTGAGGAAGTACTGAGCCTGCACGAAGATTTGGAAAGTACGGATAATTTTTTGAAAGAGATTATATAAATAATAATTAATTAATAGGTTTTGAGCAGCCACCCTTCGGCTTTGCTCAGGGTCTACGAGGATATAAAAAAATGAGTAAGATTCTAGGAATTGACCTGGGTACAACCAATTCAGCTATGGCCATTATTGAGGGCGGTGAACCCAAGGTATTGGAAAATAAAGAGGGTAACCGTACCACCCCTTCTATGGTGGCAATTTCCAAAACAGGCGAACGCGTGGTTGGCCAGATTGCCAAGCGCCAGGCCGTGACTAATCCTGAAAATACAATTTTTTCCGTTAAGAGGTTAATCGGCCGCCGCTGGGGTGACGAAGAAGTACAGCGTGATGTAAAAACCATGTCGTATAAAATAGTCCAGGCGGGCGAAGGCATTAAAGTAAAAATGGACGGCAAAGAAAACACGCCGCAGGAAATTTCTGCCATGATTCTGCAGAAAATGAAAGCAGATGCCGAGGAAAAGCTGGGCGAAAAGATTGAAGAAGCGGTTATTACTGTACCGGCTTATTTTGACGATTCACAGCGCCAGGCTACCAAAGACGCCGGTGAAATTGCCGGCTTAAAAGTCAAGCGTATTATAAACGAACCGACGGCTGCAGCTTTGGCCTATGGCTTTGAAAAGAAAAAGAACCAGCAGATTGCTGTTTATGACCTGGGCGGCGGTACTTTTGATATCTCCATTCTGGATGTAGCTACGGATACTGTTGAGGTTAAATCAACCAACGGCGATACCCATTTGGGCGGCGATGATTTTGACAAGCGGATTATTGACTGGCTGATTGACGAATTCAAGAAAGACCAGGGTATTGACTTATCAAAAGACCAGATGGCTCTCCAGCGCCTGAAAGAAGCGGCTGAAAAAGCTAAAGTTGAATTATCAACTTCCCAGGAAACTGATATTAATCTGCCGTTTGTTACTTCAGATGCAAACGGCCCCAAACACATGAATTTGAAATTATCCAGGGCCAAACTTGAAGATTTGGTCGGCGATTTGATAGAAAAAACCATGGAGCCGGTTAACAAAGCGCTGGAAGATGCCAACCTGAAAACTTCTGAAATTGAAGAGGTTATTATGGTCGGCGGTATGACCCGTATGCCTAAGGTATTAGAAACAGTAGAAAAATTCTTTAATAAGAAACCAAACATTAGCGTTAATCCTGATGAAGTGGTAGCTATGGGCGCGGCTGTGCAAGCCGGCGTTTTGCAGGGTGATGTTAAAGATGTATTGCTATTGGATGTCACTCCGTTAACACTAGGCATTGAAACATTAGGCAGTGTGTCTACTCCGTTGATTGAAAAGAATACTACCATCCCAACTTCCAAATCACAGATATTTTCAACTGCCGCTGATAACCAGACTACGGTTGAGATCCACGTACTGCAGGGTGAACGGCCAATGGCTGGGGATAACAAGACTTTAGGCAAGTTCATGCTCTCCGGTATTCCACCGGCACCGCGCGGCGTACCTCAGGTTGAAGTATCATTTGATATTGACGCTAACGGAATTCTAAATGTAAAAGCTCAAGATAAAGCTACGGGCAAAGAACAATCAATTACCATTACTGCATCTTCGGGTTTATCCAAGGATGAAGTAGAAAAAATGAAGCAGGATGCTAAAGTGCATGAAGCTGAAGACCTGAAAAAGAAAGAAGTAATTGACATTCGCAATAATGCTGAGTCATTGGTCTTTACCGCAGAAAAGGCTCTGAAAGATGCTGGCAAAAAGGTTGATGATAAGACTAAAAAAGAAATTGAAGATAAGATCAAGGCAGTTAAAGACGTTAAAGATAAAGATGACGCTGAAGCTATTAAAAAAGCAACAGAAGAATTGTCTCAAGCTATTCAGAAAATTGGCCAAGCTATGTATAAAGATCAAGGACAATCCGGAGCACAACCTGGTGCTGAAGGTAAGCCAGAAGATAAAGCTAAGGACGCAAAGGATAAAGGACCGGTAGATGCTGAATATGAGGATGTGAAGAAAGATGGGGATAAATCCGCCCAAGGCGGATCCGCCTCGGGCGGAAAATAACTTTTAAATAAACCACAGGCCTCCCTTCGGGGGGTCTTGTGGGGTGTTTTTGATAAAAATTGCGCCGCAATCGCAAATACAACCCTAGGAGCAGCCCTCTGCGGCTGCGACTGGATATTAACCGGCGAGCACGGGCAGAGACCCGCCCGACTGCCTCCGGCATCGGAGGCGGGCGCGGCGCCCACGCTCGGAGTCGGGGAACGAGCAACGCAGAAGCAAGTACTACAATAGGTAAATATAAAATTATGATAAAAAAACACGCAGAAAAAATTAGTCAGGTGGAACTAGAGGAAAAAGCTATGCAGGCCGGTAATTCCTGGCACCATCATTGTTTACCAGTAAATTGTTTTACCAATGACACTGGTGAAGAAGTTATTGTTTTAGAAGCAGGAAATGATACTTTTTATTGTGAGACCACTAAAGAGCTGAAAAAAAAGCTGGAGGAGCACGCTTATCAATTAACTCACCCCCGAAAAGTAAAAGGCCGACATCCTAAGCACGAAGCCCTGGATAAAATTAAAGAATATGTTAAAGATGGTGTTAAGTGGCATTTTCATATCGCCATGCCGCACTGCCTGCTGAGCATGGGGGATAAATATGTGCTCATCCTTGAAAACGACGAAACGAAACAAATCCAGCAATGGGAATTTGATGAAAAACCGGTAGCGCTCGTGCGGGCAATTGATGATAATTATTTGGGGAGAAAAAAAGTAGCACCGCCATTGTAAATACCACTACAGGAGCAGGCCTCTGTGCCTGCGACTGAGTATTAACCAGGCGAGCGCGGGCAGAGACGCCCACGCTCGGAATCGGGGAATAGGCGGCGCGGAAATAGATTGTACTTAAAAATAAGAAAAACCCTAACTACTGGGAGATAGCTAGGGTTTCAAAGGTAGGTACGCATTTGGGATTAGTCCTCCGGCAGTTTAAGCGCTTTTTTCATCGGGGCCATCTCTGGTCCACGTACCAGAATTAGTGTTTGCCCTCCAGCCTCTAGTTTGGTGATTCTGGCAACTTCGTCTGCTCTTGAAAGGATTACTTTACCCTCATTAACATCACTTGATGTAATAACTACAGATCCTTCTTCAGTTTGAAGAACAATAGAGCCGTCTTCAGTACCCTGACTCCAGGTAGCGAAATTTAGACCACTGATAGCCGGCAGATCGGCAACCGGAATTTTCTTTTCAATCATACAGCACCCTCCTTCCTTGGGTATTTACTAATGATAATTTAAGATAAGGATATTGTCAAAATTTGAATGCAGAGGTGTGTTAATTTATTAAAAAATAAGCTATATTAAATAGTATTAGAAAGGAATAAATTTATGAATGGACAGCCAGATCAACAAAAAATAAACATTAAAATTGATGACGCCACCTTTAAAGGCGTGCATGCCAATGCCATGGGCGTATCGCATAATAAAGAAGAGTTTGTATTGGACTTTATGAATATTTATGCATGGCAAAGGTCAGGTATAGTAACAGCCAGGGTTATTACTTCACCCGGCCATATCAAGAGGATATATAGGGCTTTGGAAGACAACCTGAAAAAATATGAGCAGAAATTTGGTAAGATTGAAGAAGCCAAGGCGCCCTCAGATCAGGATATGGGTTTTAAAACCGCATAAAAAAAACCGTTCCTTCCATGGAAACGGTTTTAGCTATACTGGCAGAGCGTCTACTTTTTTGAAGTATTTTCTTGCCTCGCTCATATCAAATGAGCGGCCGCTGCCGGATTCGCTTCTGATAAAGACTTTTGGGCCGTGACCGTAATTATGAGGATCAGCCGAATACGTAGATCCGACAACATAGTCGCCTGGATGGCCAGGAACTTGATTAGTACATTCAAGATCGCATGGACCAGTAAGATTGATAAAGGACATATTTACCTCCGAAAAATGTGATGCCTAACGAATAATATCATATATTAAATCAAAGTCAATAGCAGAATAGTTTTATGAGAGTTGAAAAAAAGAAAGAACAACCAAGGCCGGAAAAATTCATTCCAGAGCAGCCAATAGGCAAGGTAGTTATTTTAATCGCTTTGACTGTGGCCAGTTCTGCGCTTTTTTGGCTGGCCTGGAATAATATTTTAACTAACGGCATTGACTGGGGCGCAGGCACCTCAAATATCCTGACAGTAGTATCAACCCTGCTGGCTTTTTGTTTAATGTTTTCGTTACTGGCCATTTCTGAAGTGCTGATAACAAAAAAAGTTTATTTGCTGTTAATGGCCGTAGTGGCGGCTGGCACGGTGTTTATTTTTTTTATACCTTCATTATGGAGTTTTATTGGATTCATACTGGTAGCACTGTCATTTCTTTACTGGCGTCGGGAAGTGAGGATTGACATTGAGACCCGGTCTAAATTTTTACCACACAGGACCATTGGCGCCGGCCTGAAATTTGCCGTCACATTGCTGTTATTAGCCATCTGCCTGATTTATTACAGCTTCATGGTCTGCGGCAAAGACGCCGGCGGCCGTTTATTGGACACTGCGGTTAATACTGGCACGCAAACAGTTAATAAGGTACTGAAATTCTATTATAAGGATAAATATCATTCGGATCAGGAGCTTGATGAGTTTATTATCAGTATCAGCGGACTGGAACAAGCTAGGCTGGAATTTGAAACCGGTTTCTCAGAAATTGACTCTGCCATTACCGAGGGCATATCCAGCGCACAGGATGAGGTTGTAGCTGAAGCCAGGAATGATCTTCTGGCCACTTTTGATATTACAGCTGAAGGCAATGAAACCATGGATAATGTCATCCGCCGCATCGTGGAAAAAAATGTGGATAAATACGTTAATCCATATAAAGAATTAATCCCCGCGCTTATTGCCCTGGCCTTATTTTTTACCCTTAATATTTTCAGTTTTATATACCGTGAGCTGATAAAATCATTTGGCTATTTAATATTCCATATCCTCATCTGGCTGAAATTTATTAAAGTTAAAAAAGTAATGGTAGAAGCGGAGAAAATCACTTTATAACCCTTATGGCAAAAAATTATTATAATATTTTAGGGGTATCTAAAAATGCCACCCAGGATGAGATAAAAAAGGCTTTTCGAAAATTAGCCCACCAATGTCATCCGGACAAAAAAGGCGGCGATGAGGCTAAGTTCAAGGAAGTTAACGAGGCTTACCAGGCGTTAGGCAATCCGGAAAAAAGAAAACAATATGACCAGTTCGGCCAGACCTTTGGGCAGGGAGCCAGGCCAGGCGGTTTTGGCGGTATGAACTGGGAAGATTTTGCTAGGGCTTCTGGCGGAGGCGGGCAAAGCCAGCAGAGTGCAAATTTTGATTTTGGGGATTTGGGCGACATGTTCGGTGATTTATTCGGCTTTGGTCGTTCAGGTGGTGCGCGACGTACCCGCCGTTCAACTCGTGGAAATGACATTCAGGCAGAGATGGCCATTGATTTTCGTGAAGCCGCTTTTGGCACAGAAAAATTTATTGATTTGTACAAACAAAATACCTGTTCAAAATGTTCGGGTAATGGTGCAGAGCCGGGCACCAAGATTGATATTTGCCCGACCTGCCAGGGCAGCGGCCAGGTGCAACAGGTTCAGCGCACCATACTGGGTTCGTTCCAGTCTGTGGGCATATGTCCTGAGTGCCATGGTGAAGGTAAAAAAGCCACAAAAAAATGCAGGCATTGCGGTGGAGACGGACGCATTAAAGAGAATGAAAAATTTAAAGTAAAAATCCCGGCTGGCATCAATAACGGTGAAACAATCCGCTTAGCTTATAAGGGCGAAGCCGGAGCTAGGGGAGGCCAGGCTGGTGATTTATTCATCACCATGAAAGTAAAGCAGGATCCTGAATTTAAACGCGACGATGATAATATACTTTCCGAGGTTGATGTAAGTTTTTCTCAGGCAGCTCTAGGCGATAAAATTTCAGTAAATACATTAGACGGCGAGATAAAGCTGAAAATTCCCAGCGGCACGCAATCCGGCAAATTATTCAAACTTAAGGAAAAGGGCGTTCCACATTTGCGATCCAGAGGCAGGGGAGACCATTTAGTAACGGTAAATGTAATTACTCCGGATAATTTAACAAAGCAACAGAAAAAATTATTTGAGGAATTGGCTAATACATAGCGTTAAATTCATGTGTATTTGATTTTTTGTTGATTTTGTGCTATACTGTATTTGCTAAAAAATACTTAATAAACAAAAATCATGTTTCCAGTTGCATTAGCCGCTGAAACTGCAGAGGCAGCGGCTGAATCAGCAAATTTTTTACAGCATGTTGACTGGACCAGGCCTACCTGGGATCTTTTTATAGTTTTATTTTTTATCGTTGCTGCGTTTTTATACGGCTTATCATTAGGCAGGGACAGGATAATTATAATTTTGGTCAGCATTTACATGTCGCTGGCCATTGTTGAACATGCACCAATCGTAAATAATGAGGGCTTTCAGAACATGATAAATAATATCGCTGGCCAGTTTTTTGTGTTCCAGATTTCTGCTTTTTTAGTCTTGTTTGTTGTATTCTTTTTTATAATTACACGCAGTGCGCTTGTTAAAACCATAGCCTCTTCAGATTTACCTGGCCCTTGGTGGCAGGTGCTGCTGTACAGTATTTTACACGTTGGTTTGATTGTCAGCATTGTTTTATCATACATACCAAAAGAATCAGTTGAGGGCGTGCTGGCCCCGTTAACCCAGCGCGTATTTACCACTGATTTTGCCCAGAACGTTTGGATTATAGGTCCGCTCCTGGCTATGTTTATATTTAAGGGTGGCGCTTCACAGAAAAAGACGCGTAAGGTAATAGAGGAGGAGTAAATTAGTTAATAGTCAATAGTTTATAGTATATAGTTAACAGGAACAGGCCTCTGCGTCTGCCCCGTAGTACGGGGCCTGCGACTAAGTTTTTTTGTCCTCCGATTCACGAATATTTTTTTGTATTGACAATATTAGTATTTGTGGTAAGTTTATTTAAATAAACTTGATCATTTCAAGGAGGGAGTATGACTCCAAGTGAGGTAAGTGAAAAGATTGCAAAAATAATGCGAGCCATGATTCATGGCCGCGCTACAAAGTCATTTGAGAATGATGGAGAAGAAAGGCAATTGTTCCGGGCAGTAGTTAGCCTGCATTCACTACTCCTGGAAAGGTTTGGCCCCAATCCGAGTGATGTTAGGGAAGCTCAAAGTGTTGATAAGGGCATAGTATCCGGGATACTTGATGGCATCAAAGCGCTGATGTCCAAAGTTGTATACCTTGACGAATCATTACTCTTGTCCGGTGTCACAGCTGGTTGGTTCTATGACTTTGAGGACCTTTGATCCATAAGCAGAAACAAAAAAGCCTACCTTTTATAGGCAGGCTTTTTTCTTATGTTTAGGTTTTTATAATGAAGGTGTTGCGGGTTCCATATTTACACCTGGTGGTGTGCATTGAATGCCACCGCCGACTTTATGGCAGCACTCGTTATTATTTCTGCACCAGTAACCGTCTGGGCAGACACCGCCGCCGCAGCCGTTGGGATTAGCGTTACAGGGGATCTGGTTCTGCAGCAACATGTCTGTGTAAGGATGGCCGTTATTATCATAAAAGACTACAAACCAGTCGCCAGGTTCTAAAACCTGTTCAGGCAGACAAAGCTTCTTAATCCCATCCATAGTGGTTACATTCAGGTCCATGGTTGCTAATGTTTTAGTTTCTTCATTAATACTGCTATTTCCCCCCAACACAAACAATGGAGCGGCATGTGAAACCGGATCAGATTCATGAGGGATAAATCCTTCAGCTGAATTATAAAATCCAAGTACGTGATTCCAGCTTTTTGCAAATACTAAGTAAGTTAAAAGGCCTAAATCAACTGTTTTGCTAGAAGTAATATTTGATATTAGGATGGGATCAAAATTATTAGCTACCATGTCCTGGCAATCTGTTTCATTGGCTCGCTGGGTTAAGTTTGCATCATAATATGAATTGCCTTCTTCATCAATAAAATACGTATTTTGTCCTCCTTCACAGCCAGGCCAATCATATTGATACTGCCAAAAACCGCCTACGCACAAGAAGCAACCATTAATATCTCCATCTGTGCAAAGATCAACTTGGGCATGGGTTGTTTTGATGCCTAAAATTGGATTATTTTGTTCTGGTATCTGTCTTTCTGTAGGAAGATGGGTAACGCTGTTACTGTTTTTTTCTGGAATACATATAACCTGTTTGTCTGGAATAATTACTTGCGCATCAGCTGTTGGAATACCAAGTATTGGTTGGCGGTAATTGGATTTACTTACAGGTTGAGCGGGGGGGATAATAACATCAGTAGTTTGTAAGGTGATGTACATTGCAGGGTGAGTAACAGCTTGCACATTAATAGCTAGAGGCAGTTCTTCATCTGCTGTATCACCATCATCAAATCCTCCGCCATATTGCGGGAATATACCAAAAAGAAGAGATTCATCAACTGATTGTAAATTTATATCACCTGAATCAAGGATTTCACCTGACTGCGGGGGATTAAAACTAATATCAGCACTCATTACATCAACAAAGGCCATAGCATCCGGCGTTGGGGGAGTATAATTGCTGCTTTCTGCCGGCGTTGTAGAAGTTTTTATGTTTGGCAGCATAAATAAAATAGCCATCCCAGTTAGGAAGGCTCCAATCATTAGTACTGATACATAAATACCTGTTTTAGTTTTTACTTCAACTTTTTGGGATGGGACTTGGTTGTTTTCCATATTTTTTACGTCAAAAAATTAAATGTCAAACTTATCATGGTTATGTAAGCTAGGAGGCATTATTAGTTTAATATTAGCATATTTTATGCGATTTGTCAATAAAAAAACGTAAAAATTATTTTTTTATAACCGGCCCTGCTAATGTGTCTTCAACCTTAAAGCCCGCTTTGTTAATTTCATCGCGCAGTTTGTCCGCTGTGGTAAAATCCTTAGCCTGCCTGGCTTGTTCTCTTTTATCTGCTAATTCTTTAATTTCTTTAGGCACGGCAATTGGTTTAGCTTGGCGCAGGTTTAAGCCTATAATTTTATCAAATGCTAGTAAAGAGGCTTTTTTTGCCTCGTTGGGGTAGTCTGACTTGAGTAAGTCCCAAACGATGGCCAGGGACTTGGGCGTATTTAAATCATCATTAATAGCTTCTGAAAATTTTTGTTCAAATTCTGCACAGCCGATTTTTGGTTCACCAAGATTAGCAACAAGTGCATATAAATTATCAAGTGCGTTTTGTGCAGCTTGCAGGGCTTCCCAGGTGAAGTTTAATTTTTTTCTATAATGGGTACCCAATACCAGGTAGCGATAAGCCAGTGGGTTAACATTTTTTTCTTTAACAGTATTTAACGTAATAAAATTGCCTTCAGACTTACCCATACGTACGTCCTTGCCAATAACCAGGAATTCTCCGTGCAGCCAATAATTTACAAAAGGTTTTTCCGTAACCGCTTCAGCCTGGGCAATTTCATTGGTGTGATGTGTGGGGATATGGTCTATACCCCCGCAGTGCAGGTCAAAAGTTTCACCTAAATATTTTTGGGCCATGACCGAGCATTCCAGATGCCAGCCAGGGAATCCTTTGCCCCAAGGGCTGTTCCACTCCATCTGCCTTTTTGAATCTTGAGGGGAAAATTTCCACAAAGCAAAGTCAGACGGATTTTTTTTCTCAGTGTTTTTCTCTACCCGGGCCCCTTCTTTCATGTCACTGGTTTTTTGGCCGCGCAGTTTTTCATAACCTCCAAATTTGCTGGTATCAAAATACAGACCATCAGATATTTTATAGGTAAATCCTTTTTCCTCAAGTTTTTTTATCCAGGCGATCTGCTCTTGTATGTGGTCAGTGGCTTTGCACCAGATATCCGGTTCTGAAATATTTAAATCCGCCAGGCTTTGTTTAAAGCTTTTAGTATAAAATTCCGCGATTTCCCAGACAGTCTTTTTCTCTTTAAGTGCGCTGGTTTCAATTTTATCCTCGCCTTCATCTGCGTCAGAAGTTAAGTGTCCCACATCAGTAATATTCATCACATGCTTAACAGCGTATCCATTATTTATTAAAACACGCTTAAGAATGTCCTCAAAAAGATAGGTGCGCAAGTTTCCCAGATGGGCATAATTATAAACCGTTGGTCCGCAGGTATACAAACCAGCCTCTTTATCGTTTAAAGGTTTGAAGGCCTCTTTTTTTCTGGTTAAGGTGTTATAAAATGATAGCATAGCTGATTTTAGTTTACAGTTTTTTAAAAAAATGGGCAATATAAAAAAGCATATTCAGCCTGAATTTAGCTGTTGCTTTTATAATTATTATCCGTTTTTACTTTCCATTTTTTTTATATCCAGGCCGACTTCTTTCCACTCAGACATCACTTCTTCAATATCCTTTGGCTGTACCACTTGCGATTTGGCCTGGGAACCAGCTTTTTTACTGATGCTTCTAAGCTTAACTTTAGCACATGCTTCATCCATCAGATCAATGGCTTTATCCGGGAAGACGCGGTCATTAACATATTTATTTGACAATTCAATACAGGCTTTTAGTGCGTCGTCGCTGATTTTTACCTGATGATGATTTTCATATCTGGAACGTATACCTTTGAGAATATTGAAAGTCTGCTCCTTATTTGGTTCCTCAATTAATATAGGCTGAAAGCGTCTTTCCAGGGTTAAATCATTTTCAACATATTTTTTATAATCAATTTTTGTACTGGCTCCGATAACCTGGAGGTCTCCTCGTGCCAAGGCCGGCTTTAGAATATCTGCTGCATTTATTGCCCCTGATGCCTGACCAGCTTCTGCCAGGGTGTGCATTTCATCAATAAATAAAATGATTTTCCTTTTGGCGGCAATTATTTCATCCACCAATGCTTTGAGGCGTTTTTCAAATTCACCGCGATATTTTGTGCCAGCTACCAAGCCGCTTAAATCTAGGGCTAATACTTTTTTATCAGTTAAAGTTGCCGTTACTTTACCAGAAGCAATCTGGTTAGCTAAACCTTCTACGATGGCAGTTTTTCCGACACCAGATTGGCCGATCAATACCGGGTTATTTTTAGTACGGCGTGAAAGTATTTGGATTAATCTTTCTATTTCATGTTCACGGCCAATAACCGGATCCAGCTTGTCTTCCTGGGCCAGGGCAGTTAAATCCTTAGAATAAATTTTTAGCACCTGCAGGTTAGTACGGACTTTAATATTTTCCCGGTATAGCCAAAATATCACTACGCCTAGAACGGCGAGTATGAGCAACAATGAGTATGAAGTTGGTGATCCAAATTCCATATTTATTCAAGCCATTTACGGCTTTTAAAAATACTGACAACGATCATAGCTACGATCACTTCAAGCAGGATAATCAACCAGAAACCCAATGGCCAGCTAATTAATGGTGTACCAGGGGCATCCAGACCGAGTATTGTAGCCACCAGGGTTAAAACAAAGATAACCACCGAAATAATAGTAAAAGTTTTCATAATAATATTCAGCCGGAATGAGATCAGTGATTCATTGGTGTCATGCAGAGCTTCAATTGACTCCTTAAAGCTCTCAAGGGAGTCCCAAATATCCTTGGTCTTATCAGTCAGGTTATTGAAATACACATCGCTTTTTTGGGGGTCAAAGATTTTCAGAATACTGTTGGCGTGTCCTAGTTTTTTAAGGATATTTTTATGTGCGGACATAGTCTTCCTATAGTGGACGATATTACGCCGTGAAGCCAGGATTTCTTTGACCATTTCCTTTTCTTTGCCTTTGAAAATATGCTTTTCAGCGCGGTTAATATCCATGCTAATATGATCCAGCATAGGGAAGCAGTGGGAGATTAATTTATTCAGCAGTTCATATAGTACAATCATCACGTTATTAGCCAGGAATTCATTTTTTTCTTTGTAATTTTTTTGTTTTTTCAGATGGTTAAAATACCTTTCAATGATGGGCAGCTTGTTGTCATGAATGGTAATAATGAAACCTTTACTGATAAAAAAATCAATTTCCCTGGCAACAATGGCGCCAGTATTTCTGATATAGACAGGATAAAGCAAAACCAAAAACAGATTGTCATGGTAGATGTCTATCTTGGGCCGTTGGCCAATTGCTAAACTGTCCTCCAAATTTATCCGGTGAAGACTAAAATTCTTTTTTAAAAATTTTATTTCCGGGCAGTTGGGACCTTGGAGATCAGTAAGATTTATCCAGCGCACTTTGCTGCCTCGGATCTCTTCAATAGCCATAATGAATTTTGGTAATTTTGTTTTTGTATTAGATGTTTATATTTTAGCATACTTTTGGCATTTTGGCAAGGGTAAAAGAATAAAAAAGCGCCGCGAGATTCAGTTGAATCAAGCGGCGCGACGTCTGAAAGACGCTTTGTTATTTGCGACGGTAAGCATGGTGGTAAGTCTCTGACGGCAGGATTTGAATATCCCACTTTGCCGTGACAATGTAACTTGGTCCAGCCTTGATCGGAACAAGCGTTCCGTGTGATGTAAGCTTGTTGCTATACACCGAGTAATAAGCTACTGCTGTCAGTATTCCAGCGGAACCGTCACGTTGTACGATTTTAAAAGCGTGGTTCGGCGGGAAGGTGGTAAATGTCCGACCAAGATACTCGGTTACAATTGAGTCACAATAATTGTGCTCAATAGTCGGCGGCTGGAACCTGGCTGCAAACTCTCCCACCTGAGAGAATCCATCCAGAGCGTACATCTCATGGCCACCGATAACTAAGTGAATCGGCTGGCCTTGATCATTAAGACCAAATGCCTGTTTGAGCAGATCACCAGGCCTACCCGACGATACAGCTGCAAAGTAACAGCCGTTGAATACGACTGTCATTACCATTATCGCAATTAACATGACAAAGAGCTTGAAATGCGTTTTCATCTTCTCTCTCTCCTCTATATACAATTGTTCATTATCAACAATAACATATAATCCTAGCATATATTTTTTAATTTGTCAAGGGTGGTTGTGCACATCATGATTTTACTTGATTTTTTCTTCAAAATCTGATATAATTCAAATAATAACAATACCAATACTTATTATGCCTGATGCGGTAAATCCAGATCAAAAAGAGCAAGTACGCCCTCCAGTAGAGGATATTTTTGATTTGGAAAAGGAATTAGCACCACCTCAGCCAGAGGCACAGCCGATTAGGCCTGAGGTACAGAAGGAATCCGCACCTGAAACTCAACCAGAAAAAAAGCCAGAAGTGGAAAAAGAAGATGAGTCAGCCCGCCGTAAGTATGCTCCTCCACCAACAGAGCCTGTCCAGGCTCGGCCTGTGCAGGCTCTGGTTCAAAAAACTGAAGAACAGATAAAAATTGAAAATATTTTATCAGAGCATTTAGATAATTTATTCCTGCAGATGACGCCGCAGCAGCAAATGACATTTAAACAGAAAGGCGAAGAAACTGCAAATAAAATTGAGAAGCTATTACTGCAGGCTAAAGTCAAGGCCAAAGAAGTCCTTGGTCTGATCAGGGAATGGCTGAAGTTCTTACCTGGATTAAATAAGTTTTTTCTGGAGCAGGAAGCAAAAATAAAAACTGACCGCATTCTCAATATCCACGAGCAAAAACACAAACAGAAATAATTATATTATCACCCTTATGCCGGTGACACCTTCTCCTGATACAGGAGGAATACAAAAGATGATAACTCAACTTTTGGAAAATCCTGCTTTTCCAGTTGTCTTGGTAGCTGTTTCAGTATTAATCCTCATGGCGGGTGGATTTTTCATTTTTTTTAAATACTTAAGAAGCAATAAACATGTGCCGTTTGCACTGCGCATGACTATGCTGCTGGTTACTGTACCCAAGGAATCAGAGATTAAAGATGAAGAGGGGCGCCAGAGTAAAACTATGGCTGAGATGCTGGCTGAAGCAGAGGCCTGGTTTACCGCCCTCGGCGGCATGAAAGCTGAGCGCGGCATGGCTTCAAATATTGCTGGCCGGCATGACCAGTTTTCTCTGGAGATAGTGGCTCATGAAGGCTTAATTTCATTTTTTGTAGTTGTACCGAACTATCTCAGGTCGTATATGGAGCAGCATATCCATGCCCAGTATCCAAAATCCCAAATAGAGGAACTTGAGGAGTATAATATTTTTAAGCCGAATTGCGAAGTGGTCTCAGCTGCCCTGGGTTTTAAAAAACCGTATATATTTCCTCTTCGTACTTATAAGCAGCTTGACATTGACCCGCTTAATTCTATTACTAATGTATTGTCAAAAGTAGATAAGGATGAAGGTATAGCAGTCCAGTACATAATGCGTTCTGCCAGGCCGGAATGGCATAATTGGGGAGCCAGGACAGCCAGAGAAATGCACCAAGGCAAAACACTAAAAGAGGCCCTGGGCCGGTCAGGCTTAAGCGGTTTTTTAATTGAACTGCTGAGGACATTCTTACCAAAGAAAAAGGATCCCTTGGATGACAAGCAGTTCCATCAGTTATCTCCTAGAGAGGAAGAAATAGCTAAAAGTATTGAAGAAAAAACCTCAAAAGCAGGCATGGATGTGAATGTCCGGATTATTGTTTCTGCACGTGATAAACAGCGGGCCGATGCCTATCTGAAAAACGTGATTGACTCGTTCAGCCAATATACATTGTATGAATACGGCAACGGTTTTTCCCGGCGGGATCCATTGAAAAAAAATAAGCTAATTTATGACTTTATCCACCGCCGATTTGATAACAGGCGGAAAATTATCTTAAACACAGAAGAGACAACTAGTATCTTCCATTTCCCATTACCAACTACTGAAACTCCAAATATCAGATGGCTGCAGGCACGCAAAGCGGCAGCTCCAGTAAATATCCCAAAAGAAGGTTTGGTATTAGGAAAAAATTTATATCGCAATGTAGAAACTGAGATACGAATAAAAGAAAATGACCGCCGCCGGCACGTATATGTCATAGGTAAATCAGGTGTTGGCAAGTCGGTACTTCTTTCCAATATGATTATTCAGGATATTCAAGAAGGCAAGGGCGTGGGCGTTGTTGATCCGCATGGAGATCTGATAAGCGCGGTTATGCAACATATTCCCAAGGAAAGGGCAGAGGACGTAGTCCATTTTTGCCCGTCAGATATTGAACGGCCAGTTGGCCTGAATATGCTTGAGGCGGTTACGCCGGAGGAAAAAGATTTTGCTGTACAGGAAATGATTGCCATCTTTTATAAATTATTCCCGCCTGAAATGATCGGTCCGATGTTTGAACATAACATGAGGAATGTAATGCTGACGCTGATGGAGGATACGGAATCTCCCGGCACTATCGCTGAAATTCCGCGCATGTTCACGGATACTGCTTTCCAAAAATACAAAGTCCAAAAGGTCAAAGATCCAATGGTCAGGTCATTCTGGGAAAAAGAAATGGCCAAGACTTCTGATTTTCATAAGTCTGAAATGCTGGGCTATTTAATTTCAAAAGTAGGACGGTTCGTGGAAAACGCCATGATACGAAACATTATTGGTCAGCCAAAATCCGGATTTAATTTTAATGACATTATGAATAATAAAAAGATTCTCCTGGTTAACCTGGCCAAGGGCACGACCGGAGAGGTTAATAGTAACCTGCTTGGTCTGATAATCGTATCCAAACTGCAGATGGCTGCTATGAGGCGAGCTGCCCTGCCAGAGGAACAGCGCAAGGATTTTTATCTCTATATTGATGAATTTCAGAATTTTGTAACTGACAGTATCGCTACCATATTATCAGAAGCCAGGAAATACAGACTGGATTTAACCATTGCTCACCAGTATGTAAGCCAGTTAGTCCGGGAAAATAACGATACACAGATCAGGGATGCTGTATTCGGTAATGTAGGTACTTTGGTCGCTTTCCGGGTGGGGGTTGAAGATGCAGAAATATTAGCTAAGGAGTTTGAGCCAATATTTAATGAATATGATGTTATTAACGTGGAAATGTACACTGCAAATGTAAAACTTTTAATTGATAATACCGGTTCCAAACCGTTTAATATGATAACTTATCCTCCGTTTGAAGGGGACAAGGAGCTGGCTAAGAAGATTATTGAACTGTCGCGAATGAAATTCGGACGTGATCGGGCGGCAGTAGAAGCGGAAATTATTGAAAAAACAAAGTTGGGCGAACCGACCGCTACTCAGGGCCCGCCGGTTGGCGAGAAGAATATGTAAAAAGTGAATTATGAAAAAACCTCAAACCGAAGTTACAATTAAAACTAAAACACCGGTAGGGGTAAAAATCAGTGCTGCGGTGGCTATTGGCGGCTTACTGGTAATCGCCGGGGTTTTAGTTTATAGTTTATTTTTATGATTAACAATTAAATATGAATATTAAAAAGAATCATAAAAAGAATATGAATAATCCACCGATAGAGACTAAATCAGAGGTAAAAACAAATACTAAAGTTTTAATAGCAGCTGCGGTGGTGGCTGGTTTGATTCTGGCGGCTGGATTATTAATCAGTTCAACTGGTACAAAGAATGATGATTCAAGTAAATCAGTGACTACTAAACAGGTAGCTAAGGAAGTTAGTCCTGTTACAGAAGAAACAGGTGATACGGAGATTCCAACAGCTGATTTTACTCCTAATGAGATATTAGTAAAGTTCAAAACCGGCGCAGATAAACAGCAGATAATAAATGATTTTTTTAGTCAGCCAGTTGGGCAGACATATGATACTCAAACTAATGAAGTTGTATATAATATTCTGAAAAAAGAAGCAGATACTGAAGAAGAAGAGACATATAGTGCTGAAAGGTATGAGGTTCGTGATGTAGAATTGAAAGTGCAGAACCAGTCTGCATTGTTTGAAAAACCTGAAAACCTGAGCGATGAAACAAAAGAGAGGTTAGCTAGCCGTGGCTTAAGTCAGGGTAGTCTGCTTAATTCTTTTAATTCAATTGGTTTGGGGCAATGGGAAAAGATTAAATTTAATAATGAAGAAGTAGATGTTATTAGCGTAATGAGGCAGTTAGAAGTGGTGGATGGCATTGAAATTGTTGAGCCAAATTATATTGTTGAAGGGTTTTTAACCCCCAATGATACTTATTGGTCTACTTCAGGAGCCTGGGGCCAAGGTTATCGCGATTTGTGGGGCTTGCCTTCTATTAATGTTGAAGACGCTTGGGATATTACAACCGGTAGTCCAAGTGTTTGGATTGCCGTGATTGATTCTGGAGTAGATTATAATCATCCGGATATTGATGATCAGGTTATTCAGGGTTATGATTATGTGAACGATGATGCTGATCCAATGGATGATTTAGGGCATGGTACTCATGTAGCAGGTACCATTGCTGCGGAATTAAACAATAATGAAGGCATAGTAGGCGTTTGCCCGCATTGCAAGATTATGCCAATCAAATGTATTGACGAAAATAATCATGGTGTAATTGATGATATTGTTGCCGCGATAAATTTTGCTGTAATTATGCAAGCAGATGTTATTAACATGAGTTTGGGTGCAAGAGCAAGCGTGGAGGCCCTAGATGATGCCATTGAATATGCGCATGCCCAAAATATTGTACTTATAGCTTCAGCCGGCAATGACAATAAAGATAACACACCTAATACGCCAGCTAGTAATTATAATGTAATTACCGTCGCTTCAATTGATACTGATGATCAAAAAACGGATTTTTCCAGTTATGGAAAGATAGATGTTGCGGCCCCGGGAGGAAATAGTTATAACGAGAGTGATACAGAAAACACTTATATAAATATTTTATCATTAAGGGCTGACAATACTGATTTGTATTTAGGATCCCCTGGCTATCCTCCAGGTAAGTTTTTTGTAGGTCCGAACGATAATTACTACCGGGCTAGTGGTACATCAATGGCTGCTCCGCATGTAGCTGGTTTAGCAGGCTTAATATTATCCGTTCATCCAACATTTACGCCAGAACAAGTAAGGGGGGCAATTACGCAATCAGCCGTGGATATTATGAATGCAGGATGGGATATGTATTCTGGCCATGGGAAAATTGATTGTTTAGCTGCTTTACAGGTTGATGATCCACTAGTGGCTAATATCAGCCATCCCGGCCAGCAGCTTAGCTTAATACCCGGCGAAACTAGTATTGAAATAATTGGTTCAGCTGGTGGAGGAGATTTTAATCATTACACCCTTTCTTATTCAGTTTTTGGTGGTACAAATTTAGTTACTTTTGCCAGCTCAACTAATGAAGTTGATAATGATGTTTTGGGTACCTGGGATACTACGGGCAGAAAAGGATCTTACACTCTTTACCTTACTGTATATACTAATTCAAGCGGATCACGCTTTATGGAGAGGCATATCACGACTGGACATGATTGGGTTTATGATATGGGTTATAATTGGTATTCTCAGGAGTTAGTAGCAGCAGATATTGATGCAAGTAGTCCAGGTAAGGAAGTGTTAGGGATTTATGATCAATTTTATTCTGATCATAATAAAATTATTGCCCTGCGTACAGACGGCACCATGGTGCCGGGCTGGCCCATACTTTTTGATACCATAGGCAGTGAAACAATATCCGGCTCACCAGCTATTGGTAATGTTGATGATGATAATTATCCGGAAATTGCATATTTTATCGGAAATTCCATATTTGTGTCTGAACATAATGATGCAAATGGAAACGGAGAGATTGATTTGTATGATTACTGGCCAAATGTAGCCACCGGATATTTTATTGAATCATTAATACTGTATGATTTGGATAATGATTCTCATTCAGAAGTAATAGGCATTAGCCGCACAGGCAGTAGTGGTTATTTGAATATTTACAATAAAGATGGTAATTCTTTCAGTCCTGGTGTCTGGCCTAAATCATACGACCTGCCAGTGACCACTCCGCCGGCCGTAGGCAATCTTGATAATGACGAAGAGGGTGAGATAGTGATTGGCGCAGGCGGATATGTTTACGCTTATAATCCAGATGGCAGTGATTTAAACAGTAATTGGCCGGTGCATATAAATAATACTTATAACTATCCTGTAAATGTCAACCTGGCTGACCTTGACCAAAACGGCAGTACGGAAGTCATTGCTTCTTTCCGAGAAAAAATTTACGTATTTGATTCTGCTACGGGGAATTTATATCCAGGAAGTTGGCCATTTGTTGTGTCTTATATCTTCCCCCCGACATTTTTAAGCGTGGTAGTTGGTGAAATTGATAGTACGGTTCCTGGCTTGGAGGTGGTAACCATACTTCAAGGTGGCACAGGCGATATGGGATTATATGTTTTAAAATCGGATGCGACTTTGCTGAATGCTAATTGGCCTTTGGGTTATCCGGTCATATCTTCTCATTTTAAACCTCCAACACTAGCTGATTTAGATGGTAATGGGGAAATGGAAATATTACTTGATGATAATGTTTATGTATACGCATACAATAAAAATGCAGAAAGTTTCAGTTCTGCCTGGCCAAAAAGGTTCTCGGTTTCTGACTATGGGTTCCTTGTAGGCGGACATCCGCTGGTAGATGATTTAGACGGAAATGGTATGCAGGAAATGGTAAATTTTTCCATTCCAAATCAGGAGATTTTCCATATGAATTTAAGCACCAGCGGAAAAGCGGACTGGTCCATGTATTTCCACGACGCCCGCAGTACAGGTAATTATAATTTCCCGAATCCGGTATATGTTGATGTAAGCAATGATGGCTATGAAGACGGAGGGTATGACAGTCCTTTTAACACAATCAGCGAGGCAGTGCAGGCGTCGCAGGAAGCCAGTACTATCTATGTGGGGCCTGGTGAATACCTGGTCCAGCCGGGAGAAGAGATAATAATGAAGGAGGGTCAGGTATTAAAAAGCAGTAATGGATCTTTAGGTACTGTTATTCGCTGCAGTACTTCTAATGACTGTGTTAACCTGAGTAATTTTGATTCTGGTGGAGTAGAAGGGTTTACATTTATTGACAGTACTGCCAGTAATGGGGCGATTCAAACAAATAATTCCGAGGTAGTCATTAAAAATAATGTTTTTATAAATTGCGGTGTTGGGGTATTGGTTAATAATGGAGCTGCTTTAATTGAGAACAACTCTATGTATAATCAACTATTTGGTATCGCGTTTTGGGGGCCAATTGATGCGACTGTAAGGAATAATATTTTAGTGGGCAACGGTAGTGGTGCTTCAGTAGGTTTATATCGTTTAGCCAATTTTGGTATTAATGGTGAGATTGGTTATAATAATATCTGGAATTTTAACCAGGCTTATGCTGATTTTGATCTTGAAACTGAAGCAGATTATGATATCTCGGTTGATCCGCTATACGTAAATGCCGGCTTAAATAATCTACACCTTCAATTAGATTCCTTAAGTATTGATGCGGGTGATCCTAGCGATGATTATTCACAAGAGCCAGCACCAAATGGCAACCGGATTAACCAGGGTGCATACGGCAATACACTCGAGGCTACTACTTCAGATACGGGCGCTACTGGATGCACGGATTCGGATGGCGGGGTCAGTTATTATGTCAGCGGTACTTGCACTGATTCATCCGGCAGTTATTCAGATAATTGCATTGGCGAGGCTATTCAAGAAGCCTATTGTCCCAATGGCAGCGGCGGCGGATGTGCCTATATTGATACACCAATTACATGCGGAAACGGATGTTCAGGCGGCGCTTGTGTACCTAGCGAAGGCGGCGGCTGTAATCCAGTCTTTGATAAAAGGTCCTGGTCCTGGATTCCCTGCGCGTCATCGTAGGATAATAGGGCCGGTAATTTTAATCTCATTAAATTAATATAACTCCGGCCGGGATTACCCGGCCGGTTGTTGTTTGACAAAAAAACTTAAATAGACCTATTATATGTATATGCTAGAAACAGGTATATATTTATTTTTACTATTGCTGATTTTCTTGATTTTCGGCTCAGCTGCTTATGCAGGACTGAAGGCTTCTCCCTGGCTGCCTGTCAAAGGTATTGATGTTGAACGGGTAATTAAACTGGCTGGAGTAAAGCCGGATGACGTTGTCTATGATTTAGGTTCGGGTGACGGGCGGATTATCATTGGCATCGCAAATAATTCTGAAGCTACCATGATAGTCGGATATGAAATATCATTTATATTGTATGTCTGGTCAAAAATCCGCATCTGGTTTTTAGGTTTAAAACACCGCATTGAAATACGCGGAGTTGATTTTTTATCTCGTGACTTAAGCCAGGCCAGTGTGATTTTTGTTTTTTTAACGCCTATGGCCATGAAAAAATTATCAACCAAATTTAAAAAAGAGTTGAGGCCGGGCACCCGGATAATTTCATACAGCTTTTCTTTGCCAGACTGGCAGCCGGTTGAAATTGACCGTCCCAATAATAAGACCATCCCGATTTTTAAGTATGTGGTTGACTAAATAGAAGTATTAGACTAAACTGGTAGTGAGAAAAATAATACAAAAATAAGCACAAATTAAATGCAAAAAATACAATAAAATAAAAGGAAATAAAATAATGGCAAAACAAAATAAATTAGACCAAATACGAAAATTAATTGAAACTGCCCACGTCTCCCTGGTTAGCGCTAGGCAGCTTTTGGATCAGGTGGTTGGCAAGAAAGTAGAAAATACTGGAGGGGTGATTGAAATGGCCAAGGAACTCGGCAAGGAAGAAACTGATGGCAGTGAAAAGATTATTGAAGGTATTTTTGACGGTCAGAATATGATTGGTCCAGATGGCAAGCAATACAGTATTCCAGCCAATTATGCCTCAAAATCAAAACTGGTGGTAGGTGATACATTGAAATTAACCATAAAAGAAGATGGCACTTTCTTGTATAAGCAGATAGGGCCCGTGGATAGGAATCGTTTGGTCGGAGTATTGGCCAAGGACGATATTACTGACGAGTATAGAGTAGTAGTCGGTGAGCAAGCTTTTAAAGTATTATTAGCAAGTGTAACTTATTTTAAAGGCGATGCAGGCGATGAAGTAGTGATTCTAGTGCCTAAAGGCAAAGAGGTAGAATGGGCAGCCGTAGAAAATATCATCAAAACTCCGGCTGGTGCAGCTAAAGCAGCTGTCGCTGGAGAGCCGGAAGGGGAAGCTAAGGACGAGTCCCCGGCACAGGAAAAAGTTGAAGAAATTGATGATTTAACTTAATAGTTTGCTAGCTTTACACAATTTGCTTTTAGTAAATGATTATTATACAATATAATCACCAATCTTGGTGTATTTTTTTATGTCTCAAGCTTTATATAGAAAATATCGGCCGCAAACATTTAATGATTTAGTCGGCCAAAATCCGATTAAAATTACGCTTCAGAATGAAGTTGAGCAGGATCGAGTTGCCCACGCTTATTTATTTTCCGGTCCTCGGGGTGTAGGCAAGACAACCACGGCTAGACTGCTGGCTAAGGCAGTTAACTGCCAAGACAAGAAAAGTTCTGAACCGTGTAATAAGTGTGATTTTTGTATGGAATTTTCCAGTGGCCGAGCCATGGATTTAATTGAAATTGACGCAGCTTCCCATACAGGCGTAGATAATGTGCGTGAGAATATCATAGAAAATTCACGTTTCACGCCGCAACGGACAAAGTATAAGGTGTTTATAATTGACGAAGTGCATATGCTGTCAGTTTCAGCCTTTAATGCCTTACTGAAAACACTTGAAGAACCGCCGGAGTATGTAATTTTCATTTTGGCCACTACAGAAATTCACCGCGTACCCGAAACGATTATTTCACGATGCCAGCGTTTTGATTTTAGGCGCGTATCGGTAGATGAATTAGTAAAGCGGCTCCAGCTTATCGCTAAAAAAGAAAAAATTACAATTGAGGACAGCATTCTGGAAAACATTGCTAAGCGTGCGGAAGGGTCTGTACGCGATGTGGAAGTGTTGCTTAGTCAGATAATGGCTTTAGGGGAGAAAAAAATCACTGAGGAAACAGCTTCATTGGTAATTCCCAGGTCAGATATGGCTCTGGTTATAGAATTTTTCAGGTCAATCGTCCAGCAGGACTCGCCAGCTGCCATAGCTTTAGTAAACCGCTTGGTTGAAGAAGGTGTAAATATCCAGGAGTTTACCAAGGACTTGATTGAATTTTTAAGAAAGGTATTATTATTAAAAGTATCAGATTCTTTGGATGAAATTATCAAGCTTGACTTGGACAAAAAAGTCCTGACTGATATTAAAAAATATATTTCATTAATCAGCACTGATCAGGTGATTAAAATGCTGGATACGATAATTTCCAGGTCAAGGGAAATTAAGTTTTCCAGTATTATCCAGCTTCCCCTGGAACTGGCTGCTGTGGAATTATGCGGTGTTAATAAGCCGGAAGCAGAATCAATAAAGGAAAAACAAAAGCCAGATGATGACATGGCCAGCAGCGCTGGTCAATCTGATGAAAAAACTGCTACCAAGGGATCAGATAGTATGCTTAATAAACAAAGTAAAATACAGAATTTTTCACAAATCGTTAAAATATGGCCTCAAATACTACAGCGTATAAAAGCGCATAATCATTCAATAAGCGTTTCTTTAAAAATTGGCACTCCGTTAAAATTAAAGGATAATTCATTAGTGGTTGGATTTCAGCATAAGTTTCACGCTGATAGGTTGAATACCAGAAATATCAGAAAAATTATTGAGGATATTATCACGGAAATTACCGGCTTAAAAATTAAATACCAATCTTTAGTAGTAAGCGGGGATGAGCTGGAAAAATCAAAAAAAGAATTTACCAAGGCCACCCCAAAAAAAGAAAAGGACGAGGAAGTGTGGAACCAGGCTTTGCAGGTTTTTGGAGGAGAGGTAGTTGAGGAAGAAATATAGATTATAAAAAGATAGGCCAGGACTAAGTAGATATTAATGCGGGATCGTCTAATGGTAGGACCGCGGATTCTGGATCCGCTAATCCAGGTTCGAATCCTGGTCCCGCAGGAAAACACATAGACATAATAGCCATACCGTTATATAATAGTTAACGTCTATTATTGTTAATAAAAATATGGCTGATAATAAAAAAGTATTAATTATTGAAGACGAAGAATCTATCAGGATTGCCCTAAGAAAAACATTTGCCGGGAGTGATATTTTATTGCTTGAAGCAGAGAATGGCGAAGTGGGATTAGAATTGGCTTTTAAAGAACATCCGGACCTTATAATTTTAGACATTGTCATGCCCAAGATGCACGGCATTGATGCCCTGGATAAATTACAGGCAGATGAAAAAGGCAAAAATATTCCGATACTCATTCTTACAAACTATGCGGATGATCCGCGCGTAAAAAAAGCAGTTGATATGGGCAGGGCAGAAATGATGAGTAAAACCGATTGTCATTTGGAAGATGTTGTTAAAAAAGTTAAAGAAAAGCTGGGTACTAGTTAAAAAATTCGCTTTGGATATAAATTATTTGAGGTGTTTTTATGATTGACAATATAAAAAAATTAGTGGTTTTATTACTCATTTTACCCTGCCACTATATTGTAAAATTATCTAATTAAAAATAGATGTACTATTAGTGTTTTTTTAAGATAATTCTGTTATAATAAATTACAGATATAAATTGAATATTATAGAGAAGTATGAATTTAATTTACGGTGTTGATTCCAGTAAAAAATTAACCCCTGAAGTCGTGCGCAATGCCATTGTCATATGTTTTGAACAGGCACACGGAGAAGCTACAAAGTCCTCACTGGGAGATTTAGCCAAAGATCTTGGAGAGCAGGGAGTAGAAAAATTTACCAAAGCAAACATTGAAAGTATCGTGCGTAAAGCTTTTCGGGAAAGCGGTGGTGATTTTGAGTTACCTACTAAGGAATCAATTATTAAAGCCATGAACTGGCTGGCTGAATTTTCAAAAAGTTTTCGCTCTCCTGAAATTATCAAGATGCATTATAACGAAGTACTGAAATTAGTAAATAAACTCAAATAAATATTATGAAAACCAAAAAAAAGACAATACTAATAGTAGAGGATGACCGGGCACAATTATGGGTAATTAAAAAAGCCCTGCAGCGGGAAAGTTATAATGTTTTAGCGGCCAGGAACGGAAAGGACGGATTATCTCTTGCGCTGAAAAAGCATCCTGATATGATATTATTAGATATTGTGATGCCTAAGATGGATGGAATTACTGTTCTTAAAAAATTGCGTGAAAATAAATGGGGGAAACAAGTGCCAATAATTTTTTTAACAAATTGTAATTATCTTGACACCAAGGATGATATTAAGCAGAATTATGAGGATTATTTGATAAAATCCGACTGGTCTATAGAGGCCATGGTAAAAAAAGTAAAAAAGGTGTTAAATTAATAGTATGGGAAATAATCAAAAAAAGTTATTATTAATCATAGATGACGAGGAACCAATTTGCAAAGCTATTGCAGATAGATTGGCTTTAGAAGGTTTTGAGGTGATCAAAGCTTTTGATGGTAATACAGGACTACAAATTGCGCGAGATAGGCACCCAAGTTTAATTATACTTGATATTTTAATGCCTAAAAAGCACGGCATTGAAATGCTCCGGGAATTGAGAAAAGATAAATGGGGGGAGAAAGTGCCGGTAATCATTATTACCAATCTTCCTGAAGGTCCGGAAAAAAGGCAGGCTGAGGATGAGGGAGTTAGAGAGTTTATCGTAAAGTCTGATATAAAACTGGAAGATTTGGTAAAAAAAGTAAAACAAAATTTAAGTCTTTAATCAGTAAAAAATTATTTTATGCCGGGTAGTACTCAAGTAAAAAAGATTCTTATTGTGGATGATGAGGAGCCAATTAGGGTTTTTTTACGCAGTAATTTAAAGAATGAAAATATTAATATTCTAGAGGCGTCCAATGGTGAGGATGGATTGTCGTTGGCATTAAAAGAGCGGCCTCAATTAATCCTGCTTGACGTGATCATGCCCAAAATGCACGGCATTGAAGTATTGAATAGGTTGCGGGGAGATGAATGGGGTAAAAATGTGCATGTAATTTTGGTAACTAATTACGCCCAGGATCCCAGAGTGGTTGAAGCTATTGATAAAGATTTATGTGAGTTGCTGGAAAAAGGCAGATCAACTATTGAAGACATTGTCAGCCGGGTAAAGGATATTTTGGAAATTTAGAATGTTGGATTATTATACTTAATGACTCATATATTGAATTGAGGTTTATTAAGGGTTTCTACTTTTATGCCATAAACAGACAGTTTTTTATATATTTTTATTATTGCCGTCCCTAATGTCTTTGCTGCGTTTTTGTTTTAAAGGGTTGATTTTTAAGCTAATTTTTGCCATAATTACATTATAAGCTTAGTTTATTAGCTTATTTTGGGGGGTATGCAAAACAAGAAAGTAAAATTATTATCTTTTTTATTATCTGCTCTATTTATTGTAGTGGCTGGTTTTATTTGGTGGCAAACTTCTTTATTACTGGCTGGCGAAGTGAGAACTATGCAATTTGGCTGGGGATCCATTTGGGGCATGGATGATATTTATCGTTTGACCATACCAGTGGATTATGGGGGATGCTCTGTCAGGGTCATTGGTCAAGAAGAATGCTATAGTAATTTAGACGGCCAGTCCGGCCCTTCAGAAGATTTAAAAACTACTGTTGACGGAAGCTGTAACAGCACTGCTTGCGAATTCAGCGTTGGCCCGGGCGAGGTGTTTGACATCACTTTTTCCAGCACAGGTAGTTTAGACTGCAATCCTTCATATTATGATACCGTCACGGAGGAGTACCAGGTTTACAAGTTTGGTTATTGCGGTGATGGCAGATGCGGGCCAGGGCCATATGAAGTTGGAACGTGCGTTAATGGTGTAACTGTTGATGAGTCATGTTCAAATTGTTCGGAGGATTGCGGTCAGTGCACCCCAACTTTAAAAGATGACGGTGCCAGCTGCTCGGCTGGCTCTGAATGCGCGGGGGGGTTTTGCGTACATAGTATTTGCCGGGCAGCGCCTTTTTATTTTGGTGATGGTTATTGTGATAGTGATGAAGGCGAAGCTTGTGCAGATCCGTCTGTTCCTGATTTATGCTCACCGGATTGTGATACCTCGGGTACGCCATCTTCTGGATCAGTAGCTAATGGTGGAAGTTGCTCTAGTGATTCTGATTGTACTTCGGGAAACTGCGGTAGTGGCGTTTGTTGCACGGATGGCACAACTTGCTGCCAAAAAGATGCTGACTGCTGGGAAGAAGATACCTTTTGTTTATTAGAGCAGAGCAGTACTTTTGAAAAAAACGTTTGTTATTATAAATCTGATGACGGATTTTATGGATGTTCTACGTGGCGTCAATGCAAGGGCGGTCATTGCGTACATAAGTACTGTCGCTCTGAACCTTATCATTGCGGAGATGGCTCATGCGATGCTGATTATGAAGATTGCAATTCCTGTTTAAGCGATTGCGGAGCCTACTCAGCACCAGCAGCAGAAGTGGTGCCATCAACTGAATCTGAGGAGACTACTACTGTAACAGTAACTGAGCCAGCCCCTGAGCCCGAAGCAGAGGAAGAAACAATTGATTCATCTGAATTAATTGAACTTTTAAAAGAGTATAAAGGCATTTTTAATTACTTAAATAAAAAAATTGACGTATCAGAATTAGGCCAGCTTAGTGTCAGTCCAGAGGACATGCATGAATCTATTGAATCGTTGGCTGAAGGCTATGTAGATACTGCCAATGTTAATAAAGGAGTTGAGCTGATAAAAAGTGCGATTGCGGCAGAGGAATTAGGCATTGCCGTTTATGAGGCTGAAGAGGAAATGGCCGAGATTTTAGCCGAGTCCAGCTGGGAATCATTAAGAGTTTATCTGTTTTATAAAATTAAAGCCTTAATTGCCAATCGCCTTGAGGCATTAGCTGACAATCCTGAGCTAAGCAGTTTTGTTGATGACTTTACTGAGACAGCAGAAGCAGTGTCAAAAGGTTCTGCTAGTGAAAATAAAATGAGTGATGAGGAGCTTCGGGAAATTCTGGCTAAAGTAGGGATTACAGATGAAAGTCAGGTTACGGAATTTATTAAAACTACTAATAATGCCGTTACTTATGCGGCGGGCAGCATCACACGTTTGTTAGATGAGATTGAGAGTACTGTACGCAGTAAATACATTGAGATTTACAAACAGATGTTTATCTCAAATTTTGAAGAAGCGATTTCCAGCCAGATTGTTTATTTCCAGGCTGGCTTGTGGCACCATGCAGAAAATTTAGACGATATAAAAAATGGCAGCACCCCTTACACTCAGTATGAGAATAAGATTAAGGCCATGCAGGATGAACTAGCTGTTCATAGAGATTTTGTTCTAGGCGGGGATAATGTTTTTGATAAGGTCCAGAACATGTCTGGTAAATTTATTAAAACTACTGAAGAGCTCGGCGCTTTACTGGATCAGGCAGCTTTTGCCGGTAAGGCTGTTGATAAAGGGGCAAGTTTATTAAAAAAAGAAACCGCTTTTGAAGAAGTAGTTAATAAAGTAAAAGAATATAATGATGATTTGAATGATGCCTTAGAAGCTGCGACAGCGGTAATTGATGTGGCGGGCAAGTTTACTGAAAGCATGTTTGGCACTTACCAGGAAGCAAAAGTATACGGAATTTTCTTTAATGCATACAGTGACTGGTGTGATACAGTTATGGGTGATTGCGTGGCTGTATTACGGATACCAGGGACAGATTTAAAAGTAAATATTGAAGACGTTTATGAGCTGGGTAGGAAAGCAGGCACCGCGGTTGACTTAGTGGCTGTTAAAGCTGGATCCCTGGCTTATACTTTGGCGGCGGCAGCTGAAAATTTTACTAATGACGCGTTTGAAGCATTTTATGGGGTGGCAGAAACTGCCAAGGTGAAATTAGGGCAGGGCGAGAAGGTAATTAAAGAAATAACTTATAAAGCTGTAGAAGGCGCAAGTAATCAGATAGCCGCACTATGCAAATGGGGTTCAAGCTGGTTTGGCTACAACGAGTCAGATGACTGGTTGATTCCACGGGCTATGGCAGCTGAAAATCCCGTGATCGAATTAACATTAATTAACCCGGCTGGTGTAAGGTATCCTGGTACAATTACTTCTAATGGTTTGGGCTCATACGTGGTGGTTGATAATCCAAAAAGTGGTACTTGGCAAGTAGAAGTGTATGGCAAAGAGATTAGTGGAACAGAAGAAGTACAGTTAGCAGTCAATGCTGATGAAATAAAGTCTGGCGAATCAAGATCTGGTGGAGATTTGTCAGGCAGTTTTTGGGACGGGATCGATTTTAATGATTTTCAGCAGTATCTCTGGGTCGGGGGAGTGGTTTTATTAATATTAATAGCTTTACTAGTTTGGAGAATTGTTAAAAGAAAGAAAAAGGGACAGTCCAGGGTAGAAAAAATAAAAGAAAAAGTCGGACCGGTTATTAATAAAATGAAATCTGATGAGCCCAGGAAAGAAGTTGATAAAGGAACGCGCCGTTTAAATTCCGTAAAATTTGTCTATTTATTTTTAAGTGGAATTGTATTTTTAATCACTGCAGTATTATTAACGTTTTTTAATATTAATTCAATTGATTATTCTTATGCCTGGGCTGGAGGTAATGCCGTGCTGGCTGCTTTATTTTTCTACTTATATTTTCTCGGACGCAAAAAAGAAGGCTTAAAAAGAAAAGTAATGCCTTTTGTTGTACTAGGAATATTTGTTGTTATAGGGGCGTTTGGAATTTTAATGCCGGATGACTTTGGCGATGAAGTGATTGACCTTTTTGACACTATGGTGCCGGCTTTTTTTACCCTATCTATTTTCATTATTTTTATTGCTGGAAAAATATTAGTTTGGCTATTACGAAAGATAATCCGTCGTTCCCCGAAAAATAAATAGTCATTCGAGATCACCCCTAGTTGTCGATTAGGGGTGTTTTTGTTATGTTTATTACATGAATAAAATCGTTGCCATCTACAAACCCAAGGGCCCAACTTCACATGATATCATTGATCAGTTGCGTAAAGTTACTGGCATTAAAAAGATTGGCCACGCCGGTACCTTAGACCCGCTGGCCAGCGGAGTTTTGGTAGTGGGTATTGGCCGTGAAGCTACAAAAAAGCTGGATCAAGAAGTTAAAAAAGAAAAGGAATACTTAGCTGTTGTACGGTTGGGTAGTTATAGTACTACAGATGATGAAGAGGGAGAAAAAACCCGTATTGCTGTACGAAACATTCCAACTGCTAATGATATTAAAAAAGTATTACGTAAATTTATCGGGCAGATTAACCAAATGCCGCCGGATTACAGTTCAGTTAAAGTCAACGGCCGTCCTGCTCATCGGCGCGTGAGAAAGGGAGAAGTGGTTAAACTAGGACCGCGCCAGGTTGAAATAAAAAAAATTCAATTGTTAAAATACAATTGGCCGAATTTAGAAATAAGGGTTACTACTGGCCCTGGCGCGTATATCCGTTCTTTGGCCAGGGATATTGGCAGGGAATTAGAAGTAGGAGGTTATTTAGCCGATTTAGAAAGAGTAAGAGTTGGAGAGTTTGTAAAGGATAAAGCAAAAAGATTGAATTTAGTTGAATGAAATAATTTTCATGGTTTCTTTTTTCGGAGAGGCTATTTTGTAGTATAATAAACTTAATGGATAATAAGTATTATTTTATTGTAAATCCCATAGCTGGCAAGGGGAAGCATTTGTCTTTTTTACCGGAGATAAGCGAGTTTTGCAACAAAAATAAAATCCAGTTTGATATTGTCATTACCAAATATCCCCGGCAGGCGATTGAATTGGCCCGGCAGGCGATAGGCAAATACCAAGTAATTGTAGCTGTAGGCGGCGATGGTACAGTTAATGAAGTGGTAAATGGCCTGGCCCAAAGCCAGGCAACTTTAGGTGTATTGCCTATTGGCTCGGGCAATGATTTTGCTTATCAGCTTGGTTATTCCAGGAATTTGAAAAAAGACCTGAAAATCCTCTTGAAGAATAAGACACGAAAAATTGATATTGGTTTGGTAAATGAACAACATTATTTTGTTAACGGCTTCGGGGTTGGTTTTGATGGAGAGGTGGCATCTAGAGTACGCCGCTTTTTAAAATATTCCAGTGGTTTTTTTGCTTATTTAATGGCCGTCTTAAGAACCCTAGCTACATACAAGTTTCGTCAGGTAAGGGTCAGCTTAGATGATAACCAGATAATTAATAAAAAAATATTATTAATTGCCACCTGCAATGGCACGACCTATGGCGGGGGTTTTAATGTGGCACCTAGTGCTAAGATGGACGATGGGTTCTTTACTATTTGCTTGATAGACAAGGCAGGCCGTTTTTATGCTTTGCGTAATATCCAGAAGATAGCCAGAGGTGCGCATATTAAACTGCCTATAGTCCATATGTATACCTGCAAGAAAATAAATATAGAATCTGAACATAACTTAATAGCGCAATACGACGGGGAGGTTATCCCGGCCGGCCGGACTTTTGAAGCTAAGATTTTACCTAAACAATTAATAGTAATTTCCAACGAGTAATGTCTAAAACAAGGCAGGAAAAAATATTAGAACAAGATCAGACCTTATCCTGGAATATTTTTTTAGGACTTATCCAGACTGTAGAAAGGATATTAAAACATGAACGTAAACTTGCTAAGGGCAAGATGCAAAATACTATTCCAAAAATTAAATCAAATAAGGAATTTTGTCATTTTCCATTTGTTTATTTACCCTACCAAGGTACGGCTATATTTTTAGGAGATATTCACGGGGATTCAATGTCAATTTACCGTGTTTTAGCCCAGGAAAAATTTCTGCAAAAAGTAGAAAAAGGAGAAAAAGTATATCTCATCCTGCTGGGCGATTATGCTGACCGCGGCCAAGAAGATATTAGGACCTTGTCCTTGGTATTAAGCTTAAAATGGTATTATCGCAAGAACATCTTTTTATTGCGCGGTAATCATGAGGAATTTAACATGGGGCAGTACTACGGCTTGCTGGGGTCATGCATTAAAGAGTTTGGCTATGACAAGGGTCAGCTAGTTTTCAGTCGGCTCGTGCGCCTTTATGAAAGACTGCCTGGCATAGCCATTACCGCTAGCGGCATTGTTGCTGTACATGGCGGAGTGCCGGTTCATAACCTCCATTCATTGAGAGATTTAAATGACGAGGAAGAATTAACAGAAATGCGCTGGAATGATCCTGGCGAGGAAATTGATAGCTCAGTTTTTAATTACAAGCGAGGGTGCTATTATTTATTTGGGAAAAATATTTTCAATAGATTTATGAAAACAATCGGCGGAAAAGTTTTAATCAGGTCGCATGAATATACCGCTGCAGGATATAAATTGATGTTTGATAAACGTTTGTTAACAATATTTTCCAACGGCGGAAAAAGTCCAGAGAGCGGATACAAGGATTTTATCCTTGAACCAAGATATGTTAAAGTTGATTTATCAAAAGAAATTAACCAATGGACATTGAGGCATTTACGAAAAATAAAATACTAAGATGTATAATCATGGAAATATCAGCCAAAGTGTGTTATAATAGGCAATAACAAAAATATCAGAATTATCAGTATTAAATATCAATATGCTTTCTGAAAAATTTCCTTTAGGATTAACATTTGATGATGTTTTGCTGACACCAAGAGCTTCCTCAGTCAGGCTTCAGGAGGTTGGTTTGTCAACGTATTTAACCAAGAAAATCGTTATAAATATTCCAATTGTGGCAGCTGCTATGGACACAGTTAGTGAAGTGGCTATGGCTGTGGCTATCGGTAAGCTGGGCGGCATATCAATTCTTCACCGGAATTGCACAGTAAAGTATGAAGCGGATATGGTCAAGCAGGCAAAGAAAAGAAACGTAATAGTCGGAGCAGCGGTTGGACCGCATGATATTAAGCGGGCTATAGCACTTGATAATGCCGGAGTTGATGTATTAGTAGTTGATTGCGCGCATGCTCATAATTTGCGCGTAGTGCAGAGTGCAAAAAAAATAAAAAAATCGGTCAAGGCACAGGTAGCTGTCGGCAATATTGCTACCGCATCGGCAGCCCAGAAACTAGCTAGTTTTGCGGATGCCATAAAAGTTGGCGTTGGGCCGGGTTCAATCTGTACCACGCGAGTAGTAGCCGGGGTGGGAGTGCCTCAGCTGACAGCTATTATGGAGGTAGTTAAGGTGGCTAGGAAGTTCAAAGTACCAATTATTGCAGACGGGGGGGTACGTTTTTCAGGCGATATTGTCAAAGCTTTGGCTGCCGGCGCTCAGTGCGTTATGGTAGGATCAATGCTGGCCGGTACTAAGGAGTCACCGGGAAAATTGATTTATGTTGGCGGCAGGCAGGTAAAAATTTATCGCGGTATGGGGAGCCTAGGCGCCATGGATAAAGGCCAGTCCTCTGACCGGTATTTCCAGAAAGGGAATAAAAAGTACGTGCCAGAAGGCGTTGAGGGCGTAATTGAATATAAAGGCGGGGTAAACGAGGTAGTTTATCAGATGATTGGCGGTTTGCGCAGCGGCATGGGTTACATCGGCGCCCATACTATTAATGATATCCCAAAACAGGCCAAGTTTATCAGGATTACCAATGCCAGCCTTAAAGAATCTCATCCTCATACTATTACTATAAATAAAAAAGCACCAAATTATTAATTATACATTTTAAATTATAAATTAATTTATATGCCTAAAAAAACTCAAATACCACGCGCGGAATTACATGCCCATTTGGGCGGTTCAGTGGATCCGGCTATTTTGTGGTCTATTGCTCACCGTCACGGCATTAAACTGCCCAGCAAGGACTACTGGGATTTTGAGGATATGATTACCATGACTGGCACGGAAACAAATCAGTCCCTGGATGATATGCATAATAATTTTTATTACTGGACTGAGTTAATCCAGTCATCGCCTGATACTATTGAAGAATCAATTCGCAGTGTTATAGGGGGTGGCTACCGCAAGTGTAATTTAGTATTACAAGAGTTGCGCTATAATCCTATGTTTAGAAACCGCAGCGGTGAAAAAGACTTGGATCATATAATTGTTGCTTCATTATGGGGATTAGACAGGGCTATGCTGGAATATCCTCAGGTAAAGGCTGGCATAATCCTAATGCTGGACAGGACCCTGACTTACAATCAAAATGCCATAATAGTTGAAAAAGCTATTCGTTATAAACCCAGTGGGATTGTAGGCATTGACCTGGCCGGTCCGCAGAGAAAATCATTTTCCATAAAAAAACACTCCTCCCTTTTCAAGATGGCGCGCCACGCTGGTTTAGGTATAACCATCCATAGTGGGGAAGAAGGTAAGATCGATGAATTGCGCTACGTAGTCAACCACATTAAACCAGAACGCATTGGCCATGGGTTTTTATGTTATAAGGATAAGCAATTAATGAAGGATATTGTAAAAAATAATGCTACTCTGGAAATTTGTCCAACTTCAAACTTAAGGAATAATGTAATTAAGAATAAAGCTGAATTAAAAAAGATCATCCGTACTTTAATGATCAATAAGGTTAAGTTTACTATAAATACTGATGGCCCGGAAATGTACTGTACTAATTTATATGAAGAGCAGGAATTATTAAGAAAAGCGGGCATTTTAATCCAAGCTGATATCAATCGGTGCACCAAATGGGCTTTTGAAGCATCCTTTGTTAAACAGGATAGAGTATGAAGGATATAATCTACGTCCTTGATTTTGGTTCTCAATATTCACATTTAATTACCCGGCGCATCAGAGAGTTGGGTATTTTTGCCGAGCTAGTTCCGGTTAATTACCCGATTAATAAATTAACGCAGGCTAAGGGTATAATTTTATCCGGGGGGCCGCGTGATATTTCTAAAAAAGACACTCTACTGGTTGGCAGGGGCCTTTTTAGTTTAGGCGTACCTATTTTAGGCATTTGCTATGGTATGCAGTTAATGGCGCACATGTTCGGCGGCAAGGTGGCCTTAGGTAAAAAACGTGAGTATGGACCGGTTGAGATTAAAATATTAAAAAGGGGCCATTTGCTTGCTGGCCTGAAAACAAAACAGCAGACCTGGATGTCGCATCGCGACCAGGTTGTGAAACTGCCCAGAGGTTTTTCAGTGCTGGCTAGCTCAAAAAACTGCCGTTATAGCGCCATTGCCAATGAGAAAATTGGCATTTATGGCTTGCAGTTTCATCCAGAAGTGGTGCATACAGTAAATGGCATGAAAATATTAAAAAACTTCGTTAACTTAACTCAGGCTAAGTGCTCTTGGTCTATGCGAGATTTTGTTGATAATGCTATTAAAGATATTAAACAAAAAGTTGGCCAGGAAAAGGTGGTTTGCGCCTTATCCGGGGGAGTGGATTCATCCGTGGCCGCTACGATTGTTAATAAAGCTATTGGCCGGCAATTAACCTGCATCTATGTTGATACTGGATTGATGCGCCAGGGAGAAACTGAGCAGGTTAAAAAAACATTTCTATCATACCAGCGAGCTAATCTAAAAGTGATTAATGCCAAAAAGCAATTCCTAGAAGAGTTAAAGAATGTAACTGATCCGGAAAAAAAGCGAAAGATTATTGGAAATTTATTTATCAGAATTTTTGAAAAAGAAGCCAAGAAAATTGGCGGGGTAAAATGGCTAGTCCAAGGAACCCTATATACAGACGCCATTACTTCTGGCGTGAGCGTGGGTAAAACCGCCGCAGTAATAAAATCCCACCACAATGTGGGCGGCCTGCCAAAAAAATTCGGTTTTAAATTAATTGAGCCTTTCAGGGGATTATATAAAGATGAAGTGCGTAAAGTCGGCCGCTTATTAGGGTTGCCCAAAGAAGTAACAGAGCGACAGCCGTTTCCCGGTCCGGGTTTAGCCGTGCGCATTATCGGCGAGGTAACAGAGGAGAGGCTGGATATTGTGCGCCAAGCAGACTGGATTGCCAGGGAGGAGATTGAAAAAGCGAGCTGGGCGAATAAAGCACAGCAGTACTTTACAGTTTTGCCGAGCATCAGGTCGGTTGGTGTGCAGGGTGACTCGCGTACTTATGGTTATCCGATTATTGTCCGCGCGGTAACTACCAGAGATTTTATGACAGCAGACTGGGCGCGCTTGCCGCATAATTTATTAGCTACCATTTCAGCCAGGATAACCAATGAAGTAAAAGAAGTTAACAGGGTAATTTATGACATTACTTCCAAGCCGCCGGGGACAGTTGAGTGGGAGTAGGTTGGTTTATAGTAAATAGTTTATGGTTTATAGGAGCAGGTCTCTGTGCCTGCCCCGTAGTACGGGGCCTGCGACTAGTTTTTTTTATTGACTAAAAATGGTGAAAAATGGTAAGGTGATTTAATTAATAGAAATAAATAGCAAAGAAAGATCTTCAAAAACATAGTTAGGAGGTTTTGAGATGTCTAAAGTCTCAAAAAAGATGACTCGGATTTACTCTAGATTAGAGAAAATCCTGTTACCATTTAAGACACTGGTCATAATCGGCTCCTATTGGGGAGACGAAGGCAAAGGCAAGATCATTGATTTGGTGGCGCCGTTCTATGATGCTGTTGCCCGATTTAGCGGAGGAGCTGGCGCTGGGCATACCCTGATAACCGAGCTGTTAAGGAAATTCATCGGTCATTTAATCCCTTGCGGGGTGGCGCATAAAATTATGTGTTTCCTGGCCAGGGGAGAATTCTTTGACCTAGCCAGGTTCATTGCCGAGAAAGCGGATGCTTTCCGGGCTATGGACGGTAAACTACCGCCGATCAGGATTGACCGGCAATCGCCTTTGTGGACACCATGGCACCCGATTTACGAATCGTACATTGAGTACGTCATGGGCAAGAAGAAGGTTCGGACTACTGGAAAAGCAATCGGTATTTTATCTGGTTTTGCGAAATTGCGTATCAGTTTGCTGGTTGGTCATTTGTTCATGGATGAGAAGGACCTTCGGGCTTTATTGAGGATTTTGTATAAAGTCTGCAAGCCTAACTTTGATCAGATGATAGAGGAAGGCATTATCCGCAAGAGGGATGTACCTGGTCCGGACAAGGTAGCTAAGTATCTACTCAAGATGGCCCCTGAAATCAAGGATGATGTTATTGACACATCATGGGCACTTTCCAATCTGTGGAAAAGAGGTAAGCGTATTCTGTTAGAGGGTGCGCAAGCCATCGGTCTTGATCCGCAGTGGGGTACCTACCCTTATGTAACCTCAGGAAATTGTACTGCAGCTGGTGCTGCGCTTGGTACTGGTCTGCCACCTGAAGCGACAACAAATATTATGGCAGTATTTAAAATTCTGCCTACACGTGTTGGAGCTGGTCCGTTTCCCTCAGAAGTGTGGGATCGTGACAAAGCAGAACGGTGGGCTGAAAAGCATCCGGAGCTGTTTGAAGAAGGCAGAACGCGTAACAGGTTCCTTGAGAAGAAGCTTGCTAAGATAAATGCTGGCACAGCAACTCCTGCCGAACTTTGTCAGTACTTCATGGTCTTGGGTGATGAGCGCGGTGCAACAACCGGCCGTGGACGCAGTATCGGTTTACCGGATCTGCAGTGGTTGCGTTATATGATCCGCATAAACAAGCCGAAGTTCCTGGCACTGACGCGTTTTGACATGCTCTCGGGCGTTCGGTCAATTCAGGTTGTCACAGGCTACAAACTTGACGGCCGCAGACTAAAACCTGACGAAATGCCGGAACCTTGGAGACTTGGTGAAGTTGAGGTTATCACTCAGACATGGCGTTGCTGGTCAGAAGATATTTCCGGCTGTGATTCATTCGATGAATTGCCGGAAGGTGCACAAAGATTCATCAAGAGATTGGAAAAAGCTCTTGGTGTGCCGATCGTACTGGTTGGTACTGGTGCAGAGCGTGATGCTGTTATTGTCCGTCCAACAGCCTAAAGGGGTTATACACATGGCACGATCAGACAGGCTTGGTTCCCGCCAAAATCCACCGCCGCTCTGGCGGGGGACTAGCAGTAGGGATAGCAAAAAATCTTGAACATTTATCAAAGCCCTGCACTAAATGCGCAGGGCTTTTTCTTGTAAATCCGGAGTTAACCAATGGATATTGTTTTTTATATTGATTTTTGGTAAGGTAATATAATTTGCTATTGATCTTTGAAAA
>JAHIVO010000073.1 GCA_018816445.1 Patescibacteria group bacterium
ATAGCGATTTGATACGCTTTATACGGGTAGCTATCGGAGCGGAGGCTATACAGAAATTACCTGATCCGGCATTCTTTAAGGTTGTTAGTGCTGACCTGGAATTTTTGGAACAGACAGTTGACAGCACGGATTACCCGCGTATGTTTTTCATAAATCTTTTTTGGGTCAAGTATTATTGTGCCCTGGCCAAGCATGAGAAAGACCAGCAGTTGCTGGAAAAAGCGGACACACGGCTCAATTTGGCATATGTATATGCTTGTACTCCGTTCTGTGTAGACGAGACGCGATTCTGGTTTGGCCGTGTTTGGGAGGTTAGGTGGAAAATTGGTTAGTTCGCGTATAAACAGAGCCTTACACCATAAGCGCTCTGTTTTTTTATGATATACTTATATTAATTTCTATGCTTAATTATCAATTTTTTTTGAATGATTACTCTGACTCACTTTGGTGAGGGTTTAAGAATTTATAAAGCTGTTAATAAGCGAAAACGCGAAGGTTTTTATCAATACTCTGGTGATGCTGATTCCATTTGCGGCGCCATTATAAAAAAGGCTGGTATATTTTTTAAAGATTTACAAAAAAGTTATTGAAAAGTATAATAACTTTTTGGAGGTTTTTGATAGCCAGGGGAATCCTTTTAGAACAAAATTTTATTTAGCTGATGAATCCATGCTTTGGGCGGCAAATTATTTATACTTAAGTAAAAAATATGCGATTAAATAAGTTTATTTCACAATGCGGCATAGCTTCCAGAAGAAAAGCCGACCTGCTTATCCAGCAGGGCCAGGTACGTATCAATGGCCAGGTTGTTAATAGCCTGGGAACCCAAGTAGATGCCCAAAAGGATGAAGTAGCAGTTAATGGAAAAAAATGCCAATTTAGTACAAGGTATATATATTTAGCACTCAATAAACCCGCGGGCTATATTTGCACGCATGCTAGGTATAGGGGTGAGAAGTCAATTTTTTATTTGCTGCCCAGGAAATTCCAGCATTTAAAAATTGCCGGACGCCTTGATAAAGATTCACAAGGCTTGCTGGTTTTATCAGATGATGGGGAGTTTATATACCAATTAACCCACCCCAAGTTTGAACATGAAAAAGAGTATCAGGTGGCTCTGCAGCGCCCCTTGAATAAAGATGAAATTAACTTATTAAAAACAGGAGTCAGGCTTGAGGAAGGTATAGCCAGATTTGATAGCTTTAGGCAGATAGCAAATAAAAGGTACAGTGTAGTACTGCATCAGGGCTGGAAGCGCCAGATCAGGCGGATGTTTGATAAGGTTGGGGTGCATATCAATGATTTGCTTAGAGTGCGAATAAGTAAATTAACATTGGCAAAACTGGAATCGCGCAAGTTTATAGAATTATCTAAAAAAGATTTAATATAAAAAAAGAAGCCTCCGGTTTTAGTTCACCAGAGGCTTGTATAGTTTGGGAGACCCATATGGAGCAAATTCCGTTTTTTCGCTCCGATATAGAATCGGCGGCTTTTTGAAAGCACCGAGAACAGACGCCAGGCGGCTTCTGATTTCGGATCATGCCGCCGGGTGACATTTGCCCCTGTACAGGATTGATTCTGCCGACTACAGCGAATTATCGCGGTTTGACCAGCAGAAACTAAAGCAAATGCCTTTTTCATATTACAGCCTTAATTTGGCGATCGCAGCTCTTTTCGAGCCATCGGTTAGCCGTACGGCCGTGTTCGAGCGTGCGGATATCTATTCCTGGGCCTCCCAGATTGTTAAATTTAAGGTTCGGATTTCTTATGTTAGCAAAGGTTGCAAATATTGTCAAGGAGTAGCAGGCGGATAAAAAAAGAGTCTTGGGCATCTAGTATGCTTCAAGACTCCTCAGAGATGCTATAGCCGTGAGCCGTGCCATTTTTGCCGTAACCGGCAAAGAAAGTTCTGGGTTAATACCTCGGTTGTTTCAGTTTCAGCTTCAATCTACGTAGTAACCACTGATATGCCGTTTAAGAACGGCTTGCAACAGAACCGGCCGGTTTGGGGGAGACTGATGTCCAACCCTCAATTTCAGAAAGAAACATGGCTGTTGGAATTTCGGATCCTATACACAGGGGTACAGTCACCGTAAATATACCCAACACGGGGGTATCAGCCATTACCAGAACGGTGGCATTGCCTGCACTTTTCGGAAGTGCCGAGCATCCCTTGATTTATTCTAATAAGGTTCCAAATTACATTTTATCAGGACAGTATAATGTGTCAAGTCAATAACTTGTGGATTAGTAGTTTATCTAGAAATTATAAAAATAAAGAACAGTCTGCAGCATATTAATTAATAAGCTGTTAACTGAGCATTTGTTGGGTTAAATACTCTTATAGTATAAAAAGCGGCTGTTTTTCCAGACCAAACATGATTACATCGCGTCCCGGCATGTCTATTGGATCAAGGTAGCGATAACCCCAATCGCGCAGGTTCCAGATCAGCATTCGCCTGGATAACGGAGAATATACTGAGGCTGGTTCTGGATGGCCGTCCATTTTCCAATACACCCAGACGTTTCTGCCGTTCTGCTGAAAACGATAGCTATAAGCCTGGTCAAACCTTCGGTATGTCAGTCTGCTTAATATTATTTCCCCTTCAAAGATCGGCGAGTAGGGATTTTTTTCAATGATAATACTATCAACCACGACTGGATAATCAACTGCTCCGTCTCCGCCCCAGTTAACAAAATTATTGGCAACATCAGTTAAAGATAAATTCAGCCTGGTCCAGCCGTAGCCGGTGTAGCCGGCATTACCCTGAAAAATCTCACCATTGATATCTTTGAAACGCATCCTTACTGGATGAATGCCGCCATCACTCCAAAGCCACAGGTCATAAGTTGAGTACCATGATCTGGGCGCGTCGCTGATAACTACTTTGCGGTATTGCGGCGTGGTATTATTCCAAAATGAATAATTAAAGGTTATACTGTCCAGTCCGCGGAAGGCTTTTACCGCAGGATGATTGGCAACCTCCCGGCTGGAGACAAAAATTCCATCGTCATGCACTTCCAAAGAAAACCGGCTGGCATCTTCAAATTCCTCAACAGGTTTAGCCCAGGCTTCATGGTCTTCCCGCATAGTCAGGGTCGGGTAATTCACGGATAGCTGCTGAAAAGCACTGGCCGCGGGTTTTGCATACCATTCATAATCATACAGGCCGTAGTTTTTATCTTCATCATCTGTAGCTACATCATCACGCAGATTGTACCAGAATATTTTTTCTACTTGGGGGTAAAGGTGGCTGGTAATAAAGGCCCTTTGCAGGTAATCACCCTGTTCTTTTTCGGTTACCCCTTGCTCATGCGTGGGCCAGCCAATCTCAGTGATCCAGATCGGAGCGGGCGAAAATGGGTCATATGCCTGGATCATACTGCGCATCATATACAGATCAGTAGCCAGGTTGTTCATGCCGAACTGCGTCAGTTCAGGTGCGTAAATATTTTTATTAAAATTAGTTCGATAAGGATGAATTGCCACAATGTCGAATAAATCTTTGGCTCCGGTTAAATAAAGTCGTCTCATAAAGTCGACGTCAGCACCTGATAAGCCGCCGAGTACAACCTTGTCGTTCGGATTTACTGCCCTGATAGCGCTTGAAGCAGTTTCAAGTATTGATTTGTACGCAGCTACACTGTCATCAGCTATTAAAAAGTTTTGATTGTTCTGCTCATTCCATATTTCCCAATATTCAATATCAGGATAACGGCTGACTACGGCGGTAACGAAATTATGCCAATGAGTACTATCAGGAGCATATTTATCAAGATTGGTAACCAGCGTTGGGCCAGTAGAAGCCCAGTCAGCGCTGTAGGCTAAAACACCCAGTACGTTAACATTGGCCGCTTCGTATCTGTCCATTATGCGGTCATATCCATTCCAGTCAAAATTTCCCTGTGTGGTCTCAATAACATTCCAGTTAAATTCTTCCCTGGCCCAGTCTATGCCAAGTTCGTCAAGCCTGGCTATTATGGTGGCTTCCTCACCTTGTTCATAACGTAGTTCCATGCCTACATTTATACCAAATACACTTTCATCCTCAGCTGCTTTGGCTGATTCTGCGAAAAGACCAGCAAAAATTAGAATAAATGCCAGGAGTATGATACTTTTTTTCATAATAAGAAGTTAGATTGATAACAAAAGTAAGTATAACAAATTTATTAGATTTAAATAAATGGTTTGACATTTTTACAGGTTTAATATAACATGTGAATTGAGCAGAATTATTCAAAAACCTTCCCACTTTTTTGGGAAGTTTTTGTTTATTTTATGAAGTTGATTTATTAATTAAGAGAATAATCTGTTTTAGAAATAGTTTGATTAAAAGTATTAATAAATAATTTATTTTCTAAAAACCATAAACAATAAACTATTTACTATAAACAAACATATGTCAGTAAAAATTTTTTCAGCTGCAGCCGTCGGTTTAGACGCTAAAATTGTGGAAGTGGAAGCCGATGTTTACCGCGGCCTGATTAAAATGCATATTGTTGGCTTGCCTGACGCCGCAGTGCAGGAAGCCAGGCAAAGGGTGCGTTCAAGCATAAAAAACAGCGGCTTTGATTTTCCTCCCGGTACTATTACTGTTAATCTGGCACCAGCGCATCTGAAAAAAGAAGGTCCGCGTTATGATTTACCAATCGCCATTGCAATATTAATGGCGCGTGGTGAAATAATTACCGCTAAGGGCGTTGATGATAAAATTTTTATTGGAGAATTATCACTTAACGGTAGTTTAAGGCCGGTGAGTGGAATTTTATCCGTGGTGATAATGGCAAAAAAACAGGGGCTTAAAGAAATTTATTTACCTGCAAAAAATGCCTCTGAGGCTGCCTTGGTTAAAGGTATTAATATTTATCCGGTTGAAAATTTACTGCAGGTAACTGAACATTTAACCGGGCGTTGTGATATTAATAGATTCAAATCAAAAAAGATAAAAAAATCAAAATCAAAGGGAAGTGTAAATGATATGAGTTATGTGCGCGGCCAGGAGCAGGCTAAGCGCGCTTTAGAAATTGCTGCGGCTGGCGGACACAACGTCCTATTAACCGGACCACCAGGTTCGGGAAAAACTTTGTTAGCCCGTACTATGGCTACAATATTACCCAGCATGACTAATGAAGAATCACTTGAGGTTACTAAAATATACTCAGTAGTCGGATCATTAATAAATGATACGCCTATGATGACTGTACGCCCGTTTCGTTCACCACATCACACTACTTCATCAGTGGCTCTGGTTGGTGGTGGCAGTTTTCCAAAGCCAGGCGAAATTTCAATGGCTCATCGGGGAGTCTTATTTTTAGATGAGTTTTCAGAGTTTTCCAGACAGGCTTTGGAAAGTCTTCGGCAGCCACTGGAGGACGGCACGATTACTGTAGCTAGGGCGGCTGGCGCAGTGAGTTTCCCGGCCCAGTTTACATTAATTGCGGCGCGCAACCCATGCCCGTGCGGATATTTAAATGATCCGCGCCAGCCTTGCTCGTGTTTGCCCAACCAAATTATCAAATATCAGAAAAGAATATCCGGCCCGTTATTGGACAGGATTGATATCCATATTAATGTGCCGCGCCTGGAATATGAAAAAGTGGCCTCTACAGAACAAGCTGAGCCTTCAGCATCTATCTGTCAGCGGGTAACCAGGGCGCGGCACATTCAAACAAAACGTTATAAGGATTTACTAATAAAAGTGAATGCTGAAATGGGCGTGCGTTATATCGATAAGTTTTGTCAGGTTGAGCAGCCAGCAAGGGAATTAATCAAACAGGCAGTAAATCAGTTTTATTTATCTGCTAGGGCCTACCACCGGATTTTAAAGGTAGCCCGTACTATTGCCGATTTAGAGGGCCTTGAAAGTATTACCGCTGATCATGTGGCTGAGGGCCTGCGATACAGGCCTCAAGGTGATTAATGGTAATAATGTTTAAATGCCCATTTGGCTTTTTATCCAAAAAATATTACAATATATATACGAAACGTAATTTTTTTGGAGGATATGAAAACAAATACCCAGGCTAAAGAAGAAAAATCAGACAATAAGCAGAAAAAAGTGGAAGCGGAAATCAATGATGCAGATTTTAAGCCCCGCATGGAACAGGATATCGTACTCTTAGGGGAAGAAGAAAAACTTAAGAGGTTAAGGTGGTCAGTAGCAGTTCGTTATATCATGATCACTGTTGTTTGTTTAATTGCTTTAATTTCTTATGAGGCAGGCTTCCAGTTTGATTTAATTGGCGTACTGATTGGCGCTACCATTGCTTTTATTTTTAATCTTGCTTCGGGGCTGGTTTATCAAACAATTTATTTTCCGCGGTACTGGCCGTATATTGGAATATTTCTGGACATGATTGTAATTACTCTGATTGTCCATGCCACAGGCGGCATTGAGAGTATTTTTTTACCTTTATATTTATTGCAATTAGTAGGCACGAACGTCCACTTTAGCAGGGTGGCTGCTCCTTTAAATTTGGTGTTTGGCGGAATAATGTTTGTATTAATGATAATTTTGGAATATCATGGAATATTGCCTCATAATTCCATACTTATTATTAGGGAAGATTTATACTTAAATGAATTATATTTGTTCGGTATGGGCTTTACAATGCTGTGTTTAATGGGTATCAGTACTTACCGGAGCGGTTATGTCGTACGCAGCCTGTCAACGGTTGAAGCGGAATTATTAAAGGCTAATCAGGAATTAATCAGGCTGAACAGGATATATTCAAAAGTAAATCGGAGATTAAAAGAGGTTGACCAGATGAAAACTGAATTCATATCTGTTGCTTCCCACCAAATGCGGACTCCTTTATCTGCCACTAAGTGGGTTATTCGTATGCTGCTGGACGGGGATCTAGGCACCTTAAATCCTCAGCAGAGAGAAATGCTGAATAAGGGGTACCAGACCAATGAAAGGATGATAATGTTAATTAATGATTTGTTGAATGTCTCACGTATTGAAGAGGGCCGATTCCAGTATCGCTTTGTCCATATGTCATTGGAAGAGATTATTGAGAGTGTTGTCCAGGAGATGTATAATGTTATTAAGAAAAAGGGCATTAAGTTTGAGTACAAGAAGCCTAAAGCCCCTGTGCAAAAGGTAAATATTGACCCTCAAAAAATACGTTTGGCAATTCAAAACCTTTTTGACAATGCACTTAAATATACTCCTAGCGGAGGCAGGGTCGTAATTTCACTAAAACAGGACAAAGACCAGCTTATTTTTAGCATTACGGATAGCGGAGTTGGCATTCCCACCCAGCAGCAAGGCCGTATTTTTTCAAAATTTTTCAGAGCAGATAATGTTATCAGGATGCAGACCGATGGCTCGGGCTTAGGCCTCTTTATAGTAAAAAGCATAATGGATAATCATAAAGGCAATACGTGGTTTGAAAGTATTGAAGGTAAGGGTACAACATTTTATTTTACTTTGCCAATTAAGTCGGCGGATCAAACCAATTCACAATTTGAACAATTTATTAAAAGCATGTAATTTTTATGGGATTTCAATTCTCTCCATATATAGATTTATTAAACAGCATTATCTGCGCATTTTGCAGTTACAAGCTTTATAGGTCTTACCAGCGTGATAGGCAGAAAAGCCCGGTTCTATTATTTTTTTCTCAAGGCTATCTTGCTTTGATAATTGCCTATATATTTTTTTCATTGCCGCGGATCATTGCTCCGCAGGAATCATTTTATTTAGGTGTTGGTTTTGTGATTGCCCAGGCATTTTTATTTTTTGCAGTTGCCTTTTTTGCTAAAGTGACGACGTTTTTCATCAATACGCTGGTAGTGCAGCGTGTTTTTTGGCTGGTTATCCTGATCTCACTGGTTGCAATAATTTTAAGCATTTATTATTTTGCTTATCCCCAATACGATACTGCGACAGGAATAACAGATTGGAATATTAATGATATTGTGGGAGTTGCAAGTGTTGTTGTAATTGCCGGGGTACTGGTACCGAGTATGATAATTTTCTTTTGGCAGGGAAGGCGTACAGCGGACAAGGTTGTCAAGATCCGGTCAACTCTAATAGCTATTGGCCTTTTATTTTTGATAATTACAGCGTATACTTACTATAACGCAACTACACAGATAGCAGTTTTAACTTCCGACTTATTTTCACTCCTGTCTTTCTTAATTATATTTTTTGGCATAATATATAAGAGGAAAGAACAGCAATTAAATCAAAGATTACTTAATAATAAAGTATAGGAGTTTAATTATATGGCACATAAAAAAGGTAAAATTATAATAATTGAAGATGAGGAAATACTGATTGACATATTAAAAAGAAAATTAGAAACTGATGGTTTTGAGGTCCAGACAGCCCAGGACGGTGAGGAGGGGCTAAAGATAATTGAGAATAATACGCCCGATTTAATTTTATTGGATATTGTAATGCCAAAGATGAATGGCTATGAAGTGCTGGGGGCTTTAAAAGAAAAATTCGGTTCTGATAAAATGCCGCCCGTAATAATCATTTCAAATTCCGGTCAGCCTGTTGAGATTGATAAAGCCATGAATTTAGGTGCCAGAGATTATATTATAAAAGCTCAGTTTACTCCCGAAGAAGTTATTGGCAAAGTGAATAAGCTCCGTGGGCTAACGAGTCAGCCCGAAGCAAAAGTGAGCGAGCAGGCAGTAAAAGCCGCAGCTGCACCTAAGCCCAAAAAAGCGGAAGTAAAAATATTAGTAGTTGAGGATGATCAGTTTTTACGTGACTTACTTACCACAAAACTGCAAAAAGAAAATTTTGAGGTGGTATCGGCTATTGATGGGCCAGGCGGGCTGGAAAAGGTATTTAGTGAAAATCCTGATGTAGTTTTATTGGATATTATTTTACCGGGCATTGACGGATTTGAGGTTATAAAAAAAGTCCGTTCACATTCCAGTATGGACGTGGCCAGAACTCCTGTAATTTTGCTATCAAATCTGGGTCAGGAAGCTGATATTGAAAAAGGCAGATCACTGGGCGCGGATGATTATTTAATTAAATCAAATTTTACAATTGACGAAATAATTGAAAAAATTCGTAAAACTCTGCAAAACAGGAAGTAATTTAAATTTCAAAATAAAAAAGCCCCAGAATTTTAGGGGCTTTTTGAAATATATCAGATTTATAGATAATTCAATGGGTTTACCTTTTGTCCGTTTACAATAACCTCAAAGTGAACATGCGACCCAGTGCACCAACCGGTACAGCCGATCATGCCAATGGTTTGACCTCGACTGACATAATCACCAGTTTTTACAAACATTTTGGAATGGTGTGCATATAACGTTTTAATGCCGTTGCCGTGATCGATGATAATTCTATTACCATAACCACTTCCCCAACCAACTGCTTCTACCCGACCGCTATCTGCTGCGTAGGTTGGCGAGGTATAATCACCAGCGATATCAATAGCATAATGACGCCATTTGTAGTATTGGCTGATTTTTCGGCTGGTTGTTGGCCACTGCAGTTTAGTACCGCTGGTCGCAGAGGCTGGCGGCGGGATATTGAAAAGACCCCAGCTTGAAGATGAATTTGGTTGTATTGTTGGCTTAGGTTCTTCGGGCATACTGCCTCCGAGTATGAGTAAAACCTGATTGGTTTCTATAGCCGAAGCATCGGCTAGCTGGTTGTATTCAATGATTGTTTCGGAATCAACGGAATATTTTTTTGCGATTTTGTCTAAGGTATCGCCGGATTTTACCTGATGTGATACGCCGGAGTATGGTAGGATGGTTAATTGATTGCCTGGTTTAATATAATCACGCGGTCCAAGCTTATTTTCCCAAAGTATGGTATTGGTGGAGATGCTGAATTTTTCAGCAATAGTGCTGACTGTGTCTCCGCCTTCAACAGTATAGTAAATGACATCATCCCTTGGTCTGTCACCTAAGGTTGTTTGTGCTAAGCCGGGTTTTACCAGGGCAGCACTGCCTTCTGATGTCATGACATCGCCTTCTTCAGTGTCCAGGGCCAGTGATTCAGTAGCAGCAACGTCGTAAATCGTCAGTACGCCCATAGAGTCACTATAGTTATTAGTTGTAGCCTTTCCCTTAATAGCTGTTTCAACAATTTCTACGTCCTGGACATCGGTAATGATTGAGGCTAATATTGTATTCTGTCCAAATTCTTCTGCCCGTGTTTCCTGGGTAAAGAAGCTATTGAAAACTACCGCCAGAGCTACAAAAATTATGACTACGTGTATAGTGGATTTACTTAATAATGGATAAAACATTTTATTTTTAGCTGGTGCGAAAATTGATGACAGCCACTTTTTTAGAATAAAGTATACCTGGTATAATCTGACGACAAAATACTTAAAAATAAAACGGGCCACAATCAGCGCTGGCTTGAATATGACCCTAGTAAAGATAGCCTCAAAAATTCGGCCTATAAATATGAGAAATTCCAGAATCTTGAGAAGTATTTTGAGTAGTATGGATTTAAATCTTAAAGTGATATAATTGTCAGTTAATTATTACGTTTTTTGGCTTGTTTCAGCAAGTTTGTTTGTTTACGGATATACAATTGCGAAGAATATCATAGCCGCATATTGGTGTCAATAGCATATTTTTTATATTAATTCTTCACTTGTATTAAGCTATGGTGGATGATATTATTTAATTAAATTATGACTCAAAAATATAATCATCAGGCTATTGAGAAGAAGTGGCAAAAGTACTGGGATGAGAATAAGACCTGGGAAACTAAAACTGATTCTAGAAAAAAACAATATGTTTTAGATATGTTTCCCTACCCTTCAGCAGAAGGTTTGCATGTTGGGCATCCGGAAGGATATACTGCCTCGGATATCGTCAGCCGTTATTTGCGGATGAAGGGTTTTAACGTTCTGCACCCGATGGGCTGGGATGCTTTTGGTTTGCCAGCTGAGAATTATGCCATTAAAACAGGAACGCATCCAATCATTACTACCAAGCAAAATATTGACAATATGCGTAAGCAGATAAAGTCTTTGGGTTTTTCTTATGATTGGTCGCGGGAGGTTGTAACTTCAGACTCAGATTATTATAAATGGACACAATGGATTTTTGTCCAGCTGTTTAAGCACGGCTTAGCATACGAAGCCGAGGCACCCATAAACTGGTGTCCATCCTGTAAAACAGGCTTAGCCAATGAAGAAGTTATCAAAGGCACCTGTGAACGCTGTAGCACAAAAGTGGGCAAAAAACAGATTAAGCAGTGGTTAGTGAAAATTACGGATAAAAAATATATTGAACGCTTGTTAAATGATTTGGATCGCAAGGAACTGGACTGGCCGGAAAATATTAAACTGCTGCAGAAGAATTGGATTGGCCGATCAGAAGGTGCTGATGTTGTTTTTGGCATTGACGGTCATGATGAAAACATTATGGTTTTTACTACTCGCCCGGACACTTTATTCGGCGCTACCTATATGGTGCTGGCGCCAGAACACCCGTTAGTAAAAAAAATTGTTACAAAGGAGAAAAAAATTGTGGTTGATAAGTATATCAAGCAATCTGAAAATAAGTCGGATCTTGAGCGTACGGATTTAGCTAAGGAAAAAACAGGCGTGTTTACGGGTTCATATGCAATTAATCCGGTTAAAAATAAAAAAATACCGATTTGGGTGGCAGATTATGTGCTAGTTTCTTATGGCACTGGCGCTATTATGGCGGTGCCGGCGCATGATGAGCGCGATTATGAGTTTGCTAAGAAATATCAACTGCCTATCATTGAAGTAATTAAACCGCCGCGGGTCATGCCAAAAATGCATCCACCCATGGGCAGTGCAGCCGCTTGGGGTATGCAGGATTCTGATCTGGAATATAAATGCTGGACTGGGGATGGCGAAATGGTAAATTCGGACGAATATAACGGCCTTGATTCCCAAGAGTTCAAGAAAAAAATTACTACCCGGCTGGAAAAGAATGGTCAGGGTCACGCGGCAATTAATTACAAACTGCGCGACTGGCTGTTTTCCCGCCAGCGGTATTGGGGCGAACCGATTCCTATTATTCATTGTAAAAAGTGCGGCCGGGTAGCTGTACCGGAAAAGGATCTGCCGGTAAAATTGCCTGAGGTAAAAAAATACCAACCTACCGGTACGGGTGAATCACCTTTAGCGGCTATTAAAGGTTGGGTTAATACCAAGTGCCCGCGGTGCGGTGGTCCGGCCAAACGCGAAACCAATACTATGCCCCAGTGGGCCGGTTCAAACTGGTACTGGCTGCGTTATTGCGATCCG
>JAHIVO010000074.1 GCA_018816445.1 Patescibacteria group bacterium
ACCAAAGTAGGTGTCGCAATATTTTATCCGCTTCTTCATATCAACAATCCACTCGTTCTCCCGAGTATCCGGATTGTTGTTTATGTCCATAAAGATGCAGTAAGCTCCAATAACAGAATCAATTACCGACCATTCTTTCTGAATGTCTAGTTTTCTTATTTTTTCGTAGACGCTCTTTCCATTTTCGTCTATTGCCGAAGATCTCATAATCTTGAACACCTGAACGACTTTTTGCCGTTCTATAAGAGTGCTATCTACTCGCGTATTTTCAAAAGAGTATTTTGCACGTTCTGTTAAAGTCATAGATTTTTGCCCGCTAATGCCAGCACAGGATATTAGAAACAGTAATGCAACTACTATTCCGCAAATTAAGAAAATATTCCTTTTCATCTTTAACTCCTTTATATTGATTTGTAAAAGTTCTTTTTTATTTTATTAATAGTATATCTTAGTATAGATAATATAATTTGTCAATAGAATTCACACTCGAAGCGTGTAGGATATTTATTAAAAAGATAGTTGAATTATTCTATAAATTATCATGAATTTACATTTTATTTATTAAAAAATGCCCTAATTTATATAGAACATTTTTTAAATAATACGCAGTATTATCTTACATTCGGATCTTGCGATGATTGGGCATTGTATTCAATGCAATTCTCAACCCATTCTACACAATTATTATCTAAATCATACTCAATGCACAGATCATAACACTCCACTCCAATAAGAGGCTTGTTAATGGCTTGTGCTTTCTTAATACCTAATATACCAAAAATACCGCCGCCAACTATCATTACAGCTAGTGTGATAATAATAAGTTTTTTAGTCATCTTTATTGTCCTAAATAGTTAAGGATTTTTCAATAAATCGACCTTTGCCCCTCTGTGGTTATTATAGTGGTCTGATGAAATATGTCAAATATTTAAATTAATAAATTTGACTAATTTTACAATTTTAATTGTGATAAGTATTTACACTGCTGAAGTTATCAACGGGGGAGGGAGTTGTTGACCCTTCGGCAAATAGGTTCAGGGTCGTTGACTTTTCCCATAAAGTGGTGTAAAATGGATATACAGGGTGAAAAGTGGATAAAAGTGGGGATAAGTATAAATTATTGTGGATAAGGCAGTCGCCCAGGTATTTTTTACTATCATTTTTAAATTCATGTTTATTGGAGAATACAGCCATACCATCGATGAAAAAGGCCGTCTAGCTGTACCGGTCAAGTTTCGTGGTGATTTATCTAAAGGTGCAGTTGTTACACGCGGCTTAGATAATTGCCTATTTATATATCCTCAAAAGGATTGGGAAGCTTTAGCTGATAAATTATCCAAACTGCCGATTTCTAAAGCCAATACCCGTGCTTTTGCCAGATTGATGCTAGCCGGAGCCATGGACTGCGACATTGATAGGCAGGGTAGAATCGTATTACCGGATTATTTGCGTAAATATGCACTAATTAAAAAGAAGGCAGTGGTAGCTGGCTTATACAATCGTTTGGAAATCTGGGATGAAGCAGCCTGGAACAAATATAAAGAGGGGACAGAAAAGCGGGGCAGTGAAATTGCAGAAGCCCTGGATGATTTAGGGGTATAACCTGCTAAGTATGCCTACGACGCATATCCCGGTACTTTTAGACGAAGCAATTACTCATTTAAATCCTAAGGCAGGTGAACATTATATTGATTGTACGCTAGGAGGCGGCGGCCATGCAGAGGAGATTCTGAACAAAACTTCGCCACAAGGTAAATTGCTGGCCATTGATCTGGATGAAGAAGCTATTAAGATTTGCAGGCAGAAACTAGATCAGCAGAGAGTAATTTTTATTCAAGAGAATTTTTCAAAAATAAAACAAATATACAATGAACACTTTTCTTTATTTAAAGTTAACGGCATATTACTTGATCTTGGGATATCATCTATTGAGCTCGAGAGTGAAGATAGAGGATTTTCTTTCCAAATAGACGGACCGCTGGATATGCGGTTTGATAAACGGCAGCAGCTGACCGCAGCCGAGATAGTTAATAAGTGGACATTTAACAAATTAAAAAGGGTTATCCAGGAGTATGGCCAAGAATCGGGAAGAGTGGCGTCTGAAGTCACAAAAAATATTATAAACGCACGTCACAGATCCCCAATAACAAAAACAAAAATTTTGGTTGGGGCCGTACTCCTGGCCTTCAGAAATATATTAAAAACTAACAAGGAGATCCCCTGGATAGGGGGATCTCATCCCGCAACAAGAACTTTTCAGGCTCTGCGCATTGCCGTGAACGATGAACTGAACAATCTGAAAAAAGTTTTACCCCAAGCAATGGAAATTCTGGAGCCGGGCGGGCGGCTGGCAGTAATCGCCTTCCATTCGCTGGAGGATAAGATTGTAAAAGATTATTTCCGCAGCGAAGCTAAGGATTGCGTTTGCCCACCGGAGATTCCAGTCTGCCGGTGCGGGCACAAAAGACAATTAAAAATAATTACCAAGAAGCCAGTCACACCGGGTGAGCGCGAGATAGTTGCTAACTCCCGCGCCCGCAGTGCCAAGCTGAGAGTTGCGGAAAAAATATAAAAGATCAAAATGACAAAATTTCTAACAAAAAAATTCAGAAACGGCAGTAACGGATTTATAAATGAAAAAGCCATAAGAAAGATAGAATTAAACACCACGAGATTGAAGGTTCTGCTGGTGGTGATAATAATCATGGCCGGTTTTTCATACTTGTATTACATGAACCAAACAGCTACTGGCGGTTTTGATATAAAGGGACTGGAAAATAATATTGAGGAACTTTCAAAACAAAACAAACAGTTTGAATTAAGGACTGCAGAATTACAGTCTTTGGGCAGCATAGAGGCTGCCAGCAATGAGCTTGAAATGGTGGCCACAACAACTATTGATTATTTGCCAGCTATAGGCCCGGCTGTGGCAGTACGCTAATTTTGGTAGCAATTATCCAAATACTAATTATTGTTTAGTTTTTTGTATGGTAGGCAGGATAAGAAGGGGATCAAAACCGGAAAGAAGAAAGTCTTATGACCGCATTGATATTTTACGTGCGGTTGTTTTTGTATTTGCTGCGTTAATTATCGTCAGGCTGTCGGATATACAAATCTTTCAGCATTCATTTTACGAAGCCCTGGCTGCTGATCAGCACAGCTTATCAGAAAAATTATTCCCCAAAAGGGGAGAAATCTTTGTCCGCGACAAGGATGATGACCAGAAATTGTACCCTTTAGCTGCTAATAAGGTTTTTTATTTAGTTTATGCTGAACCAAAGAGGGTTGAAGATGCAAAAGCTGCGACTGAGAAGCTGGCACCATTATTAGAACTCGAGGAAGAGGAAATACTGCCGCGTCTGGAAAAAGAGAATGATTTATACGAACCGTTAAAGCATCAGGTAACCCAGGAGGTTGTTGATCAGATAGCTCAGCTTGAATTAAGCGGTATAGAGTATCAGGAGGAGTTTTTTAGGTATTATCCTGAAAATAATATCGGCGCTCATTTACTGGGCTTCGTAGGTTTTTCTGGCGATATCAAGGCAGGTCAGTATGGACTGGAAGAGTACTGGGAAAAGGAGCTGGCAGGTGAATACGGTTATTTGCAGGCAGAAAAGGATGCGCAAGGCAGGTGGATTACCTTTGGTACAAAATTACTGGAAGAAGCAAAAGACGGGGATGATCTTATTTTAACAGTTGATAGGACCGTCCAATATGAAGCGTGTAAGACTTTAAATGAATCCGTACAAAAGCACGGGGCGGATGGCGGCAGTGTGATTATTATTAATCCCAAGACCAGTGCCATTCTGGCCATGTGCGGTTCGCCGGATTTTGACCCGAATAAGTATAATGAGGTTGAAGATATTAATGTATATATAAATCCGGCAACTTTTTATATTTACGAACCAGGTTCTGTTTTTAAACCCTTTACAATGGCGGCGGCCCTGGATCAGGGCGCTGTCTCACCCAGTACAACGTATGAAGACACGGGCAGCGTGGAAATCGGCAAATATACGATCAAGAATTCTGACGGCCAGGCGCACGGCATCAATACCATGACGCAAGTGCTTGAACAATCATTGAATACTGGAATTATTTTTGCCGCGCGCACCATAGGTCCGGAAAAGTTTGAGGATTATATTAAACGGTTCGGCTTTGGAGAAAAATACGACCTAGAAATAAATTCAGAAGCTAAGGGGAATATTTCATCCCTGGCCAAGCATAGTGAAATTTATATGGCCACTGGCTCCTTTGGTCAAGGGCTTTCAGTTACCTTATTGCAATTAACTAACGCTTTTGCTTCGATTGCAAATAATGGAAAATTAATGCAGCCATATATTATTGATGAAAGGGTAAATGCTGACGGGTTTGGTACAAAAACAGAACCCCGGATGATAAGGCAGGCCATAACCTCAAAAACAGCCACTACCTTAAGCGCCATGCTTGTTAATGTAGTGCGTAATGGCCATGGCCAACGCGCCGGAGTGCCAGGTTATTTTATTGCCGGAAAAACAGGCACTGCACAGGTGGCTAACCAGGACGGGCCGGGTTATGACCCTAATATTACGGTTGGCAGTTTTTGCGGTTTTGGGCCGGTAGACAATCCGGCTTTTGTCATGTGCGTGCGCATTGACCGGCCGCGTGATGTGCAATGGGCGGAAAGTTCAGCCGCGCCGTTATTCGGTGAGTTAGCCCAGTTTATGCTAAATTATTATGGTATTCCGCCGGAAGAGAGTGTAGAATGAGCTTAGAACTGTGTACTGAGAGCTTAGGGTTATGAGCAAATGTCCATAGACCATAAACTATAAACCATAAACATGATAAAGAAAATAATTGAATGGAAATTAAGAGTACTGGCCAAATGGGTATTGAAAAAATATAAACCCAGGGTCATTGGTATTACCGGCAGTGTGGGCAAGACTTCAACCAAAGAGGCAATATATACAGTGCTGTCGCCAAAATTTCGCGTCTGGAAGAATATTAAGAATTACAACAACGAACTTGGCGTGCCTTTGTCAATTTTAGGCAAGGAATCAGGCTTTAAAAATCCTCTGGCCTGGGTTTGGATTTTTTTATACGGATTAGGCTTAGTTTTATTTAGGAAAAAGGATTACCCGGAAATTTTAGTTTTGGAAATGGGGGCGGATAAGCCCGGTGATATCAAATATTTGACAAAACTAGCGCCATGCCAAATTGGAGTAATCACTGCTATTGGTCAGGTGCATACGGAGTTTTTCGGGAGTTTGGAAAAAGTTATTAACGAAAAGCAAACTATTATTTCCCATTTAAAAAAGGATGATTTTGCCATTCTCAATATAGATGATACTCTTGTCAATCAAATCCAGGAAAAAACGCGCGCCCAGGTTGTCTCTTTTGGGTTTTCTGAGCAAGCCATGGTACAGGCGGCTGAGGTAGATGTTTCAACCGGACCTTCACCAGAACCATGGGCTAATGACGAGATTAAGGGTTTAAGCTTTAAATTAATTCATGATGGTTCATCTGTACCGGTATTTTTACCAGGAGTTTTTGGGCAGCACCAGGTTTATTCAGCCCTAGCAGCCGCAGCGGTGGGTTTAAGTATGGGATTGAACAAGGCAGAAATTAGCGAGGCTTTAAAAAATTATAAATCTCCGCCTGGGAGGATGCACTTAATTTCAGGCATTAAGCATACGGCAATTATTGATGATACATATAACTCTTCGCCAATGTCAGTAAAAGCGGCTCTGAAAGTATTAGAAAAAATTGAAGTACCCGGTAAAAAGTTTGCCGCGTTGGGTGATATGCTGGAACTGGGTGATTATACTGTGCCCGGCCATGAGGAAGTGGGAGATGCAGCAGCCCAGGTGGTTGATGTGTTAATTACAGTCGGCGAGCGTTCAAAAGCCACGGCCAAGGCCGCACTTATAGCCGGCATGCCGGAAAATAACGTTTTCAGCTTTGGCACTACGGAAATGGCCGGGAAGTTTATCCAGCAGAGGATCAAGCAGGGAGACATTATATTAATAAAAGGTTCGCAGGGTACGCGCATGGAAAGGGTAGTTAAAGAATTAATGGTCGAGCCAATGAAAGCTAAGGAGCTGTTAGTTAGACAAAATCCAGAGTGGGAGTAAAAAAGATCATACCATTTTCAACATCACCGTTATGCATTGAACGGATGTATTTTTGGGCTGATTATTCCGTCACTGCAGGTAAATAATACCAAAAAACCACCCTAAGTACGCAACTACAGGATGATTTTTTTATACGGCTGATTCAAGCCGTATATATAGTATTATAGATAGTAGAATTTTTTGCAAGTTATTGAGAATAAAAAACCCAAGGTGCAAAGAAAAGTGCCGCACCTTGGGCGACAGAACTTAACAAATGAACGAAAAGGCGGGTTATATGCGGTTTTCAAAAGAAGCGGTGTTTGTTTGGCATGAACCACATATACGGTTCTGTCCTTCAAAAGCATTAGTTACATCAGTCACAAAGCGGGGTGTGACTATTGATTATTATACCATATTCTTAAATTCATATAACTCTGGTTTATAGTAATATGGTATATTAAAGGCATGAACAAGAGTAAGACCACCATTATTATCCTAGTAATAATTATAGTAATACTGGGAATTGGCCTTTATTTTTCTGTAACCAATACAAACAGCGATGCCGACGGTACTAAAAGCGTTAGTAACAGCGACTTGAGCGATTTGAATATTGGTAAAAATGATAATTCGGCTATAAATATTAATACAACAGGCAAGAGTTACTCAATTGATTATGATATTGATAAAGAACAAATTGTATTTACCAATGAAATATTTGCTTACCGTGCTATCCTGCCGGATGACTGGTCAATTGATAAGATTGACGATTCGATGCGGGTAGCATTTTTTGATCCAGTAGCCAAGAGCCAGGAATTTGCGTCAGAACTATTGCAGGGCATGAAGATAGAGATTTACGCGGAAGCAGGAATTGAAGATGCAATATTGCCAGACGTTGTTGCTGAGCAGATGTCGCAATATTCTGCTGATGAAATTATTAGCCAGGAGAATGTGGTAGTTAGCGGTGAAGATGCAATCAAGGTCATTACAGATATAATGGGATATAGCATCGTTACATACGTTTTGCATAATGATATTTTATATACGATAGTAGGATATGTGGGAGATACTAATGATAAAGAAAAGTACGGGGCAAAGTATAGTGAGATAGTGGCTAAGTTTGAATTTTTATAGCCGGTGGTGTATTAGTTATTCTTCTACTTTTTTGGCACCAAGAAGGTTTTTCTTCTTCTTTTCTGCATGCCCCCCGCTATTCAGCGGGGCAGGCATCCAAGAAGCAAAAGCTTGCCCTGAGCGAAGTCGAAGGGAGGCACCGCCTGTATAAAAAATTAACAAAAAAGGGCTCGTCGTCATTCATTTTTGTAACTCGTCTCTCACCGAGGCTAAAGCCTCGTTTCGTTTCCTCAAACAAGACAAAAATGTTCACTCAGGGCGGATCATTCCTTCTCACTCCTTTTTTATAACATTTTTTATAATGGCGGTATTTTATAAATAATTTAAAAAACACCCTGGTCACACTCATCGTGACCAGGGCTGGATGGCTGCAGTTCCTTGGGACGGAACCGCAACAGTCCGCAAGTAAACACCTGCAGGGATATGTTATGTACTGTGGTACAAAGCTTTTGAAGTGGCTAATTACCTCTAAAATCCCGCTGACCTCTCAGATAAGGATTTAACTCTGCACCGGTTAATATTGTATTTAGTAATTAATAGTTTGTCAATAATAAAAATCCAGCGCGGACATGACTGAGTCTGCGCTGGGTGATCTTCTTTAGTTTTTCAGAAATACCTGAATACCCTTGGTAACTGCTGGATACTCGGAAAGCGGTCCAGGCATTTTGACGGCAAAGGTGTTGCCTATGGAGATCTCTCCAACCGGAGTTCTGTTGATCTCCAGAGAGCTGGCAGTAATAGTGATGTCACCTTTTCCTGATGCATCGGTGCGGAATACTAACTGCGCACCTCTACTAAAGCCGGCTTTTTCTGCTGTGATACCGACGCACTGCTTTCTGGGGAAGGTGATAAGTACAGTGCCAATGAGCTGCATATTAGAGTCTGATGTGCTCATTTTTCCTCCTGCATGTAATGGTTTGTACTTTTTTTGTTTAATTTAATTATTTTAACTATATTACAATATTTGTCAAGA
>JAHIVO010000075.1 GCA_018816445.1 Patescibacteria group bacterium
GGTGTGTATGCGTGTCTGATCCGCCAGTTGTATGTGAATTATCAATTTTTACCATACGGTCATTAGCTGCTGAAAATTGCGTCCACGAACCGCCCGGATTAGAATCAAAAAATGCAAAAATATTATCAGGAATAGTGCTAGGCACCCCTGTATCATTTTTCCAGATATAATACGTATAATGTGCTGGATCATTATTTGCATTACTAATTGTTGGATTAGTATTGCTATGAGTATGATCAGTTGCGGCAACTAGAGCACAGCGTCTAGAACAAGTGGTACCGCCATAATCAGCCGAAGCTGCACTAACAACATTATGATGAACCGTATTAGCATGAGTAGCATTGCCGCCGCCGGTTGAGCTGAAAGTAGCCGCACCTCTGACAAAATCACTATCAAACGTGGCTGTATCATCTGTCCACCCGCTGGCTGCTGAAGCAGTATTGGCCAGTAAATACATATAAGTCACGTCTATAGCCATTTGCCACTGCCGGCCTTCATCCCAATTATTACCTATTTTGGCCGGGCCGACTAAGTATAAGGCTGGACTTTCTTCAGGCGTTTTGAAATTATATATAAGTTCTATGGACTGGCCTTCGGCTAAAGTGCGGTTCCACACGATTTCCGTTACCGTTTTATCGCCTTGCGGCACCTGACGAATGACCGCATCGTCAACTGTTTCTATTTCAAAATAATCCGGTACTACTTCCACAATCTCGCCTTCAAAATTCTCATAGGCCATTACAGTCAGGGACATGGGCTGATAAATGTATGGAAAAACGCGGGTCGGCCCATAGCGCTTGATAGTATAAGTCGGGCTTAATTGCGCTTCAAAACTATCATCAATAGTGCGCATGCCGTTTTGATGAGTAGCCCTAAGGTTCAAAGTATAAGTACCCGGTACGGAAGGTAAATAATCGGCATAATAATCAGGACCTCTGAAATCTCCTTTATGTCTGCAATTTTCACTAATAACTATACTGCCATCCTTAGTAGTCCTGGTTTCAACTGATCTGTCCGGATTGGTAATAGTTAAAACTACATCTGCATCACAAACCATATCGCCATGATCATCCAGAATGCCGATTGAAAATAATGCTTCCTGGCCAGTCTGGTAAATTGACTGGTCCGGGTTAATGGCCATCACGCCCCAGGTAAAATCCTGTTCAACTATCTCAATAATACCGTCCTGCTCAACTACTATGGTAGCCCTATAAAGGCCGGGCTTATCAAAATCATCCGTATTTATTGCATATTCTGCTGTAGTTGTATTACCATCTTTTACGCTTCTAACCTCATATTCTACGTCAATTTTTTCTCCATCCGGGTCAACCAGCTTTACATCCTTAACAATACGCTCCTTAGGCTCAGCTCCCAAGAAAGAAAAGAAAGCTTCTTCCTTTACCTCTACTTCAATCACCGGCTCCTCATCGGTGGTTACGTCATGCTCCTCAACGCCAACACTTTCCTGAATTTCAATGTTAACAGGATTAGGCTCTTCTAATTCCACTTCCATTATTACGCCGTCTAAATAAGCAGTTGATGCCTGGTCCCCGGGTACAGCATTATAAGTTACCCTGGTCCTGAAATCATTAATGCTATCTTTAGTCAAATCCTCTAAAGGAAATTCCCAAAATCCGCCATTAGTCGCATTGCTAATATCTTTAAATAAGGAGAATGAATCAAGGTTATACCAATTTTGGCCTGCATCAAGAGAATATTCCAGGGTCATCACGTCTTCATTGCCGTCAAAGCTGTCAGCAGCAAAGGAATAAATTACTTTTACATTCTTCAATAATGCCTCGGCTGGAATAGACCCAGGCAGCTGCCAGCCTTCAGCTACTAGGATTGAATCTGTTTCAGAAGCTTTATCCGCTGGGTCGGTTATGGTTTCCGTGGCAGTGTCCGTTTCCTCCCCCAGAACAAAGGGATTATCACCTTCTTCATCGGTAGTAACAATGGATTCTTCGCCATCACTTACATTCAATATTGCCTCGGTTTTTTTTGGAGTCACCGGCTCATTTACATATACGGCTGAATTCTTTTCATTAAATTCCTCTAGTTTAGAGGTGGACAGCAAGCTAATATCCTTGGCCAAATTCTGCCCATTCCACCCCATAACTTTATTCGGTTTAATAGTCACATAATATTTTTCTAGAGGCTGCTCCTCTGCCCGGATGGTATATACGTATGCAAAAAATATGCTCTGAATTGAAAAAAATGCAAAACCAACCAGAATGGCAGAATACACCAGCAGGGAAAAACGCCGGCTGATAAAATATAATCTTACTTTATGGAATGAAAAGCCTGGCTGAAGTATGTACTTACCTTCGTCGGTCGGCTTGACCTCATTACTGTCTGGCTGACTTTCTATCTCAATCTCTCCTTTTGAATACAATTCCTTATATAACTTCTGGACAGTAGATTTTTCGTAGCGTCTGTCTTTTCTGGGTCCTATACGGACGGCTTTTAAGCGGCCTGAGCGGTCCCAATTGCGTAAAGTATTTGGATGTACCTTAAAAATCTCACTTACCTGCTTAATAGTAAGAAGTGAGGGAAATGAATCAAAATCAACATTATTCAGTGGTTTTTCTATTTCTTGCCGTTTTAGGCCCATTGAAATTATATATTAATATAAACGGCAAACTTATATTTATTTCGCTTAAGTTAGCTAAAAAACTATCCTAACTTAACAAACTTAACAACTACATTATAGCAAAAAAATAATATTCTGTCCACTATGATTCCAGAATATTGCTCAGAAACAAATGTTATTACATTATTTATCCTTATTGCTAACCCTTAATTTCAAAACTTTCCAAAAGCTTTCAAACATAATCATGAAATTAAATTTAGAAAGCCCGGCCCGCCTTTCTACAAATATTATCGGTATCTCAGTAATCTTGTATCCCTTTTTATACGCTTTATAGGTAATTTCTATCTGAAAATTATAACCGCGAGACTCCGCACCAGTAAAGTCCATATTTTCCAGCACCCGGCGATTGAAGCATTTATAACCACCAGTTAAATCGCGTATAGGCACTCCTAGTAATATGCGTATGGTGAAATTTGCCAGCCAGCTGATAAACCGCCTGGTCAAATTCCAGTTTTCAACTCCTCCACCCGGCATATACCTGGAACCTAAAACTATATCTGCTGATTTAATGGCTTTTAAAAAATCTTTTAAATACTTAGGTTGATGAGAAAAATCCGCATCCATCTCAAAGATAAAACCTGCCTCTTTATCAGTTAGAGCTTGCTTAAAACCAGCCTTATATGCACGGCCTAAACCCTCTTTTTTTTCACGATGTATAACTTGCAATTGGCTGTATTTTGCTGCCAGATTATCAGCAATTTTACCGGTCCCATCAGGCGAGTTGTCATCTACAATTATTATACGAAGGTCATCTATGCCCACCAAAAAAATTTCACGGACAATGCCCGCAATGTTTTCTTCTTCATTATAAGTAGGCAAAATGACTACTGGATACATAAAATCGTAATGCCATTGTAGCATGTAGATATGATCATGTAAAACTTTTTTAATTGAAAAAATCGTTTTCCAATTTACAATAACAGCCCTTTTGACTCATAGCTGTTTTTTTATTATAATTAATCCACTATATGCCTGACTTACTCAAGGAAAAAGAAAAAGACACAGTCAATCATAATAAGGTTGACGCGAGTGTTTACAACAAAACGCCGGCTAAAAGAAACTTAAGTCTACTGTGGCGTACATTATTAGTAGTTCTAATTATTAGCATTGGCTTCGGCCTGGGCTTGATTACCAAGGCGGTTTTAGCTGTAAATAGTACCAATATTGAATCAGGCCAAAAAATTGGTTTTTTTGAACAAATCAGGCATTTAATTTCTAATCCAGAAGATCAAATCCAGGGCGAAAACGAAGACCGAATAAATATTTTACTGACCGGCATTGGCGGACCAGGGCACCAGGGGGCTTACTTAGCCGATACAATTATTGTGGCCAGCCTTAAAACTTCAACCAATGAGGTAGCCACCCTATCTATCCCCCGTGACCTGTATGTAGACATCCCGGAGTTTGGCTGGCGTAAAATCAATAACTCGCTGGCTTTTGGCCTGGA
>JAHIVO010000076.1 GCA_018816445.1 Patescibacteria group bacterium
AACTTAGCTCCTGCTGGCGGTACTAAACAAAGCGCAGGGATATCACTGTCTTCTGTGCCTGAAGAGCTCCAGGTGATGTCATCCTTAGAAGCATCACTGAATAACAAACAGCCTGACGGCCTGTCAACCATGCCGTTGCAGCTGGACTGGTCAATACCGGCTGATAAATAATAATATGAATCACAATCCAGGGTATTCACTTCATCGCCTCCGCCGTCAGCCAGGGTTATATCGCATGATATTGGGTTTTCCGGATCTGTATAATCCACGGGATTTTCCGGATCACGGTATTCTGTACAGCCAGAAGCTGCTGATGGACAAGTGCCTGTCCGGCCGATTGAAGGCTGGGCTACGATATTTTCCCGAGGCACACAACCATTGTCAGGATCAGGGAAAGGCCACTCATCACAATCATTAAATTCCTCATTATCCAAAGCCACACGGCAAGCTTGCCCTTTATTATGGCCTTTAATGCATACGCCATCAGTAACAGGGCAATTAGGCAGGCCTTCTATAGTGCCATTAGTGTACCAGCCTGGCATATCTTGGCCCGGAACTTTTGTATAATCGCAAGTTTTATAACTTGGATCTTTGAAAAATAAAGTTGATCCGCCCGCAGTAGTGTATTGCTCACAGCCTACACGTTCCCAGGTACACCAAATATTGCTGTATTCATCCGGCTGATTTCTTAAATAAACATGGTTAAAAGAACTAATACTGCCGTCAACATCAAATACCGGCTCGCCAAATCTCCTGCATCCCTCGTCAGCAGAAGAGCAATGTTTGCCGGGATCATTCACTAAAAAGCGATAGGAGTCCGATGGGATATAATTAGTTACTGGTTTAGTTTCATAACGGGGTATCGGGGACGGGCCATTATCACTCAGGAAATTATGTAAATATATCGCATCATCCTTATCAATATCACCGTCATCATCAATGTCTGCCTTTTCTAAAAGAGGAGGTGGCGGCCCGCCGCCAAGATAAGCATACAGATAAATCACATCATCCGCATCTACATCTTTATCATTATCAACATCGCCGCGCAGATACTCAGGTGAATTCCAAAGCGTATAGTACTCATCGCTCAGCTTATCAGTGTTATTTGTATCAATAAATAATTCACAGCCGACTTTATCATCCTGGCAAAGCCTGGTAAATGATTTTAAGTAATGTATGTTATTGCCGCGATCCAGGTATTCATCGCAATTTTCATAGCCAGAGCACTCTGTATATGAATCCTTAATATAATAAACATTGTCATACGCCTCGCGGATGATGACATTGTCAATGTAAAAAGCGCTGGGCGCAGAGACCTGTAACTGAACACCGGTTAAATCCGTACCTGCGGGTATGTATAAAGGACCAATAGCATACATTTTCCAGTCACCCGCGCTGGCTGCTGCTTGGCCTGGGAATATTAATGCCGGGAATGTATTGAACGCAAAACTGATAGGCGTATCAGCTGTCGCTCCCTTGGCCCAGAATGATATAATATAAGATGTGTTGTTATTAATACCCAAAGCGTCAGCTGCATCCGGAATGGCGGCATTATTATTAACCAGCATGGAATGCCCGCCTACATTGATTGACTCGTTGCTGTAGACTGCATTGCCTATCCATGGGCTGACCGAACCGCCCTCAAAATTATCCGTATAAACAACCCTGACATTATCACCTGCATTCCCCTTATATTCGCGGCAGCCTGCGTAAGAAGCACTGCATCTTACACCCTGGTCAGGAATCATGTGATAAATTATATCTTCACCGTCAATTGAATTACGGAAAGACTTGCAATCAGATGATCCGTAAATCACTCTTGATTTCAAGCGATAATAACGAACACCATCTTCATCATAAAACTCAGTACAATCAGGATTAATGCCAACTTCTGATTCTAAACACGTTGCTTTGGGATGATCTTCGTCAATACCATCGCCATTCTCATCAAACACCTCCCCATCAACGCAATTAGGCCAGTTTAAAGCAGGCGGAATGGCGGGATTTTCAGGCGCAATATTGGTACATGGTCCGTTATCACCCACATCATCACTTATAAGTAGTATATATTCTTTTAACTGAAAACCAAATTCTTCTGATCCTTCCCAGGTATAATAGGGTCTCAACTTATCATCATCCTCGTCAACGCACATGCGGATATAACTGTAGTATTCCCTGCCCTCGCCGCCAAGATTCACTTCTTCAATATTCGTGTATTCTTCACAGCCAACTGCTGAGGCCGGGCACTCCTCGCCAGTATCGGCTACAAAAGAAACCGGATCGCGCACTGGACGCCGCGGCGTTCTGGTGATTGGCATTTCCCGGTACGCCTGACAGCCTACGTATTCAGCCGGGCATTGATCGCAGGAAGCCGGGTTATTCAAATCACAGCTTTCCGGATTGGAAATTATCCCGGTAATTACCCGGCCGCTGGATACTGAAGTATAGGCCTCGCAACCAACCTCATTGGCACTGCAAGTCTGGGCAAATGTACTGCAGATTGCATTATCCGTTTCAGGATTGCCGGTGCAGCCGTACATTTCCGGGGCCATGAATTTCATGTGCGTCTTGGGGTTGTCTTCATAAATCTTAAAATCACTCATAGTCCCTTCTTCAATCTGGATATTGTCAATTATTAATTCACACGGCTCATTCTCCTGCTGAATAAAAGATGCAAAAATTAGTTTTTTTATTACATCAGTTGGCAAGCCTAGTAAATACCACTCGTTCGGCGGAATATTTTTAAATGTGACACTGACCGTATATCTGGTCCAAGTGCTGCCAATATCAAAATCTACTTTATATTCATCCATTTCCTGCGGGGCGCCATCCCATTTAATATAACGATACACATCCAGGGTAAGCGGTCCGCCCGTACAAGCTGAATTAACCTTTTTAGCATAAAATGAAAAAGTAAAAGCTCGGCTATCGGTCAGGTAAGCAGCATCAACCATAACTGGTTGTAAATATCGGCCATTAAAATAAGGGGCTGCAGATGAACCAGCGCAATTACTGTATGTTTTAATTCTTGCAGCGGTGAATCCTTTATAAGCGTCTGATACAGCGAATGAGCGCAAACCGCAGTAATTTGCCCCATCCCAACCGCCCCCATCAATAAAAATATAAAAATCATCAGGCTGGCTTGTATCTTTCTGGCCGTCAGTATTGGACGCGCCGGGCTCAGGATCAAACGCTTCTAAATCAGCATTCTGCCATATCAAATTAGCACCTGAATCTTGATGCGCAATAAACTGATGGCAGCCCTCGGCTGAAGCATCGCAATCTTCAACATTACTGTTGAATATAACCTTCCTATTATAGGGAGATACCGGATTTATGTTGGCACAGACAAATTCTGAGATGTTAGGATTCCAATTATCACAATACCAATTGCACCCCGCATTTCCCACATTACAGCCGTCTGCGTCAATAGTATCCTTTAAATATGAAACTTGGGAGCCGTCCGGCGTGTTAAATGTCTGGCAGCTGTTATATTGTGCTTCACAGCCTTCGCCATTAAATTTCCAGACCGGCTGTTCCTCCACGCAATATCCGAATTTCTTGCATGACCCGTCTGCATTTTCCGCCAGGCACATTTGCTCATCCGCACAATATTCCGTATCTCTCTGGATATATGCACTGGCTGCATCATACAGATTGATATCATTATCCTCATTAGTATCTTCAGCCCTCAAAACCTCGGAAGTCAGCAGCCTTTCACCAGCCCCTTTGCGCTTACAATATAATTCCGGAGACTTCAGCACCCAGTTCGGGTCTACTAACCTGTAAAATGGAGAATCCGGATTATTATATTCAGATACCAGACTGCTTAAGGTATAGGTGCCTGAAGCAAAATCCCTGATATATTTTGCTGCTAATTCCCAGCCTACCGGAATAATGCGGTATTTCCTTAAAATCACCAGGCTCCTGTACGGATAGCCATTATAATACTCCGGCTCAGCGCCGGTACTGGTGAAGCCAAACGGTTTTGTGCCATCCAGCAAGCCTTCATTCAGGGCATCCTGGACAGTCATGTTATTTTCAATAGCTGTCCTGAACCTGCTGTCAACCACGCAAGTGTCTGAGGAAATGTTTTCACTGTCAGGGCAACTGGAAATATTATCCAGCACGTCAACAGAGCCCCCTACAGAATAATTAGTGCGCTGCAGGTCGGCAAATAATATCTTGGCCGCTGTAATGCCCGGGGCTGATCCTCCGAATACATCCGATAACAAACCCGTAGTGCCGGTAGTTCCCTTTTTTCCAGCAAACGGATTCCAGCCTTCATTTATCAGCCTATCTAATAATTTTGATGATAATGTATTGGTAAACGTGCCAATAGCATCGGCAATCATTGATCCTGTTTGGTGTAATACCTCTTTTCCGGACATGTCAAAAACTGACTGCTGGGCCTGCTCAATAAAGACAGCCGGGGTTTTTTTCTCACCTGTAATGGTTGTTTCAACTGGATCCAGCTCTCCTTCCATGAGCTTTTTGAATTCTATTTTTTTTGCTTCCTCAGCTGCCTTCTGCTTTGTACCTTCTATAATGCTTAAATAAGCACCCATTTCAGTAGCCTCTGGATTGAATGTCTTAGTAATTTCCGCCAGGAAAAACCTGTCCTTATTTCCAGATAATAAATCACCAAATGATTCCCCGACACCCTGTTCTTTCAGTTTCTCATAATCTTCCTCAAACGCTTTTGCGTATTTTTCGTAGTTATCAACAATTTTTGAAAGGGGACATTTACTGGTGATCTCGGGAACGCCAAAAGTCTGTTTTTCAGCCCAGGCCACTAATTTTACCTTTACGGTCAGATCTTGGGGTTCACATAAAGTAAAATCTTTCATACATTGTGCTGCAGCCGGACGCGGTGGAAATTCCATTCCTTCAAAACGGGGATCATCAGCCGGATATCCGGCCATACCCCAGGGTGGGCATTCTTCATTTTTGTTACACTGGATTGTACGGCACCCCCTGGCAATACAAAATGCCTTAGCATTTAAACCAGAAGCGCACTCCGTAAAACAGGTACCGGCTTTTTTCTCTTCATTAGAACATACCTGAGGAACCGCACCTTTTGGACATAATAATAAGGAGGGCTGGCAAGTACTATCCTGGCTACATTTATTATCATCTGATGCGCCATAACCGTCACACCGTCCGGTTGACCAATCCCGAGCTACTGAATCCAAGAAATAACCAGCTGCGGCATCTGCTGTTTGTTTTAATAATTCTTTAGGTTGGGTCGGAAAAAGCGGCTGCTGGCCCTTTTTTCCGGTCGCGACTTCCACGGCCATATTATACGCAAAAGCATTTACAAAATTACGAATCATGTTTCTGAAGGCTACATTAGCCGCAGTAGTAACAGCTTTTGATATGGCATCTTTCAAATCCCCCCAGATATTGCTTACAATGGTAGTAAAGGTAACATCGCCGACCCCCATAATTGCATTCGCTTGTTGCGGAACTAATAAGAGAGGCACTGCTACAATTTGTACGCCAAAAACAAACAGAGCGCCAAGCAGCACCCACCGTTTGAATTTACTTATCTTGTTTTTTTTCTCAGACATTTATCTTGTTAGGCTAAAAGTCTATTCTAAACCTGTTTCTGATACTGTCTGTAAATTATCTGTTAAGCTTTGCAAATAAATTTGCTGGAGCGTCTCATCATCAATTGATTCCAGGGAGTCGGCTGGCACTCCGTATTGGATAAGTAACTGGCGAATCTCATCCGGAGTCAAATTAACTAAACTTTCATACGTTATTGCCTCCTGATCCGACACATCTACGGCAGTTTGGTTAGTAGCAGCATTAACATTTCCGGACAAATCCCCTTCGGCTAATATTTCATTGTAAGCCTGCAATAGGGTTTCATCATCAAGCTGATTTATACTCTCTTCCGGCGTACCTGAATCAATTAAAATCTGGCGTAGCTGATCAGCACTCAAATTATTAAGGTCAATATCTTCCTGCGCGGTCTGTGATGGAACTAAGTCTGAAAATAAATCATTTGTATTATCTAGGCCCGAGTCATCACTTGTCTTATTACAAATGCCGCCTTGGGGGCAATTTGGATTGGTGCCCTCGTCAATTTCTATTTTATCGCTAATCCTGTCGCTATCGCTGTCTGCTAAATACGGACTGGTTTTGTGGTAATAAAGCTCATCATAATCATTAAGACCGTCATGATCCGTATCTTTATCACGCAAGCCTTCTAATTTAGCAAGCTGGCTAGTTTCTACTATTTGAAGATTCGTATCAGTTTCTTCAGTCTCTTCACTAGCAACTTCAAAAGGTATTTTAAACTGCCTGCCTATATACCAGCCGCCAAATATTAAACTCAAAAAACAAACCACGATTAGAGAGATAAACACCTTGCTCCTAACAACATCCTGTTTTTCTTTTTTCTCAAAATAGGGATCTGAATATAAATCCTGGCTGGTTTTTTTGTTTTTATTTTTACCCATTTTTTTACCCATTTATTCCCTCCCATTATATCATATTATGCCTATTATGTCAAACAAAATTAAATAAGCATTTATCAGACTGAATGAGTAATATCTATCCAATCAAATATTGATAAATCCTGAGCCCTAATTTGCGGATTTATTCCGCATTTTTCTAATATTTCCTTTATTTTTTCTTGTTTTTCGTCTAATCCAGCTGATAAATTATTATGCAACTGCTTCCTTTTTGCAGAAAAACCAAATTTTACAATTCTAAAGAATTTTTTTACATGCTCATTGCCAAGTTGATTTAAAAAATTATTTGGATCACCCCCTATACCACTGATTTTCAGTAAAGCTGTGTTAACCTTGGGCGTAGGCCAAAAATTTTCTCTAGGAATCAACCTAATAATTTCTGGTTTGGCATAAAATTGTATTGCAATGGACAGTAAGCTCATTTTTCCAGGCTGGGCGACAATCCGGTCGGCTACTTCTTTTTGCACCAGAACAACCATTTCACTGGGACGCGGTTTATTCTCTAAAAAATTGCGCAACACTAATGAGGTAATATTATAAGGCAGATTAGATACTATTTTATACTGTAAATCATCCAGATAACCGCTGACCACCGGAAGCTTCTGAAAAATATCCCCTTCTATAACCTTAAGGTTGTTATGCGTTTTGGATAATTTTCTCATAGCCATAGCCAGGCGCTTATCAAGTTCAACAGCAATAACCTGGCTGGCATGCTTTGCCAGCTCTACCGTAAGGGTGCCAAAACCGGCTCCGATCTCCAGTACCGTATCTTGAGGCGAGATACTGGCACTAGATATAATTGACTTTAAGTCAGGCTCCGACACTAAAAAATTCTGGCCAGATTGGCGGGTCGGCCAAAAACTATATTTATTGCACAAAAATTTTATAGTCTGCTGAGACGTTAACTGCATTTTTATTAAGCTGATAATCTCTTGTCCTTAATGAATAAATAAAATAATGAAAATATTGCCGCGCTGATGAAAATCGGAACCCAGGGTGAAGTAAAAAATGATACGATTATCATTATCAGCAAGGCGGCTAAGCATTTTGCAATAGCCAGGGATTGCTCAAAAAAAACTACGTATGAAAGCGTGCCAACCTGCTTGGCCGTATTATAAGTTATTACTTCTAACGGAACAAAAAGCATTTCCTTTGAAAACCTGGAAGAGGCATCAAGGCCAAAAACATGCCAGGCTTTTGTAGCCAACCCCCTAAAAAACCAGGTTATAAAGTAAATCAGAGTTCCCGCCCTTAAAATATTTTCACGCTTATATTTATCAGCTGCTTTTCCAAGAAAAAGAACAACAATGCTGGTAACTAAGGTAGCCATGGCTACTAAAGCTCCAATTTCCAAGTAATCACCCACTACCATAAAGATGAAGATTGGCCACATTGTCAGAACAATAAGCTCCTCTCCAAAGCCCAAGTAGGCTAAAAAATTCCTGCGATGTTGTTTATCCAGGAAATGCCTGAATGACTGCCAGTAAGAATATACCATGCGCCCATGAATTTCTTTTATTTTCAGTAACGGCAATGACGACAAAATAAATAAGATTGATACACCGATAAAAAGTACGCCAAAGTTAGCCCACTCCAAAACAGCACCGCCTACTAAAGGGCCGATAATATAAACAATCATGCTTAAGGTTTCCAAACCCCCGACCTCACGGCCGCGCTGTTTATCCTTGGAAAAAATTACAAAATCAGTATGGTAAGCCGGCCAATACAATGCTTTATAGATTGCTGCTACTAAAGGGGCAATATAAAATAAAACCTCGTAATTTGAAATTGAAAACAGCAGGATAAAATACAAAATCAAGATAAACTGGCTGAAAAATATTGACCGCTCCAGTCCGATCCTTCCTACCAGCCCCCCAAAAAACGGCAGGAGCAGAAAATAAACACCATATATGATCAGATAATAAAAAGCAATATCTTTTAAATTGTATCCCAGGGTAAATAAAAAAATCGGCTCAAAGATGGTTACCGCTGCTAAGGCAAAATCCTTCAGCCCGACAGATATGTACAAATCTTTAAGCCCCCGTGACGGGTGTTTGGAAAAATAATGGGACTTCTGGTGCCTGTGTTTTTTAAACATTTGCAAAATATCTTAATTCAAACTTAAACTGAAAAACTCTATGAATTATTATTTTATTTTAACCGGTCCCTGGCGTATTACCTTAACCTTATTGTCTACCAATTGGGCCACAGTAGAAACAGGCACCTCATTTAAATCTCCACCGTCAAGCAGCAGATCCGGCTGAATTTCAGATTCCTGAAACATCCTATTCACGCATTCCGCATCATAGCAATTCCCTTTGCCTGAAATATTCGCGCTGGTGGAGGTTAATGGTTTTCTGCAGGCTTTTACTAGGTCAACAGCGACTTTTGAATCGGGAATCCGTACACCTATAGTTGGCAATCCTAAAGTTAAAAATGGGGGAACGGATTTTTTCTTGGCAAAAATTATTGTTAAAGCGCCCGGCCAATATTTTTTACATAACTGACGCTCCTTAGGCTTTACCACCGCAATCTTTTGCAGCATGGCTTGGGAGTCAACAATTACCGGCAAAGGTTTTTGTACGCGATGCTTCAAAATAAAAAGTTTGCCAATAGCTTTTTCATCTAAGGCATTAACAGCTAATCCGTAAGCCGTATCTGTTGGGTAAGCCACTACGCCTCCATTTAAAATAATGCCGGCTGCCTTTTTAATGGCACCATCGCTTGGATTTTTAAGGTCAATTTTTAATACTTCCATAATAAATTATTTTCTTAAATATTGTTTAATAGTCTTATGATATAAATCCCAGTCGCTTTTGGCAACTTTTTTTAAATCCAGATCCTGCATTACATAATCAACCACCAATTTGAGGCACTTTTTCTTTAATTCGTCGGTTTTAAAGCCAAAATACATATTCCTGTTAGCTAGCTGGTAGATGAAATCTTCCAGCATGGCCACCGGATCATCACTAATAGATAAGGTTAAAGGATGGGCAAACGACGGG
>JAHIVO010000089.1 GCA_018816445.1 Patescibacteria group bacterium
ACATCAAGTTCCTCATGGAAGAGATGTGCCAGAGGGGATACAAAGTGGTGGAGACTGAGGAGCCCAGCAGTAACCGCGTTGGCACCTTCCTGAAAAGATACCAGAGGAGGGACGAGAAGAGGCTCCCTGCCGAGGCTGAGGTCCTCCTCTACGCCGCGGATCGGTTCGACCACCTGAAGACCGTGATTGAGCCGGCCCTCCGAAGGGGAGACATCGTCATCTCGAACCGCTACTTCTACTCCAGCCTCGCGTACCAGGGGTCAGTGGACGTCGACCTCGACTGGATAAGGGAGATGAACGCGTTCGCCCTGAAGCCCGACCTCGCCGTGCTCCTAGACATCCTTCCAGAGTACAGCCTCCAGCGGCTGAAGAGGCGGAGAACCGTCTTCGAGAGGGTGGAGAACCTGCGGAGGGTCAGGGACATCTACATCCAACTAGTGAAGACCGGGGAACTGGTTAGCGTGGACGCCGACAGGTCCAAGAAGGCGGTTCAAGAGGAGCTTCTAGGTCTCGTGGAGGGGCTCCTTGAATCAAAAGATTCGCGAATATAAGTCTTAAGCGGTGATGTAGTTGCGTCGCACACCCGCAACAGTTAAGAGGTAAAAAACACCACCCAATGGTGACAGGATGTAATGGCGTGATGGAAGTCCATCTAGCCGCGGTCGGTACGAATACTTTCTCAGGTGACTTACGTTGAGCTTCAAAATAAGTGATATTCATTTTGAAGTCTCTATTCAATCCATTTACCCTGAGAGGAATGCATTATATCCAACAATAGCATTCAACCTCAAATTCTCTAATATATCAAGTATTGAATTAAAAATTAATCCTCATTTTAATTTTCGATTAAAAACACAAGATAAAACACATTATGTTGGTCCTTTACTATTTGATAAGCCATCTATACCCTTAGCCATTCAAGGAACATACGCAGTTAGAGCAAGGTTGATATTGAATCATTATGGATTAAAAAAAATTGAAGAACTTCGAGAAAATGGAGATATAAATATTAATATCTATTGTGAAGTAGATGTAACTAAATACTCAGAAATTGTATCTTGCACCTCACAGTTAGAATATACAATTGCGAAAAGTGATTGGGTTGAGAAACACCTTGATGCATATAAGTACAAGGAGGTAGTTCTCCTAGAAGTCCAGAAGATTGATTTTCCCAACTTTGCAGAAGCTGCTGAATTATTAAATGATGCATGGAAAAAACGAAGCATGGGCCAGTTTTCAGACGTCCTAGTCGATTGCAGAAAAGCACTTGAATTTACTACGAATGCTGTAAAGAAAAAAGGATTCATAACTGAGGATGATGAAGGAAAAAAAATCCCAGATTGGAATAAATTCTTAGATGATAAAGATTTAGGTGATATAAATGGTACCATTATAAAGAAGATTACTGGATTTTTAGCTCCCGCCGCTCATCATGGGAAGACCTTCAACATAGAAGACGCTGATTATGCGTTATTGATAACATATTCAATAGTTAACTATGTCATGAATAAATTACAACGTTCCGCAAGGTAGGATGTCACAGAATAATGGTGGAGATGTATCTGACCGAGGCCGGGAAGAGATGGATCCAAGAGCACTACCCCCAGGGCATCGTATGGGAATACGACCCCGACAAACCCTTCAAGCTACACAGCATGGCCGTCGAATTCATAGAACTCACCTACCTAGGCATCCCCTACCGCAGCCCCACCGAAGTAGACGGCAAACCAACCATAAGGAAGGCAGAATAATGAGTACGCGCACCTACTGCGAATGGTGTGAGGAACCACTTTCACCATCTCATACAGGACCTTGTCCGAAGTGTGGAAAGACGGGGAAAAAATGTGAAGTGAGTGCTAGCGAGATCGTTACTTTGAGAAGCTCTTATAGTTTAGAAGTAAGACGAGAGTTCTTCGATGAAAATCCGCGGATAAAGTGGTTAATAAATATACTAGGCTTAGGTTCCACTTTCATGGGATATTTTCTTCAGAGGGAAATAGGAATATTTTTTGGTCTTTTCATCTGGTTTATTTTATGGTTACTTGGACCATATTCTATAATCAAAGTAATAGAGATTACACGCACGCGTGGTGATTAAATAATGTGGGGGGCGAAAGTGGGTGATTTCTTTGTACAGTTATTGGCGACTGGTTTGGGAGCTTATTTCGGATATCTTGGTGGATTGAGGATACTAAAACAAGAACTAGAAGCAGATAAAGAACAAAAAAGAAAAGAACTAGAAGCAGATGAAGAACAAAAAAGAAATATGATTATCGAATCTCTTCTATTAGAGATTAACACACATACAGAACCGCTTAATAGATTAGAAGAGGTACTTACGTTTTCCTTTGATGGAATAATAGCCTCTGGATTGTATATTCTTTTGCCACCTAAATCACAAGAATTAGTCTCAAGTCATTATCAAGGATGTCATCAAGTTAATAATTATAATAGAGGAGGAAGAACAATAACACAACAACAAGTAAACAAAATTCAATATGTCAAAACACGTCTCCTGCGAGAAATAAAACCCGTTATTAAAAACCTCGAAAACCTTAGATCATAAGCACGCGCGTTTATCCTTTAATCGGTGATGTCTGGGTGCTGCGTCTGCGCCTCTTCCACGCAACAAACACGCGTAAACGACAACGAAACCGGTTTTCATGTGGTGGCATGACAACTAGTATCGTCATAGTTTAATACTAGTTAAGCGTCTAAGCTACACGATGGAAATGAAAACAGCACAGGAGTACTGGGAAAGGCACCTGAACAAGAAGGACCCCGACACCTCGAAGGGTTACCGGAAACACTTCGACAGGTTCCTGGAGAGGACGGGGCTTTCCGCTGAGGAGCTGTACGAGATGCAGAGGAGGGCGGAGGCCGCCGAGGATCCCCGTGATAACGGGGAGGTGGCTGAGCTCGTCGTCGAGCACATGAAGTGGCTGGAGGCTGAGGGCTTGAAGGCGGGGACCGTCAAGAACTTTGTTACGGCAATGAACGTGTTCTTCAAGATCAACAAGTGTGATGGCTTCGAGATATCTAAGGAGGACATCCCCTTCGCTGATCATGATGGACAGCATGTGATCACTAAGGCGCAGCTTCGTAAGGTGTGGGATAGGACGTCTGAGGAGTTCAAGATTCGTAACAGGGCTATGATCATGTTGGCGAAGGACATTGGGCTCAGGATCGGTGACGTGGCGGAGATAACGGTTCGCGAGTATCTTGAGGCTGAGGAT
>JAHIVO010000084.1 GCA_018816445.1 Patescibacteria group bacterium
CCGTTATGACCTTGATCGCCTCTGCCGTGGCGTTCGCCTCAAGCATGATCCTCTCGGCCTCTGCCTTAGCCGATATGACCTTCTTCTCAGCCTCGGCTCCGGCGCTGATTATCATCCTCTGAGCCTCGGCGTCGGCGCCGATTATGGTCGCGTTCCTATCCGCCTCGGCCTGTATGATCTTCTGCTGGGCCTCGTACTGAATCCGTACCAGGATGTTCTTAGCCTGCAACGCCTCTTGCTCCGCCGTGACCTTTGCCTCTATGGCCTCCATGAAGCCCGACGTGAACTGAAAATTAACGAAGTTGACTGTCTGCACGTTTATTCCGTAAGGCGTAAGCGAGTTATCCAGCTTATCTATTAGTTTCTGAACCAGCAATGCTCTTGTTTTGATTAATTCCTCTGCAGTGAACTGAGCCGTCGTAGCCTTAAGATCCTCCTGTATGACGGGCTGAAGCAGCAGGGTATGATAGTTCATCTGCATGTTCTGGTACATCCTCCAGGCATGGTCGGGCATGACGTTGAAATGCACCGTCAGCGTAGTCCTTATCTCCTGCAGGTCGCTGGACGCCGTGGACTCTGTGACTTCCTCTTTCTCCAAAGTCACCTTCATATCGACTATCTCTTGGACGAAGGGAAGCTTGGTTTGCAGGCCCTCACCAAGGTTGACGGGCTCAACCTTGCCCATGGTCACTAAGACGCCCCTATGACCAGGAGGAACCGCGTGGAAGCAATCAGCGACTGTAACCGCCAAGACTATTAAGATGATTAGAAGAGCAAACGAACGCTCCGGATGCTTCTCGATGAAGTCGGGTATGTAGGGGTTGTTGTGTTCGTCCTTGAAACGGTCGTATTCCTCGCCGAACTGTTCCCTCCTCTCCGCCCTTACCTTTGCCCTATCCCTCAGTTCATGACCGAACCGAAGATATAGAATGACGCAGACGATGATGGCTCCGATGACCAACCCAACCAATAAAATTAGATCCATTTCCAATTCAACTTCCATAATACTATGCTTGAGAAGGGAATAAATTACCTTTTAAAGGTTATTAATGGGGAGTGTTGCCGGCCCTAGAGCAAGGATGGACTTCCCGACAGGAACCCTTCGATTATGGGTTCGTACTTGCTACCCTTCCTTGTTCTTTCGGGCTTCTCGGCGACCGGCTTCAACTCGAACCTTATTTCACCCATACACATCAATATTTGAACATTATTAAAACATATAAAACTAGTGAACATTAATTAGATTCATACACAAGCGTTCCAAGGAATTAAATCTATGGAAAAGTGTAAAGAGCTTGTTTTTATGCCTTTCTAACCAAAAACACCATTAAATGGTGACAAAACCCGATAAAAAGGCTAAATAATGCGTTATCACACACTCATAGGAGATATGGGTATTTATGCTAGATTTCTATGATCTCGACATTGGCCCTAGGCACTGTGACCCTGCGGCCATCATCGAGTTCCACCTCGACCACCCTGACATTGGACTCCGACTCCATGGTCTGGAGCTCCATGGGGAGGCTGACGACGCTACCGAGGTACCCGAAGTATGGCTGCCGAATTATCCTTATCGGTGTTCCCGGCCTCATGCCGCTGGAGATCTCATCTTCGATGGCCTTCTCCTTGACCTGCTCCTGTGGTATTATCACCTCTGGTCTTATCACACCGGCCCTGATCTGGGTCGCACCGCTTATGCAGGCCACCTGGCCTTCCAGCTTCTTTAGCAGGCTGAAGCTTCTGTGGGACATCGCTATCTCGCCGAAGCCCTCTGTTATTATTAGGGTTGTCCCTATCTCCTCCTCCCCAGTTATGGCCACACCCATCTCGTAACCCAGTAACCCGGTTAGGTCGTCGCCACCGAAGCCCCCCACAACAATGCCGGCTACCCCTACCTCTGTCGCTTTTCTAACCGCCTTAAGGGTGACGAATGAGCCCCCGACGATGATCTTCCCCTTGCTCTCAGGTGTTATCATTTCAGCCGTTAGAACCTCATCAAACGAATTTACTAGCACTCTTAGTGGGCCATAGGTCTCACCTCCCACGCCGAAGATCCCCTGAATATAGGATGCACTCGTTTCGATCACGGCACCCCTCTCTGGGATAATTTCCTTCACTATGCCCGGGATATACGCTTTGAGGTCGACGATGACAGGGGGCTTCCGAACCGTGACCCAGCCCGAGGCACCTATGTTCTCGATTGTCCCTGTAACAGGCGACTTGACGAACCTCTTGATTAGACCGAAGAAGGCGATATACTGGGCTATGACCTCGCCCTCATCGACCTTGTCGCCGACAGCCTTCAACATATGCTCATTTATCTCGTTGGGTTCAATTCTCAGGAGCAGCGCAGCCTTGACTATGTGTGGTTCACCAAGCATTTTCATTTCCGCCACGACGGTCTCTGGGCTGACCGTCTGGCCCTCCTTGACCAGAACCCTGCCTGAGATGGGGAGGACACGCTTCTTACTCAGAGTCATATACTCCTTAACTTTCAGGCCGGGAGTATATGCGTATGTTTTCTCTTCCGATTCCATAACATTATCAAACTTATCCATGTCCTATGCCTCCGCCAAATCCCTCATCTGGGCGTCTGGATAAAGGCTGAGGGAAGAGATCCACCTCAGGAGGGTCTCTTTCCGTTTTTCCTCGGGCAGGTTCATGGGCCTTCCCCTTGCGTCTAGGACGACACCAACGACTCCGCCTTTGACCTTCGTCTCTAAAGCCTTTCCCCTACCGGCACCGACATCAAACTCCTTGGCGGGCGAGATTATTATGTCAGCTTCCTTGCCTTCTCCGAGGCTGATACTTGAGATCTCCCCGAAGTTCATCTGCCTGGCCTCGCTTTCTCCGCTTTGCGTCTCCAATCTCACTTCCATGACCTTCTCTCCATCCTTAGCCTCGCCCAAGGGGGCGATCACCGTGCCCAGCCTGAGGAGGCAATCTTTGTCGAAGATCTGCCAGGCGGCTTCAGGGTAAACGGTGGAGAGCACCCCAAGGTGAGGCATCATGAACACGCTGTCCTGGAACATTCTCGTGACACCAACTGGCTGGAAAGCATCCATGAGTATCATGAGTGATTGGGCCCTCCTTGGCGCGTGTGAGAGTAGACCCCCCGTTCCCACGATGATACCGATCTTTATCATCTCTATGTAAGTCTCGGCCAGAGACTGCTCGAAGATGTCGGCCAAGGCCCGCTCCACCTTAACTCCCCTGAGACGGGTCGCGATAGTCTTGTGATGCTCGAACCCGAGCCTGATGGCCTCCCTAGCGACGGCGTGCTCTATTATAAGCTCCTTCAAGGTCTGGGGGATGGTCGTCGGCCTTATCATCTTGTTCCTGAGCATGTTGATTAGCTCCTTCTCCTCCATTCCGAAGGGTACCCAGCGCAAGATTTTTCCCACCGTTGCCTCCTTGAGCACGTTGCAAATGCTGTAACTCATGCCAAGGTTCGCGCTCACGCTACGGACTAACCTTCCGTCGAATATCGAGTAGATATTCGTCGTCGCACCACCAAGCCCGACCCCGAGGATGTTACTCTTATAAGCGTTGGCTATGAGCTGCATCGCCATCCCCTCGCCAGCGGGCGTAGGCATGATGTCTATGTCAGTCCACTTCGTGAGCTTAGTGTACCCAGGGGCATGACTCATTACATGCTCCATGAAGAGCTCATGGATGTTCCTCCTAGTAGGCTCGATGGTCTCCTTCTCTAGAACCGGCCTCAGGTTGTCGACGACGGAAAGGCTGAAGTCCTCACCAAGGAGTTCTTTCACCTGAGGCCTCGCATCCTTGTTTCCAGCGAAGATAACTGGGAGGTTGTATCCCATCCCAAGACGCGGCATGGGTTTGGCGGCCTTCACGAGTTCTGCTATCATGAGCACGTGAAAGATGGTTCCCCCATCAGTGCCGCCAGCAAGCAGGATCATGTCGGGCCTCAGAGTGCGTATCCTGCGGATCTTCTCGTAGTCCTCACGCCCGTCGTCAATAGCTATCACGTCCATCACTATGGCGCCTGCTCCCAGCGCGGCCCTGTTTGCGCTCTCGGCAGTTATAGACTTGACATTCCCAGCGACCATCATCTGGAGCCCTCCCCCCGCACTACTCGTGGTACAGTATAGGTCTACCCCCCTTTCGCCATCGAATGGGACGACAATCCCACTTGCTTCCTCTGAGAGTATCTTGTAACTGGTAAGCTCCTCTATCTCTCTGACGGCGTTTCTCACACCCAGGGTTACATCCTCGTAAGGGGTCTCCACAGTCGTTGGAGCCTCGCCAGCGACGAGAAACCTCCACTCACCTTCCTCGTTCTTCATGAAGAACCGGGCTTTGGTTGTGGTGCTCCCTACGTCTGTGGCCAGTATATATTTCATATCTTTCTTTGGTTTCCTAAGAACCATCATAGAGACACATATGGTTATAATGCTTATAAAACGTATTCATTTTAAGTGTTTAGCTCACTTAATGAAGCTTAATTTGATCTCCTTTTTAACTGTGCGATTAAAATCTTACGAAAAGGATGCAAAAAATATGTCCCATATTGAAATCAGATAAACACATAACAAAAAAGGTTTGAGGTTTAGGTTGACTATTTGGTTATTTTACAACCTTTTTGAATACCCTTAGGAAGTTACCTCCTAAGATTTTCTCTATGTCATCGTCGGAGTATCCTCTCGCTACCATACCCCGTGTTATGTTAGGTATCTTCGTTGCATTATCCAATCCGGGGAAACCGCATCCTCCATCGAAGTCCGAGCCCAAGCCCACGTGGTCTGGTCCCACGAGTTTGACGGCATGGTCTAGGTGGTCGAGCCAGTTATCGAGGCTCACCTCGCTGATATTATCTCTCGTGACCCCTTGTTTGATGAAGCCACCGCAGTAACTTAGGTGGATAACGCCGCCTTTATCCGCCAATGCCCTTATTTGATCGTCTGTTAGATTCCTGTGATGGTCACATAAGGCTTTACAGTTGGAATGGGTGGCGATGACAGGGCTCTTGGTCCTCTCTATTATATCCCAGAAGCCTGGCTCGTTTATGTGAGACACATCCAGCATCATGCCTATACGGTTCATCTCCTCAACCAGCCGAGTTCCTAGCGTAGTCAAGCCACTCTTTGAGCCCATCTCACCGCTCCCGTCGGCGATAAGGTTCCTTGGGAAATGGGTGAATGAAAGGATCCTTACACCGAGCTTGTAGAGCATCCTAAGTATCCCGGGCCCGCCTTGCACCGGCTCTCCTCCCTCGATGGAGAGGATGGCCGCGAGTCTCCCGTTCTCCACGGCTTCGATGATCTGGTCGTGGCTGGTGCAAAAGGTTATGCTTTCCTTATTAATCTCCATCTCGGAGTAGAAGGCGTCAATCATCCGCATTGCCTGCTTCAAGGGTGCATCGTAATAAGCTGGTGCGGTGTACACAGCGAACACCTGGCAGTCAAGCCCTCCCTCCTTCATTCTGGGTATATCGATGTGGCCCTCATCCGATCTCATACCGAGTGGACGGGGCTTGGCCCCGATCCACGCGCTGATTGTGTCGCAATGAGTATCTGCCACTATCGCCTTCCTGTGGATCTTCATTGCTCTCTCTTCTTGCTCTTCGTTAAGATTAAACACCTAATTGCCTCCAATATCCAACTTGTGAATTAGTGATATTAATGTTTTTACTTAGTACCATAGAGAGTAATTTGGGAGAGACGTTTAACCTTACCTAGTTTGAATGTGATGTTTAAATTATAGTGTAGGTTATTTTATACTAGACAGCTAATGCTTGGTGGATGAGTTCCAGAGGGTTTCGAGAATGTCATTATGGAAAGAGGCTTCACCGGAAGAAACCGATAGAATCATAGAGAAGGTCGCAAGAGAGGTTATAGAGAGGGAGATGGATCTCCCCGCGACGCTACTCATAGGGACTTTAAGACCCGTATCTTACATAGGTGGACAACTCGGACGGGTCTTCCTCGCACCATTCACGCCCTTATTTGAGAATCTGCCTTATGAGTACATATCCGTATTCGAGAAAAACGAGAACCTGGTAAGGCTCATAAATAGGATCAGTGAACTAGGTGAGGAGAAGGAAACAGAGAAAAAGAAGAAGAAAGAAGAGCTAAAGGGCGAGAAAAGAAGAGATGTTTTTGGTTGGATCAGAGGTTTAGTTCAAGGGAACCGTGAGGGCTCTACCTCCTCTTCTGAATCGATTGGATAACAATAAGTATTGGATTCTTTTTAAAAAAGATGGAAAGTTAAGCCTTAGTTTCCTCAGCTGGTTTCGTCTTCATCTTCTCTCTGGCGATAGAGGCGGCTAGAACTAGTATGGCTATTATCGTGGCGTAGTAGCCTGGATACGTTAATAGGTATAGCATTTGTGCCATCACTGATGTCCCGTATACGTACTGACCGAATATGACGCCGAAGGCGATCATCATATACACTTGCCCTATCTTAGAGATCCCGCCGACCATGGGTCCACGCTTGAAGCTGAATATGAAGTAGACGAGCGTCGATATTACGCCTATCCAGATCAATATGGTGTTCAAATTCCCTAGGATGTCTGTGTTTACGAATGAGCCGACTGTAATCTGGGATAGAATCATCGTTGGGATTGCCCCTTTAGTAGCGATGGCTGTGCCCACCCCTGCGAGGATGGCTATCGGCCACTTTGAGGCAAAAGCTAGACCCTTGTGGAACCTCAGGAACATGATAACTCCCAAGACGAGGACGGAGAACCTTGCTAAGTTCATATCAAACAGTGCCGGTCTTAAGACATCCTTTATGATGGCGTCTATACCCCCCTTCAACCAGAAGGCGAGCATAAGACCAACCGACATGCTTGATATGAGCTTGTAGAAGGGGTTGTTCTTGTAGAGGACGCTCCATATCATTAGTATTATCGCGGCAAAAATAAATTCACCGACTACGTTCATTGCATTTTCCTCCTGTCCATCTGGTATCGGATGTTACTGTATAGTATCAGGCATATTCCGTAGAGGCTGGCAAGGTTCGTGGCGTCCATGAGAGCTGTTGCGATCGTGAACTTCCCGTATATCTGCTCGAGTTCGGCTAGTCCACGGGCACCGTTAAGGTAGGCGGTTAGTACTCTCGACTGATAATAGGGCATGGCCTGAGCTATCAGAGATGAGCCACCGGACATCAAGATCGGTTTATGGAGAGGTCCCCACTGGCGCATCCACGGATCAGCGGACACACCACAGCTGAAGCAAAAAACGTCAATATCCGCCGTGGTAAGATCCTTCATCATCGGGATCTGAGACATTGGTGTACCGTAGGCATCGTTCATGGTCACTGTCTGGATGTCCTTAGAAATGGAGGAGAGCACCAACTCGAAGCCTGGGAGCCATCCGAAGTTCACATAGTCAACTCCGTATGTTGTGCCAGTTTTATCGACGCCCTCTGCTAGAAGCTTATCGATCATCGCGCCTCCAAGAGGACCGTCTACACAGGATGAGACTATGATTAGTTTGACGTCCTTCTCCCTTATGAGGTCGAACATCATCCTGAACATCGTTATTTCTGAGCCCGTCACGTAGGACTGAACCATGTAAGCCTCGTCGTAGAGGATTACCCCTCCCTCTGGCACTGCTATCAAAGCATCATAATATTCACGTGTCTCTTTTGTCACGTTTAGCGGTATTCCGAGTGGGTACAGTACGACGGTACCGCATAGCAAGATGAGGATAAAGTAGACCAGCGAGTCTTGGACATCCATCGATATATTGTACCACTTCTTCTTCTCTGTCATCTCAATCACCTAGGTAATGGGTCTCCTTACCAAGTATCTCTCGAACCAATGTGGCGATCAGACCGACACCCATCACGATGGTAATAGCGCGCATCACCGCCATGTTAGGAACATCGTTTATCCACATCCCGATTGTATGGAACCCAGGCCAGATCAGTGGCCCAATTGGTGCCATTCGTAGTACCGTAAATATCGAGCCGAGCAAAAGTAGTACCCCGAGGTAACTCTTTGTTCTGGCACCCCTGAATACCATCGTTAATGTGGCGAAGCCCCCCATCCATATGGTGAGCATTATCGGTGTCTGGATGTAGTCCAAAATGAGTTTGAACACATCCGGTGAGACATACGAAGCAGCGAAGTAGGTGACGAAGGAGATGAAGATGACCACACTGTAGGACCAATCCTTTCCCTTCTTGGCTATGTTAGTCCCATGAACCCTGAACAGGGAGTACGTTCCAATGATCATGCTGAAGTTCCATAGATATGAACCCCAATTGATCAGTTCTGATGCAGCCGGTTCAGCTATGCCGGTGTAGTAGTTGAACAATAGGAAGAGTAGAGGAAGAACGAAGAGGATTATCGCAAACTCTTTTTGTTTTATAAAAGACATTTTTCATCCCTCACCATTTTAGTAAACTCTGTAACAAGTTCTCCATCCCCAAGGTTGTTAGTATTAAGGCAATAACAAGAAGTGCTATTATTCCCACCTTGAACCAGTCCTCGGCCTCGATGCAGCCCAAGTGAACCGGGTCTTTGGTTATGGACGCACCCGCCACATACAGCTCCTCTCCTAAAAGGCAGTAATCGCACATGAGGGCCATCTTGCCTTGGTAGTAGAGTCTAGGGGTTCCGGCGAGGCTGATGGCGTTGACCCGAGCAGCCTGCATCAGTATGTTATTCATCTCTGCCTGTATCGCCCCGAAGACCATGCTCACAGCCGGCTTTTCCGTCATGAAATAGTCCATTATATAAGCGATGTAGGCAGGCTGATCCTCCCCAACGTATGTGACCATATCTGGTGTGTACATCTCCGGTGCCCCTCCTTTCTCGTAGCCAGTCTTCAGAATGTCTTGGCCGATTGGTACGAGGTAGCCCCTGAAACAGGTGAACTGTAACCAGACACGGTATTTGCCGCACATCTCCGCAACTTTACTAAGAATAGCTAGACCGGCGACGCACATCACAGCCCATTCATCGTGCAATCCGCCATAACCTGTGGTATAGTGAACTGGTCTCCCCATCTCTGCGGCGCGTCCGATTATGCTGTCAAGCTCCTCCAAGAGCGGGATCGAACGGATGTTCGGGAGTCTACCCCCCTCCGCCTTACGCATGAACAAGTACATCCCCGCAACTGTCAGCAGAAAAATTATCAGATCAAAGTTTTTTCCAGTTAACATTTTTGTTTTCCTTTTTCCTTTTTTCTTTCTGCACGCGTTTCGTGCATTACCTTTTACTGGTTAACCCTACCGTTTAAGCTTTAGCATTGGAAGGTGGGGAATGTTGCCGGCTCTGGAGCAAGGGCTGGAAAACCCCGGGAGCGGGGACCCGCCTGGCCGAGCCAATGTCAATCTCCCTGCAACGATTTACCCGACATCCAGGATCCAAAAACTCCATTAGGCCCATAGCCCCCCCCACCATTCAACGGCACGCATCATTACTTAAAATTTACGAGTTGTTGTCTTCTCTTAATGAGGGAATGGTCTTTCTTGCCGCCTCGACTATCGGCGGAACAAGTATCAAAAGGAACGGTATCTCAGATATGAAGGTCCATGCGAAGGTGCTCCAGGCAGCAACCATAGGCATGGGAGAGATTTCCACTGCTCCGGGGAGAAGATAGAACTGGCTCCAAGCATATACTCCGACTCCTATGATCGTGCTTCCCACGAGAAGGCTCAGTGTGGCTGCAATCATGTATTTCCTCAAGCTATATTCTCTGGTCATGTGACCTAGGAGGTAGAAGCATATGAAGTTAGATGTCACCCCCACCGAAAGGCTGAGAAGGGGCATCCCATGTGACAACATGTCGCAGAGGAATATCCCTATGGCGGCGCCGACGCCCCCGACACGGGGCCCGAATAGAACCGAGAAGACGGCTGGGACCACCACCGCAGGCCAGAACCTCACCCCGAACACCACGACGCCGAGGTATGTCAAACACCCGACGACGGTGTAAAGGCTAGCGTTGACAGCCGTTAAGACTATCATGAATGTTCTACCCGAATACCTTTCTTCCAAGACTATTTACCTCTTTATCGCACAACTGTATACCGTTTAATGGGGCTCATAGCCGCTTAAAGGTTATGGGGCGTGTTGCCAGTCCTGGAGCAAGGGTTGCCTACCTAGGAGCGGAAGCTTTTAGATGGCATGCCACCCGATGGTTATCCCCAACTTCAACTAGATTAGGCTCTTCTTTTCTGCAGATTTCCTTCGCGTATGGACATCTTGGGTGGAACCTGCATCCTGAAGGGAGATCTATGGGGCTGGGAATCTCTCCTGAAATAGTAACTTTACTCTTACGAGCCGTTGGATCAGGAATAGGAACTGCTAGGACTAGGGCTTGAGTGTAGGGATGTAAAGGGTTCTTCAATAATTCTTCTGTTTCTGCTTCCTCTACGAATTTTCCTAAATACATTATAGCTATTTTATCGCATACCTGCCTAGTGGTAGCTAGGTCATGTGTAATGTAGAGGTATGAGAC